>JANOKS010000060.1:0-15124 GCA_031419455.1 Alphaproteobacteria bacterium
TGACGAACAGCCAGAAGCACGCGAACATTCCCGCGAGTGCGGGAAGGTCGCGCAACAGCCAGGATGGTATGCGGCGTTCGTGCTTCATGGGGCCGATTATACGGCCGTTTTTTACCCCTCCGATCCTGTGCCTCTGTTTCCTCCAAATTTTTCAGGCAAGTGGTTGAGATTGCGGGAGAAGATTTCTGAGTTTCCCCCAAATCGTGACAACGACTTTCCCCCAAACTCGGCGCCGAATGGCGCGGTGCTTTCCTCCCCCGGCCTTTGGCCGGAGGAGGAAAGCGCGGCGGTCGCCCGGCGTGACAGCGGTGGAATGATCACGCTATATCGGCGACAGGTCAGGGCAGGTCATTCCAGTGGGGTATACAAGATGAGGTCAATTTTTGGCGCGGTCGCGATGGCGGCAGCGCTTGTCGCGTGCGGACCGGCGGCGCCGGCGGGGCCTACGGCTGAAGAGATCGCGAAGAATAGCGCGGACCTCGTGGCGTATCTGGACGCCGAATATGAGGAAGAGCTCAAGGATTCTCCGCAGGAGATGACCTCGCAGGGGCGCAAGGAGCGCTATGGCGAACTGGACGATCGATCGGAAGCGGCGATGGAGCGCGACCTGGCGTGGCGGCGCGAGTCGGTTGCCGACATGAAGACGAAGTTCAAGCCGGATGGGCTGAGCGAGGATGCGCGGCTGTCCTACGAGATCTGGGAGCTGGAGCTGGCGCGGGCGGAGAAGTCCGCGGAGTTCCGGCGGCATCGCTACATCTTCGGACGCGGCGGGGCGCATACGGGCCTCGTCAACTTCATGGTCAACCAGCATCGCGTGGACGAGAAGGCCGATGTCGAGGCCTATATCTCGCGCGTGAATGCGATCGGGCCGACGATCGACGTGCTGATCGAGCGGGCGAAGCTGGCGGCGGCGGATGGCATTCGCATGCCGGGCTTTGCCTATGACATGACGACGTCGGAAGTGGCGCGCGTGACGACGGGCGCGCCGTTCGGTCCGGGTGCGGACTCGGCGTTGTTCGCGGACGGCAAGGGGAAGATCAAGGCGCTGGCCGATGCCGGCAAGCTGAAGCCGGAAGAGGTTGTGGCGCTGACCGAGCAGCTTCGCCTTGCGATGGTGGACAAGATGAAACCGGCCTATGACCGGCTGACGGCGTGGGTGGCCGAGGACAAGAAGAACGCTTCTGCGACGCCGCAGGGCGTGGGCTCGCTGCCGAATGGCGAGGCGTACTACAACGCCATGCTGAACCTGATGACGACGACCGAGATGACGGCGGACGAGATTCACAATCTCGGCCTGTCGGAAGTTGCACGCATCCGCGGCGAGATGGAGACGGTGAAGGAGAAGGCGGGCTTCAAGGGCACGCTGGAAGAGTTCTTCGTCTTCATGCGGACGGACAAGCAGTTCTACCTGCCCAACAATGACAAGGGCGCGCAGGAGTATATCGACCGCGCGACGAAGCACATTGAGGAGATGAAGCTGAAGCTGCCGGAGTATTTCGGCCGGCTGCCGAAGGCTGATCTCATCGTCAAGCGCGTCGAGCCCTACCGGGAAGAGCCGGGCGGGGCGCAGCATTACCAGTCGGGCACGCCGGATGGGTCGCGGCCGGGCATCTATTACGCGCACCTGTCCGACATGAACGCGATGGCGACCTACATGCTGGAAGACATCGCCTATCACGAGGGGCTGCCGGGCCATCACATGCAGATCTCGATCCAGCAGGAGCTGGAAGCCGAGACGGGGCCGAACAAGCTGCCGAAATTCCGGACGCAGTATGGCTATACGGCCTACTCCGAAGGGTGGGGGCTGTATTCGGAGTCGCTGTCGAAGGAGATGGGCTTCCTGCAGGATCCGTATTCGGATTTCGGCCGGCTCTCGGGCGAAATCTGGCGCGCGATCCGGCTTGTGGTGGATACGGGTATTCACTCCAAGGGTTGGACCGAGGCGCAGGCGGTGAAGTATTTCACCGAGAACTCATCGATTCCCGAGGCGGCGATTGCTTCGGAAGTGCGGCGCTACATCACGTCGGCGGGGCAGGCGACGGCCTACAAGATCGGCATGCTGAAGATCCAGGAGTTGCGGGATCGGGCGCGGACGGCGCTGGGCGAGAAGTTCAGCTATCCGGCTTTCCACGACCAGATCCTCGGTGGCGGCGCCCTGCCGTTGCCGGTGCTGGAGCGGAAGATCGATCGGTGGATTGAAGCGCAGAAGGCGGCGTAATCCGGGACCGCCGGGCTCCTGCCCGGCATTCGCGCGACAAGCGACGCCGTGCCTGTTTCGAGACTGCCGGGCAGGAGCCCGGCGGTCCCAGATTTCGGAGACGAACGATGAGACTTCTGCTCGCGGCTGGATTGTTCGCGCTGGCCACAGCGTGCAGCCCAGCGGCCCCCGCTGCTCCAACAACTGCGGACATCGCCGCGGAGAGCCAGAAGCTCACCGCGTATCTCAATGCGGAGTTCGAGGAAGAGCTTGCGATGAATCCGATGATGCTGACCTCGATGGGGCGCAAGGAGCTGTATGACCAGCTGGGCGACTTCTCGGAGGCGGATGCGGACAGACAGCTGACGTGGCGGCGCGAGAGCGTGGCGGGGATGAAGGCGCAGGTTGATCCGGCCCAGCTCGACGACGATGCCAAGACATCGTGGGCGATCTGGGAGCTGGAGCTGGCGCGCGCGGAGAAGCGGCGGGAGTGGCAGCGGCATGACTACATTTTCGGGTTTGGCGGGCCGCACACGGGCATTCCGAACTTCCTGATCACCTATCACAAGGTGGATGAGCCGGCGGATGCTGATGCGTATGTTGCGCGGATCGCGAAGCTGGGCGCGGCGATCGATCAGTACACGGAGCGGGCAAAGCTGGCGGTGGCGGACGGCATCCGCACGCCGAAATTCGGCTATGAGCGGACAGCGACAGAGGCGAAGAACGTGATCACCGGCGCGCCGTTCGGGCCGGGCGCGGACTCGCCGTTGTTCGCGGACCTCAAGACGAAGATCGATGCATTGCGGACTGCGGGCAAGGTCGAGCCGAAGCATGCAGAGCAGCAGCTGGCGGCGGCGCAGTCAGCGCTGACGGGGCAGGTGAAGCCGGCTTACGAGCGGCTGATCGCGTGGCTTGAGTCCGACATGGCCAATGCGCCGTCGGGCAAGGTGGGCGCGCTGACGCTGCCGAAGGGCGCGGACTGGTACACTGTCGCGCTGGAGCTGCAGACCACGACGAAGATGACGGCGGACGAGATCCACGAGCTGGGGCTCAGCGAGGTCGCGCGTATTCATGGCGAGATCGACAAGATCCGCGAGACGGTGGCGTTCAAGGGCGACAAGCGGGCGTTCTTCGACTTCATGCGGACGGACAAGCAGTTCTACCTGCCGAACACGGATGAGGGTCGCGCGAAATATCTGGCGACGGCGCAGGGCTATCTGGATGCGATGTACAAGCGGCTGCCTGAGTATTTCGGACGGCTGCCGAAGGCGCCTCTCATTGTGAAGCGTGTGGAGAGTTTCAGAGAGCAGCCGGGCGGGGCGGCGCATTATTACGGGCCGACGCCGGACGGGAAGCAGCCGGGCATCTTCTATGCGCACCTTGTCGACATGAGTGCGGTGTCGCTGTGGGCGCTGGAGAGCCTCGCCTATCATGAGGGCGTGCCGGGGCATCATATGCAGATCGCCATCCAGAACGAGCTGACGGACATTCCCGTTTTTCGGACTCAATACGGCTATGGCGCGTTCGCCGAGGGCTGGGGCCTCTATTCGGAGGATCTCGGCAAGACGATGGGCGGGTTCACCGACCCGTACAATGATTTCGGACGGCTCTCTTCTGAGCTGTGGCGCGCCGTGCGGCTGGTGCTGGACACGGGGCTGCATGCGAAGGGCTGGACGGAGGATGAGGCGGTCGCATGGGCGATGGCGAATTCGGCGCGGCCGGAAAGCTCGATCAAGAGCGAGGTGAAGCGGTATCTGCTCAACCCCGCGCAGGCGACGACGTACAAGATCGGGATGATCAAGATTCTCGAGCTGCGCGACGAGGCCAGGGCCGAACTGGGCGACAAGTTCGACTGGAAGGCGTTCCATGACACGGTGATCACCGGCGGGTCCTTGCCGCTGCCCGTGCTGGAGACGCGCGTGCGGACGTGGATCACGAAGACCAAGGCGACGGATTAGGAGAGAATGATGAGACTTCTGTTTGCAGCCAGCTTCCTGGCGCTTGTGGCGTGTGGACCGACTGCGCCTGCAGCGCCCACGGCGGAGGAGATCGCCAAGGTCAGCGCGGAGCTGAATGCGTGGTTCGACGCCGAGTATGAGGAGTCGCTGCTGACGAGCCCGATCGGGCTCACCTTTCAGGGCCGCAAGGAAAACTACGACAAGCTCGACCAGTTCGACGAGGCCGAGCTGGATCGGCAGCTGGAGTGGCGGCGCGCGAGCGTGGCGGAGATGAAGGAGAAGTTCGGCGCGGCGACGCTGGAGGAGGAAGCGCGGACGTCGTTCGATCTGTGGGTCGAGCAGCTCGACGACATGGAGAAGTCCGCCAAGTTCCGCCGGGCGCCCTACGTCTTCGTCAAGGACGGGCCGCACGTCTTCCTGCCGAACTTCATGATCAGCTTCCACACCGTCTCCGAAAAGTCGGACATGGAAGCCTATGTGGCGCGGCTGGGCGAACTCGGGCGCGGACTGGACCAGGTACTTGAGGGCGCGAAGCTGGCGGCGGCGGAGGGCAACCATGCTCCGCGCTTTGCCTATGACCAGGCGATCCAGGAATCGAAGAACCTGATCGCGGGCGCGCCATTCGGACCCGGCGCTGACTCCCCGATCTGGGCGGATGCGAAGACAGAAATCAAGACGTTGCTGGATGGCGGAAAGATCGACGCCGCCGGGGCGAAAGCGCTGGAGGACGGCGCGCGCAAGGCGCTGATCGAGACGGTGAAGCCGGCCTATGAGCGCGTCATCGCGTGGCTTGAGGCGGATCGCGCCAATACGCCGGAGCAGGCGCAGGGCGTGAGCCAGCTGATGAAGGACGGGGCCGCCTACTACAACGTCGCGCTCGAACTGATGACGACCACCGAGATGACGGCGGATCAGATCCATGATCTTGGCCTCAAGGAAGTCGCGCGCATCCATGCGGAGATGGAGACGATCAAGGCGGCGGTGGGCTTCAAGGGCACGCTGGCCGAGTTCTTCGTGTTCATGCGGACCGATCCGCAATTCCACCTGCCCAACACCGATGAGGGGCGTGCGAAGTACATCAGCCTGGCGGAGGGCTATCTTGCCAGCATCCAGCCCAAGCTGCCGGAGTATTTCGGAATCCTGCCCAAGGCGTCGCTGGTGGTGAAGCGTGTCGAGGCGTTCCGCGAGGAAGCCGGCGGGGCGCAGCACTATTTCCCGCCGACCCCCGATGGCTCGCGGCCTGGCGTCTTCTACGCGCACCTCAGCGACATGAACGCGATGCCGACCTATGAGCTGGAGACAATCACTTATCACGAGGGCAATCCGGGCCATCACATGCAGATCGCCATCGCGCAGGAACTGACGGGCATCCCGAAGTTCCGCACGCAGTATGGCTCGACCGCCTATCAGGAAGGCTGGGGGCTCTACACGGAGACGCTGGCCAAGGAGATGGGCCAGTACGCCGATCCGTACTCGGACTATGGCCGGCTCTCGGCCGAGATCTGGCGCGCGATCAGGCTGGTGGTCGACACCGGCATCCATGCGAAGGGCTGGAGCGAGGAACAGGCGGTGAAGTATTTCGCCGACAACTCATCCGTGCCCGACGCCGCGATCCGCTCGGAAATCCGCCGCTACATCGTGTGGCCGGGCCAGGCGACGGCGTACAAGATCGGCATGATCAAGATCCAGGAGCTGCGCGGACAGGCGCAGAGCGAACTGGGCGACAAGTTCACCATGGCGGGTTTCCACGACACCGTACTGAGCGGCGGCGCGTTGCCACTGCCGGTTCTCGAGGCGCGGGTGAAGCGGTGGGTGGAGAAGGTGAAGGCGGAGTGAGGTGATCTGGCGCCGTCTGTGAGCGCGCCCTCGTGGTTCGACGGGCGCTCCCTTCGGTCGCTGCTCAGGATGAGCGCTTCTCATCACTGGTAGCGCAGAGCGCTCATGCTGAGCAGCCGCAAAGCGGCGTCCGTCGAAGCACGAGCGCGGGCTCACAGCTGTTGGAGGCGTCGATGAGAATGCTGATTGCTGGCGTAGTCGCCATGCTGCTCGCCGCATGCGGCGACGGGCTGTCCGGGAATGCTCGGGCAGTCCGCGACATGTGCGCGTCGAATGCGGGGGAGGCGGTTTACTGTACGTGCATCGCCAAGACGCTGGAGGGGCAGATGGCCCCGGAAGCGTTTGCGGGCATGGCGCAGGGCGGCGACGAGGCCGAACTCGGCGCGCTGCTCGACCAGATCGCCAAGGCGGATTCGTCGTGCGGCGGTGAGCTGAAGACCGGCGGTTAGTTCGGCGCGGCCGCTTCGGCCGCCTTCGCGTCGGCGATACGCGCTTCCAGCGGCGGGATCGACTCGCGGCAGCGGAAGGCGATGTAGCTGTCGATGCCGGTCGTACAGGCCTGGCGATAGACGAGGGCCTCCTCGAGCGCGGCGCGCGTCGCGTCGCCAAATGGGCTCATCAGGTGGTCGGCCATGTAGGACTGCGCTTCCTGCACGTTCGCGTCTGCGGCCTTGCGGATCATTGCGACGGCCTGATCGTATTCCGGGCCCTGGATGTCGCCCAGGAGATAGAGGCTGCCGAGCAGGAAATCGGCCAGTGGAAGCCCCTTGGCCTGCGCGGATTTGAACAGAGCCTCGGCCTTGATCAGATCGAGCGGGACATCCTTGCCCTCCATCAGGGCGCGGCCGTAGCTGGTCTCGCCGAGCGCGGAGCCGGCCGCGGCGGCCTGGCTGTACTGGGAGATCGCGCCGGTCTTGAAGGACGCGCGCGTGCTGTCGTTCACGCTCGAATAATAGGACGCCTCCATCAGCATGTCGCCGAAGAAGACCCGGCCGACGGGCTCACCTGACTCCGCTGCCTTCTCGCATGTGGGATCGGCGGCCTCGTAGTCGGGCGTGTCGTCCTTCAGCGTCCAGAGATCGACCGCGCATTTGAGCGTGAGGAGGACGGGATCGCCCTTCGCGGCCTCGGTGTTGAGCTGGTCGCGCGTTTCCTTCCTGAAGATGCGATCCACGATGTGCTGGCTGCCGTGCCTGTCGAGATCGCCCGGCTGGAGGCCGTAGGCGGCGAGGCTGTTGAGGGATGCGGTGCGCTTTTCCTCCGCCTCGCGTTTTGCTTCGACGACGGGATCCTTCGGGACGAAGGTTTCCCACGGACGGAAAACCCAGAGGCTGGCGCCGATTGCAGCGAGGACGCCGACCGCGGTGACGGTTCGCCAGAGCGCGCGAAGAGCGCGGTTCGGCGGCGGCTTCAGCGGCTTCACGCTGGTCTTGCCGGCGAGTTCCTTCACCTGCTTGACCACGTCGCGATAGCCGGGGTGGGCGCGGTCGCCGCTCCAGCCGATGAGGTCGGCGGTGTGAAGGAGATTGAAAGGGACGGGGATGTTGACGGGCTGGATCATCACGGGAACGAGGATGCCCCGCTCGCGGCCGATGGAGCTTTCGGCGCGCACCCAGTCGCTCTTCACGGATTCCTTCGACCACAGGACGATGACGGCCTTGCACTTCTCGAGCACCGCCTGGATTTTCTCGTCGAAGGTCTGGCCGGTTTCGAGTGCTGTGTCCCACCAGACATCGAGGTTCTCGACCTTCAGGGCGTTGGCGAGCGCCTGCGCGCAGGCGCGGTCGGCCTTTCGGTAGGAGATGAAGACATCTGCCATGGCTGTCCCCGCTGTCCCCGCTGGCCTCCGGCCCAGGTCCCGCACGGAAACTAGCAGGCGCGCGGTCGATGGGGAACAACGAGAAAACGGCTGGCGCAGCTGTCGGAATTGTCGCTTGCGGGGCGCTGTGCGCTACTCGGCGGGAATGGCTGCCGGGCTCGGCGCGGGGCGCTTGAGGTGCTTCGCGGGCAGGCCCGGCGTGCCGGCCTGTTCGGGATGCTGCGCAAGGTAGGCGGACTTGAGCTCGGGCGAGCGCGCGTGATGGCCATCGGGCGACCAGCCGGGCTTGTTGATGAAGCGGCCGGCCCAGCGCCACGGGCGGAAGCCGTCGCTGGCGCAGTCGCGCAGCAGGCTGAAAAGTTCGCCGTAAGCGACGCGCACGGGGTTGAATGTGTTGATCGGTTTCACCGTGCCATAGACCGGCTTGTCGTGATCAAGCTCGGGCACGAAGGTGCCGAACATCTTGTCCCACACGATGAAGACGCCGGCGAAGTTGGCGTCGAGATAGCGCGGGTTGATGCCGTGGTGGACGCGGTGGTGGCTTGGCGTGTTCATCACCGCCTCGAACCAGCGCGGCATCCGGCCGATGGCCTCGGTGTGAATCCAGTACTGGTAGACGAGGTTCACCCCGGCCGAGAGCGCGATGAAGGCAGGGTGGAAGCCGAATAGGACGAGCGGCGCGGACATGATGATCTGTCCGGTCATCGGGCCGAACCAGGGTTGGCGCAGCGCCGTGGTGAGATTGTAGTGCGTGGAGGAGTGGTGCGTGTGGTGCTCAGCCCACCAGAAGCGGATGGTGTGGGCCATGCGGTGCTTCCAGTAGTAGATCAGGTCGTAGCCGACGAACACGATGAGGAAGGTCCACCACGTCACCGGCAGGTCGAAGATGCGGTACGGCCAGAATAGCATCAGCAGCCATAGGCCGATCGCGGCGAGCAGCGTGTCCGCCACAACGCTGCCAAGGCCCATGCCGATGGAGGTGAGCGCGTCGCGCGTTTCATACCTTCCGCGAGCCCGGCCAGCCTTCACCGCCCACCATTCAAGGATGAAGGTGACGAGGAAGAAGGGGATCGCGATGATGGTCGGCTTGAGGAAGTCCATGAGAGGGAGCACTCGCACAGGGGCGGCGTTGTGTGAAGCCGGCGCCGCATTCCCCCAAATCAATCCGGCGTGGGTCCATTGACCCCGAGCCGCAAGCGGCGGGAGAGTGCGCGCAACGGTGAAGACAACCGGCAGGGAGAGATCATGCGGAAACTTGCAGGAGCTGCGTTGGCGGCTGTTTCGATGCTGGCGCTGGGCGCAGTCGCGGTGGCGCAGCAGGCGCAGGCGCCGGCCGTGCGTGGCGCGGCGCCAGCGAAAGTAGCGACCGGGGCGACGGAAGTGATCACGCCGATGCGGGACGAGGCGAAGCTCGCTGGCAATCTCTACCTGCCGGCGGGCCAGGGACCGTTCCCGTGCATCGTGCAGCGCACGCCCTATGGCAAGGATGCGATGTTCGCGAGCCCGGCTGGCGCGAAGAAATACACGGACGCGGGCTATGCCTATCTCGTGCAGGACGTGCGCGGGAAGGGAAGGAGCGAGGGGTTCTATGCCGCCTTCATCAACGACGCGTTCGATGGCCATGACACGGTCGAGTGGATGGCGAAGCAGGACTGGTGCAATGGCGAGATCGGCATCACGGGCGCGAGCGCGATGGGATACACCTCGCTGCTGGCGGCGACGATGAACCCGCCGCACCTGAAGGCGGCTTATGTCGTGGTGGCCCCATCGACGCGCCTGACGGGCGCGTACATAGGCGGTGCGTTCAAGCAGAAGGATAGCGGCGACTGGAGTCGCGGGCAGGGTGTGTCGGAAGATGTGATTGCGCTGTCGGCGTCGAACTATCCGGCGAACAGTTACTGGGACCGCACGGAGATCGCGGAGCAGCGGAAGTATATCGACATTCCGATCTACCAGTATGGCGGCTGGTTCGACATCTTCAACGAAGGGAATGTGCGCAACTTCATGTACCTGCAGCATGAAGGGCCGACGGGCGCGCGGGGCAACCAGAAGCTGGAGATGGGACCGTTCGGGCATGGGCCGCTGTCGGGCGACCTGCAGTATCCGAATGGCGGCGGCATCGGGAATGCGCAGGGCGGCGCGGATTCCGAGATGCGCTGGTGGGAGTACTGGCTGAAGGGTGTCGACAACGGGATCATGTCCGAGCCGCCGGTCAAGGCGTACATGATGGCCTCGGCGCGCAAGGGCGCGGTGAGCGAGAAGAACCGCTGGATGACGTTCGGCGACTGGCCGCCGGCGCCGGCGATGATGAACTATTATCTCGGCGCGGATGGGTCGCTGTCGACAACGAAGCCGGCGAAAGCGTCGTCATCGAAGACGTATGCGTTCGATCCGAAAAACCCCGTGAAGACGATTGGCGGGGCGAACCTCACCTTTGATCGCGGGCCGATGGACCAGCGGCCGATCGGGACGCGGCCGGACTATCTCCGCTTCCAGACACAGCCGCTGGACAAGGATGTCGTGATTGCGGGCACGGTGACGATGGACCTGTGGGCCTCCACCGACGGACCCGACACGGACTTCGTGGTGAAGCTGGTGGACGTCTATCCGGATGGATACGAGGCAATCATTCTCGATAGCGCGATCCGCACGCGCTATCGCAAGGGGCGCATGCCGGACCAGATCGAGATGATGACGCCGGGCGCGCCTGAGAAGCTGACCATCGACTTGTGGGACACGGCGCTGACCTTCGAGAAGGGGCATCGCATTGCCGTGCATGTCACGAGTTCGAACGCGCCGCGCATCGACGTGAACCCCAACACGGGCGGCAATCCGGGCAAGGACGCGAAGACGCGGGTGGCGCGCAACACGATCTACATGGACGCGCCGCGGCCGAGCGCGATCCAGTTGCCGATCCTCTATCTGCCGGAATAGGTGCGCGCCATGGCGGAGGGGCGACAGTTTGACGTGATCGTCTATGGCGCGACCGGGTTTACCGGGCGGCTCGTGGCAGAGCACATGCTGGCGACGTATGGCGTGGGGCGAGACGTGCGCTGGGCCATGGCGGGGCGTAGCAGGTCCAAGCTGGAGAGTGTGCGGAGCGAGATCGGCGCGCCAGCTGACCTGCCGCTGGTGATCGCTGATGTGTCGGATGCCGGATCCGTCGCAACGATGGCGCGATCGACGCAGGTGGTGATCACGACGGTGGGGCCGTACCAGCTTTATGGCGAGCCGCTGGTGGCGGCGTGTGCGGAGGCGGGGACGGACTATGTCGATCTCTGCGGCGAGCCGGCGTGGATGGCGGCGATGATCGCGAAGTACGACGCCAAGGCGAAGGCATCCGGCGCGCGGATCGTGTTTTCGTGCGGGTTCGACTCGATCCCGTTCGAGGCGGGCGTGGCGTTCATCCAGTCGGAGGCGTTGGTGCGGCTGGGGGCGCCGCTGAAGCGCGTTCGCGGGCGCGTGCGCAAGATGAAGGGCGGGTTCTCGGGTGGGACGGTGGCGAGCCTGATGGCGACGCTGGAAGCATCAAAGCTTGATCCGTCGCTGCTGACGACGCTGGCCGATCCGTTTGCGCTGACGCCTGGTTTCAGGGGGCCGGCGCAACCGGATGGCGAGGCCGTGGAGCGCGATGCGGCTGCCGGGCAATGGGCGACGCCATTCATCATGGCGACGATCAACACGAAGAATGTACACCGCTCCAACTACCTGCTTGGCCATGCGTGGGGGCAGGACTTTGTCTATGACGAGATGCTGCTCACCGGCGATGGCGAGGCCGGGGAGAAGCGCGCGAAGGCTGCGAAGCGCACGGGCGACATCCAGCAGGCGTTGCTGGAGTTTGGTCCGACGCGGGCGTTGCTGCGCCGTTTCGCGTTGCCAAAGCCCGGACAGGGGCCGTCGAAGGAGGAGCGCGAGACGGGGTTCTATGAGGTCGGCTTTGTGGGGGAGACGGCGGATGGCCGGACATTGCGGGCGCGCGTGAAGGGCGAGAAGGATCCCGGCTATGGCGCGACGTCGAAGATGATTTCCGAGAGCGCGATGTGCCTTGCGCGCGATGTGGGGCGCGACGAGGCCGGCGGCGGCGTCTGGGTTCCCGGCGCGGCGATGGGG
Source organism: Alphaproteobacteria bacterium (assembly GCA_031419455.1). GTDB lineage: Bacteria > Pseudomonadota > Alphaproteobacteria > Caulobacterales > Hyphomonadaceae > UBA7672. The sequence goes on from JANOKS010000060.1 coordinate 11,921, forward strand.
CGGAAGCTGATCGCGCGGCTGGAGCAGAATGCCGGCATGCGCTTCACGCTCGAGAACTGAGCTAGTCGCAACGGACGTATTTGAAGCTGTCTCCGCTGCGTTGATAGAGCAGGCGCGATCCGGAATTGTTGAGAGCGAATGCATGGCGCTCCGGGCGTGTTTCGCCTTCCGAGGTGTGGTCGACGTCGAGCAGGAGCTTGTCCGGCCCCTCGACCTGCGATTTCTTCACGACGGCGCGTCCTTCATAGAAGCGGATGGCGCCGGGGGCGATGGCGATGCGCGTCAGGCCCGGCTCGTTCGTGCAGTCTGCGGGATCGATCGCCCAGACATGGCGGTAAGCGAGCGGGATCGGACCCGGCGTGGTTTGCGATGTCGGCAGCTCTTCACCGGTGGCGGGCGTCGCAGCGAAAGGGCCTGCCGGTGGTGCTGCGGGAGAGGCAGACGTGGAGGCTGTGTCGGGCGCTTGCGCGCGGGGCGACTGTGTGTCGGCCGGAGGTGATCGATCGCCACAGGCGGAGAGGGCGAGAACGAGAGCGGCGGCCGTCAGCGCGAGTCTTGTCATGCTGGGGAAACGGCAAGCCTTGCACAAGAGTTCCGAAGTCCAGATGCAAAGGCGGCGGCTCTCCGTGATGGAAAGCCGCCGCCGATACGCATGTACTGAACGCTACTCTACGCTTGCCCCCGCACTTGGGCCTAACTCAACTTAGCGGACCAGGATCGACCGGAGGACAGGCCGTTGCTGGAAGGTGTTCGCGATCTCAGTTGCCACTCTGGGTGGTGATGAAGGTCGCGGAATTGCCGATGCCGGAGGCAGAACCGACGATGACGCCGGCGCCGTTTGCGGTGATCGATCCGGTGGAGACGCTGTTGCCGCCATTGGTCTGGGAGACCTGAGTCGCGGGGCTGGGCGGCTGGGCCATCGCAGGCATCGTCAGGAGGCCGATGGCGCCGCCGACAAGCGCGAGGCCGACGAGGGCGCCCATCGCAACGGAGACGACGACGTTGGGGCTTTTGCGTCTGAACGACATCGGCGGATGTATCCCGGTGGTTGAGTTATTCCACGGGTTTGCAACCGGTGTGCCAAAGGCGTGCAGGCGGCACATGCCGGCGACGCGGGTTCGCGTGGTCAGGGAATATGTGGCGATGCGCGGCGTGGTACGTCGTAACCATGTGCTAGTAGTGAGTAGTGTTTCACATCGGCACAGGTTTCGCGGGCAGGGCGACGTAGTTCCGCGTCTCGAGCTCGATCTGGATGTCGAGCGTCCGCAATAATTCTGCGCGACCCGGTGATTCAGCGTTGCAAGCTGCGGCAGGCTGCCGCACCTTTGCTGGTCTGCGGTGGCGCGAGCAGGGAGAACGGCATGTTCCTGGAGCAGATCCTCAAGGAGAAGGGCGCGCAAATCTATTCGGTTGCGGAATCCGCGACCCTGAAGGAGTGCGCCGAGCTGCTGGAGACGCGTCGGGTCGGCGCCATGGTCATCCTCAATGAGGGGGGCAGCCTGATCGGCGTGGTCTCGGAGCGCGATATCGTGCGGAACATCGCCAGAAGCGGTGCGGCGGCCCTGCAATGCACGGTTGGCGAGGTCATGACGCGAAAAGTCGAGACGGCGCGGCCACGCGACACCATCGAATCGGCGATGGAGCGGATGACCGACCGGCGGATTCGCCATCTTCCCGTGGTCGAGGGCGGCCGGATGATTGGCCTGGTGTCGATCGGCGATCTGGTGAAATGGCGGATTGCCGAAGCGACTGCCGAGGTGAATGCGATACGGTCGTATATCCAGCCCTGACTACCGTCTTGTCGCAGGGGCGTGATTGCGCGGCGGTCGCTGTTGGCGCCAGGGCAGGGCGTTGCGCGGAACGACCAGGGATCGCACAAGGCCCTAGCTTCTGGAGCCAGGATTGCCTATCCGGTGGTCAATCCTTGCTTGAATTGTGCGTTTTCCACAGTTCGTGTGGCGCGCGACCGGGTTCTGTGGAAAACGCGTAATTTCCGCAATATCAACCAAAAACCTCTTGCGTGAGGTGAGGTCGGGGCGTATATCGCCTCCTCCCGCCGACCAGATGGTCTTTGCGCGGGCCCCGCAATGGGCCCGATGTAAATCTGTCGGCTCTTTTTCTGGGTTTTTTTGGCGTTCTGCGGATCGCCGAAAAAACTTCACGAAAGGCGGTTGACGGGAAATCGGCGAGGGGCCTATACCCCGCGCCTCACGCAAACGGGGCGGCCTTGATGGCCGGTACGGATGCGGCGGATAGCCGGCCGAGAGGTCGTCGGTTCGTAGGATGTTTGACATTGTGAGTGGAAGAGAAACGCGGGCGGCGGTGTTGCTTGCCGGGTTCTCAAACGGGCTTCGGCCTGGGTGAGACCCACAACGACATCGACGGTTTGCGTTTATCTATGGAAAGCCAGTTCAATATACGGCCCAACGTGAGTTGGGTTTTATGTGAACGGGTTTCCCGTCAAATATACGCAAATGCTTTGCAGCGACCGCATCCATTACGGATGAGGTTTCGTCGGAGTCAAACCTCAACCTGAGAGTTTGATTCTGGCTCAGAACGAACGCTGGCGGCAGGCTTAACACATGCAAGTCGAACGCCCCGCAAGGGGAGTGGCAGACGGGTGAGTAACGCGTGGGAACGTGCCCTTCGCTTCAGGATAGCCTCGGGAAACTGGGAGTAATACTGAATACGCCGTATTGGGAAAGATTTATCGGCGAAGGATCGGCCCGCGTTAGATTAGGTAGTTGGCGGTGTAATGGACCACCAAGCCTACGATCTATAGCTGGTCTGAGAGGATGATCAGCCACACTGGGACTGAGACACGGCCCAGACTCCTACGGGAGGCAGCAGTGGGGAATCTTGGACAATGGGCGAAAGCCTGATCCAGCCATGCCGCGTGAGTGAAGAAGGCCTTAGGGTTGTAAAACTCTTTCGCCGGAGAAGATAATGACGGTATCCGGAGAAGAAGCCCCGGCTAACTTCGTGCCAGCAGCCGCGGTAATACGAAGGGGGCTAGCGTTGTTCGGAATTACTGGGCGTAAAGCGCACGTAGGCGGGTCGTTTAGTCAGGGGTGAAATCCCGGAGCTCAACTCCGGAACTGCCTTTGATACTGGTAATCTAGAGATCGGAAGAGGTTAGTGGAATTCCCAGTGTAGAGGTGAAATTCGTAGATATTGGGAAGAACACCAGTGGCGAAGGCGGCT
>JANOKS010000061.1:0-24349 GCA_031419455.1 Alphaproteobacteria bacterium
CTCTACTGGTCTGACGGGGATAGCGGGCGCGCTGATGGAGTTGCGTTTCGCCTTGCCGATGTCGATGCACCCGAGACAGGCGGCGTCGGTTCGCGCGGCGGCGCCAAATGCGAGCGCGAGCGGGAACTCGGCTACGAGGCCAAGGCTTTCATCGTGAGCGTGACGAAGGGCAAGGCCTTGGCGATCAATTTCAACGGCGAAGTCGACGACTTCGGGCGGCGCGTGGCGCTGCGCCAACTCCAAAAACGAACTTAAAGGCTTTCACGAACGTCACCCCCCATCGGCTCGCGCGGAACTGGTCTGCGGACTACCTGCGCTGGGAAAGGGCGCGCGCCACGCCGAAGGCCAGCTCTTGCCCGAAGTTTAGCAGCAGGATCCCCAGCGCGATCGCGGCAGCGCCAACGACCAAGAATTCCGCAGAACCGAATGGCCAAAGGCCTAGCAGCGCGACAAAGACGCCAGACACCAAGGGCGGATAGCCCCACAGCCTTCGCAGACCCCATGCAAATTCTCGCTGATGCTGCTCATCATCTCCCGCGAGCATGAAAGGCGAGCGCATTTCGCGGCGCATTCGGAAAAGGCCGGCGAAAAACGGTTCGGACTGCCACACGAGCATCAGGCTGATCGTGTACAACATGCAGAGAAACATCGACCCAGCGGCCAAGCGGTCTAGGTCCACGACATGCCCCCAAATCTCGTCCACCGGGCGAACTCGTAAAGTAGAGCATAGCCTGCTGCGGCCCGCAAAATGTTGCGCCTGGCGGCCCATGCCCGCGCAGCCCAGACACGCTGATCGAGCCATGTCGATCTATCGGCCTAGAAGTTCGCCCGGCGGGGTTAGTGGCGGGGTTGGCTTTGGACAGTTTTCAGAAAGGGCCGCCGTATCAATTCGCTACGTACGAACGCTGGCGGTGAAGGTGGGATTCGAACCCACGGTACGGTTTCCCGTACACACGCTTTCCAAGCGTGCGCCATAGACCACTCGGCCACCTCACCAGCGCAGGAGGGGGCTTTTACATGGGGCCGTCTGAAGCGCAAGTTACGGGGAATGACGCGCTGGTTTTGACGCGGCAGCCCGGAGCCCCCACATAGGCGCTGAAGGAGAATTCCCATGTTCGGACTCGGCAAGAAGCTGGACCTGCCCAAAGCCGCCGATGCGCTGCCCGGACGCGCCACGGCCGTGCGGGTTCCAGACGCTCATTTCGTCAGCGGCCGCCCCCTGAAAGCCCCCTTCCCGGAAGGACTGGAAACTGCGGTCTTCGGCCTCGGCTGTTTCTGGGGCGCCGAGCGCAAGTTCTGGCAACAGGACGGCGTCTTCACCACGGCTGTCGGCTATCAGGGCGGCTCGACGCCTAACCCGACCTACCAAGAGGTCTGCTCCGGCGGCACCGGCCACACCGAGGTCGTGCTCGTCGTGTTCGACCCGAAGGTCACGTCCTACGAACAGCTCCTGAAACTGTTCTGGGAGAACCACGATCCAACCCAGGGCATGCGCCAGGGCGGCGATGTCGGCACGCAGTACCGCTCGGCGATCTACACCCATTCGGACGAACAGGCCCGGCAGGCGGAAGCCTCACGCAAGGCCTACGAGCAGTCGCTTCGCAAGGCCGGCCTCGGCGCCATCACCACCGAAATCCTGCCCGCCCCCGAATTCTTCTACGCCGAGGACTACCACCAGCAGTACCTCGCCAAGAACCCCGGTGGTTATTGCGGCATCGGCGGCACGGGTGTCGCCTGCCAGGTAGGCTCAGGCGTCGAAGCCTGAAGCATCAGCGATCGCGCGGCACGCTGGTTGCTTGCCTGCCACACGGGCAGACGCGCTGGGGCGCATCATGGGTCCGGGTCTGGCGCTGGCTGCGGTGGGGCAGCCGGCGCCTTTCCCATGTCGCCCGCGACGTCAGCTCTGATTGCCACGCCGGTACACGACCTTGCCGCCGACCACTGTTAGCGCTGGTTCGACGGTTAGAATGTCCGCTTCCGGCACAGTCATGATGTCGCCGCTGAAACCGGTGAAGTCCGCCAGCTTGCCCGGCTCGATCGTGCCGAGGTCCTTCTCCATGAACGACGCATAAGCAGGCCACAGCGTGAACATCTTCAGCGCCTCTTCGCGCGTCACCTTCTGCTCGGGATGCCAGCCCTCGCCCGACTGTCCCTTCAGGTCCTTGCGCGCGACCGCCGCGTAGAACTCGATCCGCGGATCGCCCTGCTCAACCGGCGCATCCGACCCGCCTGCGATCACCGACCCCGCATCGATCAACGCGCGCCAGGCATAGGCGCCCGCCAGCCGATCCGGCCCCAGCCGCGCTGGCGCGAAGTAGAGATCGCCGATCGCGTGTGACGGCTGCATCGAGGGAATGATCCCGAGCGCCTTGAAGCGCGGAATGTCCTCAACGTGCAGGATCTGCGAATGCTCGTTGCGCCAGCGCTTGTCCTCGCCCTTGACGCCTGCATCTGCAAACGTCTTCTCCATCCAGTTCAGGACAAGCCGGTTACCTTCGTCTCCGATGGCGTGGTACGCCACCTGGATGTTGGCGTCCGACGCCTTCTTCATCAGCGCCATCATCGCCGCCTCGTCCGAGCGCAGCAGGCCGGTCGTCTCAGGCTGGTCAGAATACGGCGCAGACAGCAACGCGCCGCGCGATCCCAGCGCGCCATCCATGTAGAGCTTGATCGCCTTCGACGTGACGAGCCCGTTGTCGCTCGCGCCCCATAGGCCGCCCTCGGTCATCAGGTCGAAGTCGCCGCCATCGATCGCATTGTAGAGCCGCAGCTTCATGTCGCCCGCCGCCGCCATCGTGTTCAGCGTCGCGATATGCGGGCCACGCACCGACATGTTGTGCAGCCCGGTCCAGCCAAGCTCCACCTCGCGCGCAATGCCTTTCACATAGGTATCGCGCACCTGCGCCTCACTCGGCGCCGTCTCCAGCGCGCCGATTGGCGCCATCGCTTTGTCGATCAGCATGCCCGTCGGCAGTCCGTCCTTGCCCACTTCGATGCGCCCGCCGCTCGGCTGCGACGCCGGCTTGCCGTCCAGCTTCGCCGCCCTCAGCGCCGCCGTGTTGGCCACCAGCGCATGCCCATCCGCACGCGTGAGAACCACAGGCCGGCCCCCGCTCACCGCATCCAAATCCTGCCGCGTAGGGAAACGCTTCTCCGGCCAGTGCGTCTCGATCCAGCCACGGCCGATCAGCGGCTGTCCGGCAGGCAGCATCTTCGCCGCCTCCCCAACCACGCTCACCAGTTCGGCAATCGACTTGATCTCATCAAGGTCGAGCGTCATCTCGCGCTCGCCGATGCCATAGAGATGGGCGTGGGCGTCGGTGAAGCCCGGATAGAGGAAGGCGCCGCCGAGATCGACCTTCTCGGTCGCCGCCCCCGCCGTCTTCAGCAGCTCCTCCGCCGCCCCGACCTCGACGATCCGCCCGTCCTTCACGCTCACGGCTGTCGCCGGCAACTGCCCGTCGACGCCGGTGTAGATCGTGCCGCCATGGATGATCATGTCGGGCGCAGGCCCCGCCGCCTGCTGCTGGCACGCCGCCAGCGCCAGGCTCGCCACTCCAACCAATAAAGCGCGCATGCAAAAACCCCTCGCCATGACAGCAAGGGGTTTAGCGTTCTTACGGTGAAGGTGGAAAGCCTAGGCGGCTTTTTCCGCGCGCTTGGCGATCTCTTTCTTGACCTTGAGCATCTTGGGCGAGAGCTGCTCGTCCTTGGCCTTGGCGAGGTAGCCGTCGAGGCCCCCGCGCTTGTCGATCGTGCGCAGGGCGGCGGCCGACACGCGGGCCGAATAGGACTGGCCCATCGCATCCGAATGCACCGTCACATTGACCAGGTTCGGCAGGTAGCGCCGCTTGGTCTTGATGTTCGAGTGGCTGACGGTGTTGCCCACCATCGGCTTCTTGCCGGTCAGTTCACAAATGCGGGACATGGCCCCACCTTTCCTGGTACGTCTGCAAGGAGAGAAAAGCCCGTAAAACGGGGCTTTGGGCCCTGCGCTTAAAGCGAAGGCGGGTGGATAGTGGGGCAAGGCCGCACTGTCAAGTTCACGCTTCGCTTCCCTGTTTGTCATTCCAGCCGTAGCGCGAAGCGCGAAGCGCGAAGAGCTGGAACCCAGGGGCGGGCGAACACCGTGCTTGCCGCCCCTGGGTTCCGGGTCTCCGCTGCGCTCCGCCCGGAATGACAGGACTAGGTCTCCTCACCTAACCCTATCCACAGCCTCACCCGTTGACCCCGCTCCCCCTCGCCCCCACCCTCTTCCTCAGGACCGATCCCGAGTCCCCCAGGGAAGACGGACATGCGCTGGCGCCCGATCACTCCCACCGCTGCGAGCCAAACACGCGTTTTCGCGCGCCTCCTCGCCCAATAGTCCCCCTGCATCTCCGGGAGGGCCGCCTCTGGCTGCCAACGATAACCAGCGCATCCGGGCCGTGCTTGGCCCCACCAACACCGGCAAGACGCATCTTGCGGTGGAAAGGATGCTCGCCCACGGCACGGGGATGATCGGCCTGCCGCTGCGCCTGCTCGCGCGCGAAATCTACGACAAGATGGTCCAGCAGAAAGGCGAGAAGGCCTGCGCGCTCATCACCGGCGAGGAACGCATCAAGCCGCCCACCGCCCGCTGGTACGCCTGCACCGTGGAGGCCATGCCGGTCAATGAAGGCGCCGACTTCATCGCCATCGACGAGATCCAGCTCGCGCAGGATCCCGACCGCGGCCACGTCTTCACCGATCGCATCCTTCACGCGAGAGGACGCCACGAGACCATGCTGCTCGGCGCCGACACCATGCGCCCCGCCCTGCAGCGCCTCGACCTCGACATCGACGGCGAACGCCGCGAACGCTTTTCCCAGTTGAGCTACGCTGGCCCCACCAAGATCACCAAACTGCCCAAGCGCTCGGCCATCGTCGCCTTCTCCTCCGAAGAGGTCTACGCCATCGCCGAACTGCTGAAGCGCCAGCGCGGCGGATGCGCCGTCATCATGGGCGCGCTCAGCCCACGCACGCGCAACGCGCAGATCGATCTCTACCAGGCCGGCGAGGTCGACTACATCGTCGCCACCGACGCCATCGGGATGGGCCTCAACCTCGATGTCGGCCACATCGCCTTCGCCAGCCGCCGCAAGTTCGACGGACGTCAGCGCCGCTTTCTTCGTGCTGATGAACTCGCGCAGATCGCAGGCCGCGCCGGCCGCTTCCGCGACGACGGCACATTCGGCGAGACCGCCGACTGCGAGACGTTCGAGGAAGACACCGTCGACCGCATCGTCAACCACCAGTTCGATCCGGTCGACTTTCTCCACTGGCGCAATTCCAACCTCGACTGGTTCAGCGTCGACGCCCTGCTGGCCTCGCTCCGCCGCCCTTCGCCTGACGTGATCCTGCGGCGCGCGCCCGAAGCGCTCGACGAGACGACCTTCGCCGCGCTCGCCGCCGACGACGATGTCCGCCGCGCCACGCGCACGCACCTCCATGTGCGCCGCCTGTGGGATCTCTGCACCCTGCCCGACTTCCGCAAGTACGGCCCCGAAGCGCACCTTCGCCTCGTCCAGACCTTCGTCGAGAAACTCATCGAGCCCAACGCGCGCATCAAGGATGAGTGGATGTACGAACAGGTCGAGCGCCTCGACCGCACCGAAGGCGAGATCGAGAACATCCAGCATCGCCTCGCCGAGATCCGCACCTGGACCTACGCCGCCAACCGCGCCGACTGGCTCGAGAATGCTGAAACATGGCGCGGCCGCACACGCGAGATCGAGGACAGGCTCTCCGACGCCCTCCACCAGGCGCTGATGAACCGCTTCGTCGACCGCCGCACATCGGCGCTGCTCAAGGCGCTCAACTCCAGCGAAGACCCGCCCGCCGAAATCGGCCCCGCCGGCGAGGTCCTGATCGGCGGCCACCCCGTCGGCCATCTCGAGGGCCTCGTCTTCCATGCCGAAGCAGCAGGCGAAACACTTGCCGGACGCGCCCTGCGCGGCGCTGCACTCAAATCGCTGCGCCCCATAATCGAGCAACGCCTCATCGCCATCGCCAACGCAGGCGACGCCGACCTCATCTTCGATCCCGCAAAGGCCGCCATCGTCCACGCCGGTGCGCCGGTCGCGAAACTCGTCGCCGCCACCGACTGGCATTCCCCCACGCTCGAACTGATGGGCGCGCGCGACGCCAGCATCGGCGGCCGCGAAACCGCAATCGCTCGCCTCGTCAGCTGGTTCGTCGGTCACTCGCAGGCGACACTGCCGGCGCTGCACGATCTCCGCGTCGTCCTCGATGGCGCGACCCTGCGCGGCGGCGCGCGCGGCGCTGCCTACCAGCTGCTCGAATCCGGCGCGGCGTTCGACCGCCGCCACGGCGCCCACGCCTTCGAGCTCTCAGCCGACGATCGCAATGCGCTCGCCGCCGCCGGCATCAAGACAGGACGCATCGCCGCCTGGCTCCCGGGCCTGCTGAAACCCTCCGCCGCCCGCCTCGCCCTCGCCCTGCGCGCCGTGCATTCCGGCAAATGCGCGCCCGCCATCCCCACGCAATCCTCCTTCCCGCTGAAGGACGGCGCATGGACCGACGCGATGCTCAACACCGCAGGCTATCTGCGCCTCGGCCCGCGCGCCGTCCGCGCCGACCTCACCGAGCGTCTCGCCTCCGCCCTCTCCCAGATCCGCCGCGCATCGGAGACGTCCGCCTTCGCCGTGCCGCCCGAACTCGCCGCCCAGGTCGGCTGCCCGCAGGCGGACTTCCCCGCCATTCTGCGCGCCCTTGGCCTCAAGCCCGCCGAGAAGGACAAGGACACGGGCGCCGTGAAACTCTGGCGCTTCCCGGCCCAGCGGCAGCCCGAGCGCAATGTGCGCCAACCCGAACGGCCCGCACGCCCGCAGCCGCCGCCGACCGGCCCCTTCGCCGCGCTCGCCGAGCTCATCATCGCCCAGCCCGCTCGCGCGCCACATCGCCGCCGCCGTCGGCCGCGCCGCGCGCAATCCGCCGTGGTGCCCAAGGTCGCCTCATGACGGTCGAAAGAATGCGCCTCGACGTGTTCCTCTGGCGCACGCGCTTCTTCAAGGCGCGCACCTCCGCCACCGAAGCCATCGAGGGACACGGCGCGCGCATCGAGCGCGACGGACAGGTCCGCCGCATCGACAAGCCCGCCACGCAAGTAGAAGCTGGCGATGTGCTGACATTCACTGCGCCCTCTGGATCGAAGCTGGTCCGGATTATTTCACTTCCGGCACGCAGGGGTCCGCCAGCAGAAGCGGCCCTGTGCTATGAGGCCCTCCTGTAGGACGTTATGGGTGGGGCGCTGACCGGACCGAGGCCCTGCGTGACAGAACCGACCACTCCTCCCGAACCCTCCTTTTCTCCGGTACGCGAGACGCTGGCCGCGCTCCGCCGCCTGCCGGACCTGCGCGCCGCGCTCGAAGCGCTGGCGCTCTTCCTGCTGGTCCTGCTGGCTGGCGCGTGGGCGGTAGGCGATGGCGTCCTGACGCTCGATCCGATGTCGCGCGGCCAGATGATGTCGGTCTGGCTCTCCGCCTTCCTGATGCCCGCGCTGCTGGAGGAGCTGGTGTTTCGCGGCTGGCTCCCGCGCGGCGCGGCGCTCGCTGCGGTCGCCTCCTTCATTGCCTTCGTGCTGTGGCGCCCGTTGCAGGTCTGGCTCAACCTGCCGTTTGGCCGGCCGGAATTCACCCACCCCGGCTTTCTCATGGTGGTCGCCTGTCTCGGCTTTGCCTGCACCCTCACCCGCGTCCGCTCCGGCTCGATCTGGCCGGGCGTCGTCATTCACTGGGGCGTCGTGGTCGCGTGGCTGGCCCTGTTTGAAGGCGACGGCGGCGCCGGCGCACTTCAGTCTCCCTGAACGTTGGGTTCAATTGACTTTAACAGCTCAAGGCCACACATCGCGGCTCCATCCCGCGACCGCCCCGGAAGCCGACGAAGACCCATGACCTATATCGTCACCGACGCCTGCATTCGATGCAAATACATGGACTGCATCGAGGTTTGTCCGGTGGACTGCTTCTATGAGGGCGAAAACTTCCTCGTCATCCATCCGGAAGAGTGCATCGACTGCGGCGTTTGCCAGCCGGAATGCCCGGTCGAGGCGATTGTCCCCGACACCGAAGATGACGCCGATGGCAAGTGGCTGAAGATAAACACCGACTACGCGAAAGTCTGGCCCAACATTACCTTAAAAGGGACGCCACCGGCCGACGCTGACGATTACGCTAAGGTAAAGGGCAAGCTAGCGACGCTATTTTCTGAAAAACCTGGCACTGGCAGCTGAGGCGAAATGCCGCGAGACCTCGCGGAATCGGCCTAATTGCAGGTCGGCACGCTGCAGCAACGAGTTGAAATTTCTTACAATTGTGCTAAGGGTCTGTTCTCGCCGACGGGCGATACCAGAAACGCATCAGGTCACACTCCCATGCCGCACACCCCTCGGATGGGCGCAACAGCGGGCGTGACACTATTTGCGAGTACATTGAGGTGATCGAAGCATGACAAAGAAACTGCCGGCAAAAGTCATCGAAGGACTCTTCAACATTGGCCAGCACGTTGTCTACCCCGCTCATGGCGTCGGCCGTGTGACAGGCGTCGAAACGCAGCAGGTGGCCGGCATGAAGCTGGAAGTGTTCGTGGTCGCCTTCGAACAGGACAAGCTGATCCTGCGCGTTCCGGTGGCGAAAGCTGCGTCCTCGGGCATGCGCGCCCTCGCGTCCACCCGTATCGTCGGCGATGCGCTCAAGACGCTCGGCGGCCGCGCGCGGATCAAGCGCACCATGTGGTCGCGCCGCGCCCAGGAGTACGAAGCCAAGATCAACTCCGGCAACCTGATCCAGATTGCCGAAGTCGTCCGCGACCTGCACCGCGCTGGCGACCAGCCGGACCAGTCCTATTCCGAGCGTCAGCTCTATGAATCGGCGCTGGACCGCATGGCGCGTGAGCTCGCGGCTGTGGAGAACATCAAGCACGCCGATGCCGTGGAGAAGCTCTCCAAGTCGCTCGCCAAGCGAGCGGCCTGAACCGCTACACCAATTTAGTCTGTGAAAGGGCCGCCCTGACCGGGCGGCCCTTTTGCTTTTGCTGCATTACCCCTCCGCAGGGGAAGCTTTCAATCATTGTCGCCGACATGACCTGAAGCTGACGCATTGCGCCGAATTAAGACTCGCGCGCTGCGCGAAGAGTCGGTCGCCATCCCTGCGAATCAATAGCGTCCCGCACGTCCCATCATGGAACTCAATACACGCCGTGGGCGAGAGCTGTTGATAGGTGTTCGCTTCTCGAATCTGCTCACAACTGGGTGTTGTGCACAGTCCGGCCGCCGTGAAAGGCCGGGGGGAAATCCAGATGAGACGGACTCAGAAGCGGCTGCTGACGCGAACGTCATTCTCGTTTGGCGACACGGAACTGACCTACACGTTCGAGCACGGCAAATCGGTACGGGAAGTGGTCGTCGATTACTTCCAGCTTTCACGCTCACGCCGGCACACCGCGCTGCGCAACTGGTCGCGCTTCCAACTTGGATCCCTCCTTGTCATGGCGGGTAGCATCGCCATCCTCGCCCAGACGCGTCTGGCGGGGCTCGACCCGCTCGCCGCGCTCTGGCTCTTGCCCGGCGCCTTCTACCTTTCACTCTTCATGCTTCGGCAAAGCCACTTCCTGATACTCGAGGGCGCGGGCGATCCGCTCTGGGTCATCGATGACAAGTCTCGCTATGCGATCGTCGCGGAACTCGACCGCCGGCGCCGCGAGCGGCTCTCCGATATCTACGGCCAGCTGAACCTAGCGAACGAGGCCTATCTCGAAATCCGCAAGATCGAATGGCTGGTGGAGGAATCCGTTCTCACGCGCGATCAGGCCGACGACCAGATCCGCCTCGTGAATGGTGTGGGCATCGCCCGCGCCGAAGCCGCCAATGAAGCGCGCCAGGCCGGCGCCCTCGGCATGTTCGAGCGCGAGGCCATCGCCGTCTGATCTGTACCGCCTGATCTGTGACAGCAGTATTGCTGTGTACGGTTCCTGACCTATGTCGTGTCACCTGCGGGACTTAACGATGCTTCGCTGAACGGCGAAGCGTTCCTCAATTTTCGGAACCCCTCCACTCCCGAAGCATTGATGCTTCGGGGGCGAGCGCATCGTGTGTGGTCTCAGCGCCCTCGCTGCCAGCTCATACGCATCTGGATCCGGGAGCCTCCCATGGCCTCATACGACGCAACTTCGACAGGCGCCGATCGCCGCTTCCTGAAGCAGGCAATGTCGGCGCCGCTCCTGGAGCGTGAGCACGAACTCAGTCTCGCAAGGCGCTGGCGCGAAAAGGGAGACCAGCGCGCCCTCCACGAACTCTGCACCGCCTACATGCGCCTCGTCGTCGCCGTCGCGGCGCGTTTCCGCACCTACGGCCTGCCGATGTCGGACCTCGTGCAGGAAGGCAATGTCGGCCTGATGCTCGCCGCCTCGCGCTTCGAGCCGGAACGTGAACTGCGCTTTTCCACCTACGCGACGTGGTGGATTCGTTCCTGCGTGCAGGACTACATCCTCCGCAACTGGTCGATTGTCCGCACCGGCACGACAGCCGCGCAGAAATCCCTCTTCTTCAATCTTCGCCGCCTGCGCGCCCTGCTCCACGATCCGAGCGATGGCGGCCTCTCGCCTGAAAACCGCGCCAGCGTCGCCAAGGCGCTGCGTGTGGATGAGCGTGAAGTCGACAACATGTGTTCGCGTCTTTCCGCCGCCGACCGTTCGCTCAACGCCCCGATCGGCGAAGAGGGCGACGCCGAGTGGCAGGACCTGCTGCCCGATGCCGGCGCCCTGCCGGAAGACGCGATGATGATCACGCGCGACCGGGAGACCCGTAACGCCTGGCTTGCCGAAGCGCTGTCCCGTCTCACCGACCGCGAGAAGATGATCATCCACCAGCGCCGCCTGATCGAGGAAGGCGTCACGCTGGAATCCCTCGGCCAGAAACTCGGCGTCTCGAAAGAGCGCGTCCGCCAGATCGAACACCAGGCCCTGCGCAAGCTGAAGTCGTCGCTCACGCGAATGGTGGGCGACCCGGAAGAAGCCGGCCTCATCCCGTCTGTGTAGCGTAACCTCCCTAACCCCTCACCTGACCCGGACCGCCCCCACGGTCCGGGTTTTTTCGTTTGGCATATACCCGTCCCGCAATGGCCTACTCCGCCGCGACTGGCCTCACCTGCACGCGATCCGTAGCGCCGACTGCACGAACCGCATCAGCTGGCACGGACACCTCCCCGATCGAGCGCCCATCAACAGTGAACAGCTCCAGCATATAGCCGACCGGCGCGTCACCGTTCGGCTGCGCGTGGATGTGGATCACGACGCCCACGTCACCCGCCGCCAGGCCATGGTCGGGCATGTCGCGCGTCAGAACGGCATAGGCGTGTTCGGGGATCATGTGCGCCTCGGCAATGGCTTCATCGTGACGAATCGCGGGGCGGTTTGTCCAGTGTCGATCTGCCAGACTGTCCTGATTTGCAGGTCCGCACCGTCCGGAGCGGCCATTGGGCCATCAACCCGGTATTTTGTTCCGAATGGCGTTGTCTCGGTCTCTGCGACATCCCGGGTCCGCCCGTGTTCGAGCAACGCCTCACGCACGGCCTCAACATTTGCGGCGTCGAACCCATGGGTGATCAGAAACAATCCCTTGGGCCACCCATCCTTGTGCGAAGGATCAAGTATGTAGCCCATAAGCTTTTCGTCCTGAACAATCGCCTGGTCAGCGTTCGGCAAGCCGGCCATCACACTACCTCCACCTGCGCCCAGTGCGTCACGCGGATCACCGGATCGCCGCCTGCCGCTACAGGCCGCGTATCAACCCGCCCGCGCACGCGCAGCTTCGCGCCGACACGCACATCGACGTCCGCCGCACCCAGCCGCTCCCCCGCATCGAACCTGATCCCGCCAGCGCCAAGATGCGCATCGCCATCGCCCGGCCGCGCGCCGATGCTCGCCACAACACCCTCCACCACCGCAAAATTCGGCGCGCCGGCAAGATCATCCAGCGCCCGGACGCGCCAGTGCTCTTCCGCCCACAACCCACGCTTTGCATCACGCGCTTCCGCCTCGAGCGCCAGCAAACGGCGGCCGCGTCGGGCATTGTCCGGATAGGTCCGCACCCGCGCAGCCCCCTGCCGCACCGCCAGACCATTGAGCCACACATCCGCGCCAACCTCGTCGCGCGCGATCACATGCGCGATCGCCCGCTCATACCGGTCGCGCGACAGGCCGCCATACCAGAGCCTTGCCTGCCGCCCGAGCGCCGCCCGCTCCAGCACGAGCCTCGCCGCATCCGCCCCCGGCTCGCCCGCACGATCGCCATAGCCAGCCGCCGGCACCTCCACCTCGGCCAGCCGCACCCGCAGGCCGGTGTCGAGCGCCAGCGAATCGGCGTCCAGGATTCGCGCAACCCGCCCCGCCTCACCCTCGGCCAGATCGGATTCCGCCGCACACCCGCCAACCAGTCCGCTCAGCCCGGCCAGCAGAAATCCGCGCCGCGACCACGCGCCCCGCCGCCCGATCCTGTTGAAATCCCCCGCCATCAGCCCTCCGCCGGCGAGCATAGGATCGGCGCCCCCCGCCCGCCAGCCGCGCTGGCGAACCTGCCTGTTTGCAGGCATAACGCCCCCGCCGACTCCGTAGCTCAGCAGGATAGAGCATCGGTTTCCTAAACCGGAGGTCGCAGGTTCGAATCCTGCCGGGGTCGCCATTAACCAAGCTTTCCGCCAGCCAGGCGCCTCATAACACGCCGTTAAGGCCATTCCGGCCACAGGTGTGGCGCCAGCAGCCGTTGCGCGGAAATTGCAGCACCCGTAGATATTGATGCTGCAGAGCCGCAGGGCGCACGCGGCAGGACCGGGCGATGGACTTTCTGACGAGCACTCTCAAATCGCTGGGCGAGGCCTGGACGGGACTGGAACAGTCCCTCGCCGGATCGCCCATGCTGTCCGGCATTGGCCTGATCCTCGCGGCCGGCGTGGGCGTCATTCTCGGCGTCCTGCTGCTCGTCTGGCTCGTTCGCGCACTCTTCGCGATGCGCCGCGGCGCCATGGCTGCAAAAGTTCGCCGCGATGACGAGGTCGGCGCCCGCATTCTCGTGGTCCGTGGCGGCTCCGGCCGCCGCGGCGTGATCTCCGCCTTCCTGCGCCGCTCCGTCGAATCCTACCTGAAGGACTACATGTTCGGCGGCCCGTTCCGCGTCATCGCCTGGCCCGGCAATCTCGAGGGCGACGACAAGGCCCACCTGCTGATGAAGCGCACCGAGGCCGACCTCATCCTCTGGGCCGAAGAGCCCAAGGGATCGCCCACCAGCGCGAGGGGCGTTGCCCGCATCCTCGCCCGCCCGTCCAACACGTTCGACCCGCAACGCCAGCCGATCACCCTCGCCATGCCGAAGGAAAAGCAGGCATGGACCGAGGCGCTCGCCCGCGCGATGGCCTACGCCGCGGCGAAACAGTATCGCCCCGCCCTTGGACGCCCGCAGGATTTCCGGCCCGAGCGCCTGCAACCCGTCGTCGAGTCCGTGCTCTCCATCCTCCACCAGCGCCCCAAGGCCGATCAGGCGTTGCTCGCGGAGATGGTGGATGACAGTTCCGCCGGTGCGCTGCAGCTCGCTTTCTCTGGCGACGACTCCTGGATCGACCGTTCCGTCGAGATCGCGCGCTCCACGCTCTCGGAGATCAACCGCTCCGCCGCGCCAGACCGCTGGATCGCCGCCAACATCACCCTCGGCCGCGCCCTCCGCCTCAAGGCCGAGAAGCGCTTCGACCCGGTGATGCTGCGCGAAGGCATCGCCCACCTCACCGAAGCCCTCGAAGCCCTCCGCTCCGAACCGCGCCTCAAGCTCGCCGAGAGCGCCGCGCAAGCCATCGGCGAAGCCCAGAAACTCCTCGGCACCCGCCGCAAATTCTCGATCTCCGGCGGCGGGATTTAGGTTCGGTCGGCGCGACACAAACGGAGTCATTCTCGGGCTTGACCCGAGAATCTTGGTTGGCGCCAATTGGGAACTTGCACGCATCCTTGTTGGGCAATGCACGCGGAAAACTAGTTTTTAGTCGCGTTCAGCACTTCAGAACTCGCGTTGCCAACCTCCGGTCCGCCCGCTCGCAAACGTTTTTCCTCGCGATAATTCTGGGCCCAATCCAGAAGCAAGGCGAACGCAAAGAACAGCCCAGCAAAAACAAGAACCCCGATCTGCTGCGTCGGCCTTCGTTCGGGAGGCACCACTTCACCCAGCCACACACTTGGCCAGACCAGCGAATAAAATGCGCTGTAGAGTACGCCTCCAAAAAACAACGCTGGCATCGGGCCCAATCCAAGCATGAAGCCGAGGTTCGCCCCAATCATCACGATTGGAAAAAACATCCAGAACTTGATGGCGGATTTCGTCTTGGGTCCCATACCCTCACTCCGCCACAGGCGTCCGGCCTTGTGAAGCCTAAGCCGCCTTCGTCTCTTTCGGCGCACACCCGGAACACAGGCACTTGCCGGAGAGATACGCCTCGACATACGCCGCGCCATAGTCGTAGCCCAGCTCCTCGCCCGTCCTGATATTGCGCCGCGCGAAGAGCCACACGCGGCCCTTGTAGATCTCGATCTCGCAGTTCGGCCGGCACGAATGATTGATGTAGCGGGCCGTGTTCCAGCGCGGGCTGCCGTCGATCGTCTTGCGCGAGTTGATCTCGAACAGGTAGCGCGAATTGCTCGTGAATATCTGCGCGCGCGTGATGGGCGTGCCTGTGTACTCGATCACGCATGCGCCCTTCGGAATCGGCGAGGCCGCAAACAGCCCCAGCCCCGCACTTGCGCGCCTCACCTTGAACTCGAACGCGCCCGGCTTGTAGCGCCGGCGCGGGGTCTCATCGCTCATGTCCGTCATTCAACTCACGCGTAGATTTGTGAAGCCGCCCTTCATGCCGATGACGGCGCGGCCCGCCAAGTCGAAATGCGACGCGCGCGTGAGAAATCAGAGGACAGGCGCACACACGACGCATCGCGAGGCGCCTGTCCTCTTGTCTGCCTAACGGTTGTCGACCTGCGAGCGCACGGCTTCCAGCCCCTCGCGGGTCACGCGATAGGGTCCGCCGTCCTGGCTGCGGATCAGCCGCCGCTTCCGCAGCTTGCGGAAGACGCCCAGCGTGCAGTCCGCCAGCCGCCATCCGTCGCGCGTGATGCAGTCCACGGCGACGATGTCGCCGCGTACGTCCTTGGTTTGCAGAATGCGCCCGCCCTGCGCGAGCGCGTGCAGCGTGCGCTGCTCGTGTTTCGAGATGTTCAAGGTAAAATGCCTGTCTGAACGTGGGATGCGCCCGCGGCCTTGCGGCTGGCGGGTCGTTCAGCGCGAGCGGCGGCCCCTGATCCTCAACGGATCAGCCGCGGCTCACGTGGCGATGACAATCTCGAATGGCATCCATCACTCCCCTTGATCGGAGAAGGCGCGCTCTATCACCCGGCAAACCGCGATACGTCAAGCGCCGACGCAAACAGCACCCCCAAAGCGCCGGGAACGCGCCCATGCGCCCATCCCGCAGCGCACCAAATCCCCAAAACGACAAAGTCTCGCCATTGACAGGTCGGATTACACGTCTAATCTCAAATCAGATTACAGGTGTACCATGACGCAGATCTCCGACGCCGAAAGCCGCATCATGGAAGCGTTGTGGCGGAAAGCCCCGCTCACCGCCGACCAGATCTTTGCGGCCGTGGGTCCGGAGAATGGCTGGGCGCCCGCCACCGTGAAAACGCTGGTCACCCGCCTGCTCAAGAAGAACGCCATCGCCGGCGCCCGCGAAACCGACGGATACTGCTACCGGCCCCTTGTCGCTCGGGCTCAATATGTCCAGTCCGAAAGCCAGGGCCTGCTCGACCGCCTGTTCAAGGGCGAGGTCGCCCCGCTGGTCGCGCACTTCGCCGAGCACCGCAAACTCTCCGCGCGCGACCTGAAGCAACTGAAAGCCCTGATCGCGAAGATCGAGGAGGACAAGAAATGAGCGGCCTCCTCGCCACGCTGGTCGAACTCAACATCGCGGCCGCCGCCGCCATCCTCTTTGTTCTCCTCATTCGCGGCCCCACCACCCGCGCCTTCGGCCCGCACGCCGCCTACGCCCTCTGGTCGATGGTCCCGGTCGCCATGCTCGCGACCCTGCTTCCGGAGCGCACGACCGAAACCTTCGTCACCGAATTCCTCATCGGCGGCCTCCCCGCCAGCCTCGCCCACATGCAGGCGACCGCCGCCGCATCCTGGCTTCCGGCGATCGTCGGGGGCGCATGGATCATCGGCGCCATCGCCCTCGCCGTGGTGCTCATTCGCCGCCAGCGCGCTTTCATGCGCGACGCCGACCTCGGCCTCGCCGGCCCCGCCATTGTCGGCTTCCGCCACCCGCGCATCGTCACACCCGACGATTTCGCCCGCCGCTTCAGCCATGACGAGCGCAAGCTCATCCTTACGCACGAACAGGTCCACATCGACCGGTCGGATGCCCGCATCAACGCCTTCGTCGCGCTGCTGCGCTGCTTCTTCTGGTTCAACCCGCTGATCCACATCGGCGCGAACGCCATGCGAATCGACCAGGAAATGTCCTGCGACGCCGAAGTGATCGCGCGCCGCCCCCGCGTCCGCCGCGCATACGCCGAAACGCTCCTGAAGACACAGCTTGCCTCGCGCCCGCTTCCGGTCGGCTGCTACTGGCCCGCCGAGTCGCAGCACCCGCTCGCCCAGCGCATCGGCGAGATCGCGCGCCCGCCAATCTCCCACCGTCGCCGCATTGCCGCCGCCGCCATCGTGATGACGCTGACCACCGGCGCGGGGCTCGCCGCCTGGGCCGCCCAGCCCGAGCGCACCATCTTCCGCGAAACCGCCGACGTGCTCGTGCCCTTCGAACCGCTCGACCGCGAAGGCCGCTCCACGGCAAGCTTCACAAAGCCGCGCCTCATCGCCGGCGCATTCAAGGCCCCTGCCGTGCCGCAACACTGGCGCGGCGAGGCCGAAGTCACCGCCAGCCTCTGCGTCTCATCCGGAGGCCGCGTCGAAAGCGCCTCCCTCACAACGTCGTCCGGCGATGCAGACCTCGACGCCGCCACCCTCCACTCACTCGAAGCCGCACGTTTCACCCCGGCCGCTCGCGATGGCGAAGCGGTCTCCGTCTGCAACCAGCAAGTGACGCTGCACTTCGCCGAACCCGCCACATCCCCCTAGCCTCGCCCCAGTAAGGCGAGGTGGGCCGGACCGCCAGGACGCCCCACGTTCCGGCTCGGCCATTCTGGCGCCCCTTCTTCCTATCCGGAGAAGGGGCGCATTTTTCACGCGCGCGATCCCTTCGCGCCATCGATCACGCCACGGCGCAGCCGCACCATCCCGCGAATCCAGCGGTCATAGTCCCCCGTCTTCCGCTGCATGTAGGTCGTGACCTGCTCATGCGGCAGGATGAGAAAGCTTTCCGCCTCCAGCCCATTGATCACCGCATCCGCCACATCATCTGGAGACAGGACGCCGTCCACATTCTGCGATCCAGCCGCCCCGCCCAGCATCGGCGTATCCACTGCCTGCGGACACAGCAGCGACACCCCGATCCCGTTCTCTTTCGACGCAATCGCGAGATGCTCGCCGAACCCGATCGCCGCATGCTTGCTGGTCGAATAGACCGCCGAGCCGATCTGGCTCAGCAGCCCCGCCGCCGACACCGTGTTGAGAAAATACCCCGACTTCCGCGCGATCATCCCGGGCAGCGCGTGACGCGCCGCATAAACATGCGCCATCACATTGACGCCCCATGCCAGTTCCCAATGCGCGTCCGGCGCCGAGCCTGCATTGTCCATATCCGGATCAGCGCGTGAGATTCCGGCGTTCGAGCAGAACAGGTCGATGCGGCCGAACCGATCCTCGGCCGTCCGCACGATGCGCTGCACGTCCGCCTCTTTCGTGACGTCTGCCTGCACGGCGATTCCGCCGACCGACTTGGCGACGGCCTCCGCCCCCGCGCCATTCATGTCAGCCACGATCAGGCCAGCCGCGCCTTCGCGGTGAAAACGCTCCGCCAGCGCCTTGCCGATCCCGCTCGCCCCGCCCGTGACGATGACGACCTTGTCCGCAACCTTCATGGTTTCGCTCCACCCTTGATACGGAGCGAAGCATACCCACCTTTCCGGCTGCGTCGACCGTCAGCGCGGCGCCACGGTCCCCGCCGCGGGCCAGGTCGCTGCGCCGTGGCGCTTCACGGTGAACGCGATGAACTCCACCGGCGGACCATTCTTCGGAATGCGCGTGCCGATCTCGGTCCAGACGCCGTCCTTCACCGTGGCCACATAGGCGATCTTCATATCCGGCCCCGCCTGGATCTCCCAGGTGAAGCCGGTGTCCGTCGGCGTGATCGGGTAGTCGCCCGATCGCCCACCGGCATAGGACCGCATCGCATACGTCTTGCGGTCAGGGTCGTAGGAGATCACCGCAAACGCGTTGAAATTGGTCGAGCCGTCGGCCTCATAGCCGCGCCCCTCGATCACCTTGACCGCGCCATCGAGCATCGGCCCGACCCGCTCGGTCTGACTGAAGGTATGCCACGCTCCATCGGCCATCAACGTCTTCGCCTCGCCCCGCCATTCGCCGTCGATCATGGCGAGCGCCTTCATCGCCTCCTTCTGCGCGGCGATGCGCGGCGCAGGATCATAGCCCTGGGCAAACGCAGGCGCCGCAAACGCCAGCGGAGCGGTTGCGAGCACGACAGCGAAAATAGCGGAACGCATTGTGACCTCCAATCACGTCTGCAAAGCACTTTGCCTTGAAAAGCGCGTGAGTCAATATCGCGCGGCAGTCTTGCCGTTCGCGACAAGGCCAGCGATAGCTCAGTGACAAACGTCGGGAGGACATCAATGAAGATCAGGGCCGGAAAAGCGTTGCTTGCAAGCTGCGCACTCGCACTCGTTGCTGGCGCGGCCACGCTGATGGCGTCGGCCCAGCAGCCCGCCTCGCAGGACACCATCATCCATGCCGGCCGCGTGCTCGCCGAGCCCTCCTCCGGCCAGGTGCTGAACCAGCAGACCATCCTCGTCCGCAATGGCCGCATCGTCTCGATCACCGCCGGCTATTCGCGCGTCCCCTCGGGCGCAAAGCTCGTCGATCTGAAGAACGCCTTCGTCCTGCCCGGCCTGATCGACAGCCACGTCCACCTCGCCAGCGAGCAAGGCCCCGATTCCCGCCTCAACGGCTTCCTCAAGACCGAGTCCGACGCAGCCATCGATGCGGCCGGCTTCGCCATGAAGACGCTGGAAGCCGGCTTCACCACTGTCGCCGATCTCGGTGGCCCGGCTGAATCCATCATGGCCCTGCGCTCAGGCATCGCGCGCGGCGTCGTACCCGGTCCGCGTATCATCTCAGCTGCCGGCGGCGTCAGCGTCCATGGCGGACACGGCGACGCCAACGGCATGCCACGCGATCTCGCGGTCATGATGCGCGGCCCCGGCGTCTGTTCCGGCGCCGACGATTGCGCCCGCGCCACACGCGAGCGCGTGCGCGACGGCGCCGACATCATCAAGATCACCGCCACCGGCGGCGTGCTCTCCAACACAGCCGCCGGCCTCGGCCAGCAATTCACCGACGCCGAACTCGCCGCCATCGTTCAGGCCGCGCACGCCATGGGCCGCAAGGTGACGGCGCACGCCCACGGCGCAGACGGGATCAATTCCTTCCTGAAAGCCGGCGGCGATTCCATCGAGCACGGAACCTATGCCGACGCTGAATCCGCGCAGCTGTTCAAGCAGAACGGCGCCTACCTCGTGCCCACGCTGCTCGCTGGCGATTTCGTGGCGCGCGAAGCGAAGAAGCCGAACACCTTCCTCCAGCCCGCTCAGGCCGCCAAAGCGCTGGAAGCCGGACCGAGAATGCAGGACATGCTCCGCCGCATGCACGCCGCCGGCGTGAAGGTCGCCTTCGGCACCGACACCGGCGTCTCCGCCCACGGCGACAACGCGCAGGAGTTCGCCCTCATGGTCGGCGCCGGCATGACGCCGCTGCAGACCATCCAGGCCGCAACGGTCAACGCCGCAGACCATTTCAGCCTCACCGCCGAAATCGGCTCCATCACTGCAGGCAAGGTGGCCGACATCATCGCCGTGACCGGCGACCCGCTCAGCAATGTCCGCGAACTGGAGTCGGTCGACTTCGTGATGGCGAAGGGCAAGGTGTACAAGCAGTAGAATTCGGGACCGCCGGGCGCCTGCCCGGCAGCGCGTCGCGTAGCGGCGCGGCCTCTCGCGGCTTCGCCGCGACTGCCGGGCAGGCGCCCGGCGGTCCCAGCTTCTACAAATTCAACAACCCCGGATCCCCACCCTGCGCGGCGATGTTCACCGTCACCGTCCGCTCCGTCGCGAAGCGGTCGACATAGTGCGGGCCTCCCGCCTTTGGCCCCGTGCCTGACAGGCCCGACCCGCCAAACGGCTGCACGCCGACCACCGCGCCGATGATCGAGCGGTTCACATAGACATTGCCCGCACGCACGCTCGCCTTCACGCGTCCGACAAAACCCTCCAGCCGCGAATGCACGCCCAGCGTCAGGCCATAGCCCTTGGCCGAAAGCGCAGCCCCCACCATCTCGATGTCATCGGGATCATATCGGATGACATGCAGGATCGGACCGAACACTTCCCTGTCGATCTGGTCGAGCGATGACAGCTCCACGATCGCCGGCCCGAAGAAACTACCCGCCTCCCGCAGCGCGCCGATGTCCCGCTGCCAGACCTTCGCAACAGGCCTCATCTTCTCGAGGTGTGCATCCAGCAAGCCGCGAGCCTCCGCATCAATGATCGGCCCAATGTCGGTCGCGGGATCAGCCGGATCGCCGATGATCATCACCTCCATCGCGCCCCTGATCATCTCGAGCGTCTCGTCCGCCGTCTCATGCGGCAGGAACAGCAGCCGCAGCGCCGAACAGCGCTGTCCCGCCGAACGAAACGCCGACATCACCACATCGTCCACCACCTGCTCGCGCAGCGCGGTCGTGTCGCAGAACAGCGCATTGAGCCCGCCCGTCTCCGCGATCAGCGGAACAATCGGACCATCCTTGGCGGCCAGCGTGCGATTGATGATCCGCGCCACCTCGGTCGATCCGGTGAACGCCACGCCGTCGCAGCGCGCATCCCCCGTCAGCCGCCCCCCGACCCTGCCATCGCCCACCAGCAGGTGCAGCGCTTCGACCGGAAGCCCGGCCGCATGGAACAATTTCACGGCCTCGAACGCAATCGCCGGGGTCTGCTCCGCCGGCTTCGCAAGCACGGTGTTGCCCGCCGCCAGCGCGCCGGCGATCTGTCCCGTGAAAATCGCCAGCGGGAAATTCCACGGCGAGATGCACACGAACACGCCGCGTCCCATCATCTCCAGCCCATTGGTCTCGCCAGCAGGCCCCGGCAGCGTCTGCAGCCCCTTGAACTTGGTCTCCGCCTCGACGGCATAGTACCGGCAGAAATCCACTGCCTCGCGCACCTCCGCAATGCAGTCATCCAGAGTCTTGCCGCCCTCGCGCGCCAGGATCGCGATCAGCCGGTCCGTCTCGCGCTCCATCGCATCGGCCATCGCTTCGAGAATGTCAGCGCGCTTTGGCCCACCCAGCGCATTCCAGTGCGGCTGATAGGCGAGCGCGGATTCATACGCCGCATCCGCATCGTTGGGCGTCGCAGCCGCAAACGTTCCCACCATGCGCGCCTTGTCCGCCGGCGCCATCAGCGGCTCACCCGGACTGACGCGCGCCTGACCTGCAACAATGGGACCCGCCGCAATCACGCCAGCCGCATCAAGCTTCTCCACTTCCGCCATGATGTGCACGCGTACAGCGTTCTGGCTGAAATCAACGCCAGCCGAATTCCTGCGTGCCGCTCCATACAGCGCAGGCGGCGGCGGTATGCGCGGATGCCGCGCGGGAGCAGCAGAGAGCGTCGTGTAGGGATCAGCCGCGATCCGCTCCGCCGGCACATCCTCATCGAGGAAGGAGTGCACGAACGATGTGTTCGCGCCATTCTCCAACAGCCTTCGCACGAGATAGGGCAACAAATCCTGATGCGCCCCCACCGGCGCATAGATCCGCACCGATCGTTCGCGCCCCGCCGCCTTGTAGAGCGCAACGCCCATCCCGTGCAGGCGCTGGAACTCGTAGTCCGTCCGCCCCGCCCGCTTCGCCATCATGTCGATCGCCGCGAGCGAATGCGCGTTGTGCGTCGCGAACTGCGGATAGATCGCCGGCCCAGTCTTCAACAGAGCATCTGCGCACGCCAGATAGGAAACATCCGTCGCCTGCTTGGTGGTGAACACCGGATAGTCAGGTTGCCCGTCCACCTGCGCGCGCTTCACTTCGCTATCCCAGTAAGCCCCCTTCACCAGCCGCACCATCAGCCGCCGGTCAGTCTCCTTCGCCAGTTCGCCCAGCCAGTGGACCACCGCGACCCCACGCTTCTGATAGGCCTGCACCGCCAGCCCCAGCCCTGTCCATGTCGCCAGCTCCGGCTCACGCGCCAGCCGCTCCAGCAGCCCAAGCGACAACACCAGCCGATCCGCCTCTTCAGCATCGAGCGTTAGATTGATGTTTTGCCTGGTCGCGAGCTTCGCCAGCTCCACCACCATCGGGTAAAGCTCGCGGTGCACCCGCTCACTTTGCACGGCGCGATAGGCCGGATGCAGCGCCGACAGCTTCACGGAAATTCCGTCAGCCGTCTCCGGCGACGATCCCGTCTTCGCCTTGCCGACCTCGCCGATCGCATTCGCATAGCTCTCGAAATAGCGCTGCGCATCCGCGCCCGTGCGCGCGCCTTCGCCAAGCATGTCAAACGAATGCGAGGCCGCCTCACCCTTCTTCACATTGCGTTGTCCGCGCTTCAGCGCTTCATCAATGGTGCGCCCCATGACAAATTGCCCGCCCATGATGCGCATCGCCTGCATCATCGCCCCACGGATTACAGGCTCTCCCGCCTGCCGCACCATGCGCTGCATGAAGCCGGCGGGGTTCGTCTCGGCGTCTTCCGGCAGCTGCACGATCCGCCCCGTCAGCATCAGCCCCCAGGTCGATGCATTGACCAGCAGCGAGTCCGACTTGCCGCGATGATCCGACCATTCGCCCGAATTGATTTTCTCCGCGATCAGCGCATCCGCCGTGTCCGCATCCGGCACGCGCAGCAGCGCCTCGGCGAGGCACATCAGCGCCAGACCCTCCGGGTTCGACAGCCCGAACTCTTCGAGAAAGCTCTCCATCACGCCGGAGCGCCTGGTCTCCGTCCGCGCCTTCAGCACGATGTCGCGCGCCACCAGCGACGCCTTCCGCCGCTCCGCCGAATCGAGCGCCGGCGCGGCCAGCAACTCCGCAATGCGCCTGGCTTCGTCCTCGAACTTCTCGGCATCCAGCGTGTCGGGCGAACGCAAAGTGGCGGATGTGGCTTGCGACATGGCGGACGCCTCGTGACAGGAACGGCATATCTGCCGGTGCGCCTCGGCAGGATCAACTTGAAAGTCGCCCCGCAGCCGCCACGTTTGAGCAATGATCTTGCGCGGCGATAATCCGGGCCGGGCCATGGACGTAACCTGGCTTGGCCCGTATTCAGGCGACGCCGAATCGAGCCCAAATTGATAAGGAACCGCGCCTGCAATGCGCATCATGCTGGTAACCGACGCCTGGGACCCACAGGTGAATGGCGTCGTCCGCACGATGAAGCGCGTCATCACGGAGTGCGAGGAGATGGGCCACACCTGGGACATCGTCTCGCCCAACGGCTTCAAGACGATTCCGCTGCCCACCTATTCGGAGATCAAGCTGGCCTTTGGCGCCAAGAAGATCATCGAGGAGCGCTTCCTCGAATTCGAGCCCGACGCCGTCCACATCGCAACCGAAGGCCCGCTCGGCTGGGCGGCCCGCGCCGTCTGCCTGCGCCTCAAATTTCCCTTCACCACGGCCTATCACACGCGCTTCCCCGAATACATTCACGCGCGCTTCTTCTTCCTGCCCACCTGGATGGGCTACATGTATGTCCGCGAGTTCCACAAATACTCCGGCCGCGTCATGGTCGCGACCGCCTCGATGCGCGACGAACTGGCGGCGCAGCGTTTCAAGAACATCATCCCGTGGTCGCGCGGCGTCGACACCGACCTCTTCCACCCATCGAAGCGGAAGCAAGACCGCGGCCCCTTCGCCGGCATGAAGCAGCCGATCTGGCTCAATGTCGGCCGCGTCGCCGTCGAGAAGAACATCGCCGCCTTCCTCGAGACAGACCTGCCCGGCACAAAAGTCATCGTCGGCGACGGTCCGCAGCTTGAGACGCTGAAAGAGAAGCACAAGGATGCTCATTTCCTCGGCGTGAAGCAGGGAGAAGACCTCGC
>JANOKS010000062.1:0-3133 GCA_031419455.1 Alphaproteobacteria bacterium
AGTACTGCAAACCCTCGCCTGCGGCGGCCGCGCAACAGTAAGGGAAGACGCCATGACGCTGCCGCGTCGCCACGCGGGGTCAGCAACATCCGGCGCCAGCCTTCCAAGATCATGACATACCTCGCGCCGAGCCTGCGCGCCCCCGACAAAGGCCGGCCGGCGGCGCGCAGTCACGCGAGATATAGCACACTAGAACGCAATCTGCAGGCGTCCCATCACGGCGGAAGGGTTGTCGGCTGCAGCCAGGCGATTGGGCTCCGCCTTTGCATCAACGTAGTTGGCTGATATCCGAACGTTACGGTTCACATACCAGTTCACACCTACCGTGAGATTAGTTTGCTCGCCGCCGGCGACGACGCCATCCGACAAATCGAGCGTGCTATAACGAGCTGCGACTTCCCAAGCGCCCCAAGCATTATCCCGATCAGGGCGAATTTCACCGAACGTGCCGGTCGACGAGCTGTACCGCTGACGCTCACCTGTGACGACCCAGGCGGCCTCGACAGCGGCACCCTTGAACTCCGGATCCAGAAGGCTTGGCGCATCATTGTAGCGGGTGGTCTGCTGCGCCTTCAAAAGTACGGGGCCGTTCATGTAGGCTGCTTCGAGATTCACGTTCGTGTAGCCCTCAATCCCGTTCAGCACGCCGGTATCCAAAAGCGCTTGACGGGTCAGCGCAAACTCGGGAACGGCGCGCACCCGTGACGAGGCGCCGCTGTCCAGTTCCCGCCGTTCGGCGGCGACCGCGAAATGCAGCGCCTCGCGGCGGCGATCGATTGGGGAAAAAACCCCGCGCACGACAACGCTCTTGCCGTCATCCCTGTTGGTCAGTTCTTCATCTTCGATGGGATTGGTGAAGTACCCTCCCACGATCGACCAATTATCGCCCTCATAAGAAACCGAAGCTCCCAAGAGGAAATTCGGGGCCAGTTCAGACGAGAGCGCGCGCTCGACGAATTTCATGTTGTTCGAGCTCATCATGTTCTCGCCATTGAATGGCGCGATGAAATTGCCAAGTCGGAATTCCACATCCTTGATGCCGCTATAGGAGACCCAGGCGTTGTAGATGCCGGGGCTGATTCCACCGATATCGCCATCGATTTTGAATCGCCAGTCGTCGCCCACATCAAGGGTGGCGTCCACACGCAAGCGGCGTACATCTGTGCTGTCTTCGAACGTGATGCCATCACTCTCGATGGCGACAGTATCCAGGTGCAATCGCCCCCCGATCTTTAGTTCGAGGTCTCCCGACTCAATAGTGAAGCCATCGGAGTCGAACTCCGCCTCCGTCTCGGGAGCCTGCTCCTGCGCACTAGCCGCGCCTGCCAATCCAAATGCGACACCCGCAGATACGATAAACGTTCTTGTCAACCAGCCTAACATTTTCCACTCCACCTAGTTCATCAGCCAGTCCGCCACGATCTCGCCGAGACCGTGCGACTGCATGTTGTCGTCAAAATCGTGACCTGCACCGGTAAGCATCCGTAGCTCTACGCGCTCAGCAACGTCGCGTTTTTTTGCGACAGCTGACATTGCCGCCTTCCATCGTTGAGCGCGCTCAACGCGGGTCAGGCCTTGCTGCGCGTCAACCAGGGGGGAGCGATTCAAGGAGCCGTCACGGCGCGTATCGTCAGCTCCGACGGTCAGCAGGACGGGGGTGGCAAGCAGTTTGGTGATGTCTGGCGTTCTGTCATCAGAGTCCGCACTGGGTGCAAGTCCGAGTGGAAAGGGCTGAGCTGGGTCGGGCATCGTAAACCAGCCTGGCGCCGCCAGAGCCAGCCGAGATACAGGCATCGCGCCAAGCATTGCGTACCGCATCGCAAACTGCGCGCCGCCTGAGTAGCCAAACAGTCTCAGTGGCGCGGCGTCGATACCGATTTTTCGCTGGAACATACCTGTAGTCAGTTCGAGGGCCGCCATGGGGCAGTCGCCCGACGGGCCGCGCTCAAGGCGCTGGTAGCGGGGCGTCCTCAATTTGTTGAAGAGCGGCGCGAGCACAACGAAGCCAAACTCTTCGGCAAGCCGGGAGAAGCGAACTGCATGCTGAAGCGCCCGCCGTTCGAGACCGTGGATGGAGACCATGAGCGGGGTTGCTGAGGTCGCGCTCTTGGGCACGTAAGCGAAGTAGTCCAGCTCGGCTCCCTTGGCGCGATGCGCGACAAGCCCCGCTCCACAGGACAGCGATCCTTCCTCGCCCAAGGTAATGATCTCAGCGCTGCGCAGCATGTTTTTTCACCGGCTGGCCGTTAGCGGGGGTGAAGAGATTGGCTGCAACTGCATGCGCATCCTCCTCCTCGGCGTAGACAACAGGGGTTTTGCAGAAAGACGTGAATTCGTGGACGGCGAGCGGAGACGCGGTCAGCAATCCTGAAACTGCTGAAACCTCAAGACCCCAACTGGCCAGGAGCTCCACGCCGGCAACAGCGCCAAGTGGGTCGGAGGCAGCAAACAGGATCGAGCCAATTCGCTCCCTCAGGTTGGACGACTGAAGCAGGCGGCTCGTCTCCCTCTGCAGGATGCCGTCTGCAAGTTCAGCGACGATGATGTCTGCCTCGGGCGAGACAGCCGCGCAAAGGCGGCCTATGGCGGCGTCGAGGCTTCGCAACTCCATACCGGCGGTCGAAGCGAGGCCGACATTGCCAAAATCCATGGCTTCAATCGCGCCGGAATCTTGATAGCGCCAGAGATCTCCGCCCGATCCGGTGCCAGTCAGCTTCAGCGCGGATGAACGCAGGCCGCAGTCACGCAAGGTGCGGATCACATTGCTGCAGACGGTTGTCTTTCCGGCATTCATGCTGGTCCCGACGACCACGATCATGTGCGGTTGAGCGGCGGGCGCCGCTGACGTCGCCACGCCAGGCCATCCCCAACGAGCGAGATTTAGCGCTGCACCGTTGTGGTCGCGAAGAATACCGAGCGGCCGGATTTCTGTCGGCGCCTTCATGTTGCTATGCCGCGAAACGACACTTGCGGCGATCCCGCCCGCGGCGACGAGATGACATGGCTCAACAGCTGCCGGCACAAGCGCCTCAAACTGGTCAGTCGCGTAGCGGTTTCCAAAGGCGAGAATGAGCAGGTCTCCAATCGCCAGCGCCGCGCGCCGCCCTGTTACAAGTTCGATGTGCCGGTGTTG
>JANOKS010000063.1:0-22132 GCA_031419455.1 Alphaproteobacteria bacterium
CCCGCTGCACGCCCGGGCCGCTGCATCGATGCCTGCCGGGGACGCGGGATCCGCGCTTCTCTTTTCTACCGGTAGCTCTGGAAACAGAGACGCCAAACCACGCGGGGCATCCCGCGTCCCCGGGCCCTCCACTGAATTGGAGACCCAGAACGACAGCATCACAGGCGGCCCACACCGGCCTGAATGCGAACCCATGCCCAACTCTCAACTGTCATTCCGGCCGAAGCCCGGAGGGCGCAGAGCCGGAACCCAGGAGCGACACGCACCGGCGCTCGCCGCCCCTGGGTTCCGGCTCGCGCTGACGCGCGTCCGGAATGACAGAGCTGAGACAAGCCCATCACGCCGGCGAGACCAAAGCTCACCCTCACGCGTCAACTACCGCACTTGACCCCCACTCACCCCGCGCCTACTCCCCGCCTCCCACCTCGACCCGCGCGCGGTTCGATCCCGCCACGGCGCCTGGAGACGACACGATGCCCCGCAAGAAGAAGGGCGAGCCGGTTCACGGCTGGCTGATCCTCGACAAACCCGAAGGCGTCACCTCGACGCAGGCCGTCGGCATCTGCCGCCGCATCTTCAACGCGCAGAAGACCGGCCATGGCGGGACGCTCGATCCCCTCGCCTCCGGCATCCTGCCGCTGGCGTTCGGCGAGGCGACCAAGACGGTCGGCTACGTCATGGAGGCGGACAAGGACTACGTCTTCACGATCCGCTGGGGCTCTTCCACCACCACGCAGGACCGCGAGGGCGAGGTCACCGGAACATCCGACGTCCGCCCCGCCCGCGAGGCCATCGCCGCCGCGCTCGCAACCTTCATCGGCGAGATCGATCAGGTCCCGCCGCAATACTCGGCCATCAAGGTGAATGGCGAGCGCGCCTACGACCTCGCCCGCGACGGCGAAACGGTCGAACTGGCCTCCCGGAAGGTAAATCTCTACGCCGCCGACCTGGTGGACTGCCCTTCGCCCGACCTCGCCGTGATCCGGGTCACGTGCGGAAAAGGCTTCTATATCAGGGCTCTGGTCCGTGACATTGCCGTCGCCCTCGGCGCCGAAGGGCACGTGGCGGCCCTCCGGCGAACCCGTGTCGGCGCTTTTGCCGAGGATGCGGCAATCACCCTTCCATTTCTCCAGCAAATGAGCGATAAGCCCGCGCTGGACGACACCCTTGTCCCCCTCGAGACCGCGCTGGACGACATCCCGGCGCTGGCCATCACCGGGGAAGAGGCGTCCAGGCTCAGGCAGGGCCGAGAGATCGTACTTCTGCCCCATCAGGTCGAGGCGTTTCGGGAGATGCGCCGTCCCCGCCGTGTAAACGGGGATGATGCCTCCCGCATTTGCCTCGCCACGGAAAAGGTGGGCGAAGAACAACTCGGCGTCGCCCTGGGTGAAGTCCGGGCCGGCAGGTTCCTGCCCGTCCGCGTGTTCAACCAATAATCAGCCGGCTGTCCGGCTAGAATTCAGGAGCAACCCGATGTCGATCACGCCGGAGGCGAAAGCCTCCCTGATCAAGAAACACGCCCGCACCGAAGGTGATACGGGCTCCCCCGAAGTGCAGGTCGCGATCCTCACGCACCGGATCACCTACCTGACCGACCACTTCAAGACCCACAAGAAAGACAATCACTCGCGCCGCGGCCTTCTCAAGATGGTCTCGCAGCGCCGGCGACTGCTCGACTATCTGAAGTCGAGGGACGAGGCCCGCTACCAGGCCATCATCAAGGAGCTGGAGCTCCGCCGCTAACGCGGGGCCCAAAATACCCGCCGGCCCACCGGGGTCGGCGGTTTTCGCATGAGAAAGAGATATTCGAGATGTTTGACATTCAACGCGTTACAATCGACTGGGCGGGCCGTCCGCTCACGCTGGAAACCGGCCGCATCGCGCGCCAGGCAGACGGCGCCGTGCTGGCGACCTATGGCGAGACCAGCGTTCTCGCCGCCGTCGTCTATGCGCGCAAGGCGAAGGAAGGCCAGGACTTCTTCCCGCTCACCGTGAACTACCAGGAACGCTATTACGCAGCCGGCCGCATTCCCGGCGGCTTCTTCAAGCGTGAAGGCCGTCCCACCGAAAAAGACACCCTCACCTCCCGCCTGATCGACCGTCCGATCCGCCCGCTGTTCGCTGACGGCTTCAAGAACGAAGTCCAGGTCACGGTCACGGTGTTGTCCTACGACCAGGAAAACGATCCGGACATTGTCGGCCTGGTCGCCGCCTCCGCCGCCCTCGTCATCTCTGGCGCGCCGTTCAACGGCCCGATCGCCGCGGCCCGCGTCGGTTACAAGGATGGCCAGTACATCATCAACCCGACGGCCGAGCAGATGGAAGGCTTCCAGCTCGACCTCATCGTCGCCGGCACCACCGAAGGCGTGATGATGGTCGAATCCGAAGCCAAGGAGCTTTCGGAAGACGTCATGCTCGGTGCCGTCAAGGCCGGTCATGAGAGCTTCCAGGCCGTCATCGACGCGATCATCAAGCTGGCTGAAAAGTCCGCGAAAGAACCGTTCGCGTTCGAGAGCCCGGATCACTCCGCGCTTCTGAAATCGATCCAGGACATTTCCGGCGCGGATCTTTCCGCCGCCTACAAGATCAAGGACAAGGCCGAGCGCCACGCTGCAGTGAACGCTGCCCGCGACAAGGCCAAGGCTTCGCTCGTGAAGACGGAAGCGAACCCCAACGGCGCTGATCCGCTGGTGTTCAAGGAGCAGTTCAAGGAAGCCGAAGCGAAAGTCGTCCGCGGAGACATCATCCGCACCGGCGTTCGCATCGACGGCCGCAAGACCGACGACATCCGCGCGATCGAATCCGTCGTCTCCGTCCTGCCGCGCACGCACGGCTCGGCGCTGTTCACGCGCGGCGAAACGCAGGCACTCTGCGTCGCCACGCTGGGTACAGCTGAAGACGAACAGTTCATCGACGGCCTCGAGGGCACGAGGAAGGAGAAATTCCTCCTTCACTACAACTTCCCTCCCTACTCCGTCGGTGAAACCGGCCGTGGCGGCTCGCCCGGCCGCCGCGAAATCGGCCACGGCAAGCTGGCCTGGCGCGCGGTGAAAGCCGTCCTGCCGAAAGCGGAGGACTTCCCCTACACGCTGCGCATCGTGTCCGAGATTACGGAGTCCAACGGCTCCTCCTCGATGGCCACTGTGTGCGGCTCGTCCCTCGCCATGATGGACGCCGGCGTTCCGATCACCCGCCCGGTGTCCGGCATCGCCATGGGCCTCATCAAGGAAGCCGATGGCATCGCCATCCTCTCCGACATCCTCGGTGACGAGGACCATCTCGGCGACATGGACTTCAAGGTCGCCGGCACCGAAGTGGGCGTCACCTCGCTGCAGATGGACCTGAAGATCGACTCGGTCACGTTCGACATCATGAAGACTGCCCTCGCCCAGGCGAATGGCGGCCGTCTCCACATCCTCAACGAGATGAACAAGGCGATGACGGGCGCGCGCCACGAAGTCTCCGAGAACGCTCCGAAGATGATCTCGATGAAGATCCCGGTCGACAAGATCCGGGACGTCATCGGCACGGGCGGCAAGGTCATCCGCGAGATCGTCGAAAAGACGGGCGCGAAGATCAATGTCGAGGACGACGGCACCGTGAAGATCGCCGCTGTCGAGAAATCGAGCCTCGATGCTGCGCAGAAATGGATCGTGAGCCTCACCGCCGAGCCGGAAATCGGCGCGATCTACGAAGGCCGCGTCGTCAAGGTCATGGAGTTCGGCGCGTTCGTGAACTTCTTCGGCGCCAAGGACGGCCTCGTCCACGTCTCGCAGCTTGCTGCCGAACGTGTCGAGTCGCCCTCGGCTGTGGTGAAGGAAGGCGACACCGTGAAGGTGAAGCTCCTCGGCTTCGATGACAGGGGCAAAGTCCGCCTCTCGATGAAAGCCGTGAACCAGGAAACCGGCGAAGCCATCGAAGGCGTCACCGATGACGGCCCGCAAGGCGATCGTCCGCCGCGCGGCGACCGTCCGCGTCGCGATGGCGATCGTGGCGGCCGCGGCGGTGGCCGTGGCGGCGACCGCGGCCCCCGCCGCGAACGCAGCGAAGGCCCGAAGGAAGACGCGGAGTAAGCTCCGCTCTCTGACACAAAACAAAGGCCGCTCCGGAAACGGGGCGGCCTATTGCTTTCCGACAATCAGAAATGGAGCGGGCGGAGGCGAGGCCTCCGCCCGCCCAGCGGCCACGAGGTCCTCAGCGCACGGCGAACATGCGGGAGGAGTCAGCGCGGCGGCCGAACCGGAGATCGTGAATTTCGCCAAGCTCGGCGCGGTCCATGCGGCCGATGAGCTGGTCCATGGTGTCGCGCACGCAGGCCTCTTCCTGCTTGCGGACGTCGAGCCCACGCATGCCGTGCTGGTCGCAGGCGCGTTCGATCTGCCGTGCAAAAGCGAGATAGTTGTCGAGCGCGGAGCGCGTGGCGTCGTAGCGGACTTCGAGCGTGAACGTCTCGCGACGCGGTTCGGCTGCGGCGGGAGGCGCAAGGGCAATGGCCGACGCGCCGGCGAGGGCGGCGAGGGCAAGACCTCTGATGGCGATCATGGGGATCCGTTCGTTATCCGCAGCTCATGCTGGCTGCGTGGCTCCTGTCGCCTGAATCGATGACAGCCGTCTGACGACTGCGCTGCGGTTGCATGAAACAATTCGGGCGGGATTGGAGCTTAAGGCTCAACCGGCGGCATCGACGCGATCCACGCGCGGATCAGCGCGGCGCCCTCAGGATCGATCACCGAACGCCCCAGCTCTGGCATCGCCACGCCCGGCTCGACCGACTCCATCCGGTGCAGCAGGATCGACTGCTCAGGATGCCCCGGCTCGATCACGAACAGATGCTCGCCCGATCCCCTGCCCGCCGCCGTCGGCCGCTTGTGCACGCCCCAGCCGGTCGGGTTGGTCTCGTTCCACGCGAGGAACAGTCCGGAGTTCGACGCCCCGCCGCCCGCGCGATGGCAATGCGCGCAGTTGATGTCGAGCCACGCCCGCGCGCGATCCGCGATCGGCGCATCGCTGCCGATGGGCGGCGCCGCCGGCGCCTTCGCGGGAAGCCCGGTGAGAATCCCGCGCGCCTGCCAGTCGGCAAGCTGCGCCGCGCCCTGCGGCCCGACATGGTTGAGGTTGCGCGCGGTCGGTCCGATCGGCACGAAATCGTCGCCGAGTGAATGGCATTCCTTGCACTGGTTGCGATTGGGCACCGCGTAATTGATCGCCAGTGCCTCGCCGTCGGGCGCGATCGTCTCGATCACCTGTTTGCCGCCAACCGGCGAATAGATGGCCTCGGTCTCATCGGCGTTCCACACATAGGGATAGGCGACCCAGCCCTCGGCCTTGCGGATCAAGAGGCGTGTCTCCACATACCGCTCGTCCTTGGCTGGCTCGCGCATGTCGGGCGCGAAGGCGAACGTCTTGATCAGCACCGATCCGACCGGAAAATCGAAGACGCCGGTTTCTTTGTAGGCGGCAGTCTTGCCCTTCGGCACGTAGACCGCGCGATGCTTGGCGGCGTGGTCGGAGAACAGCGCGTTGACGAGGTCGTAGGGCACGACGCCCTCAGCCGGCTCACGCGCTGAGACATCGGAGAACAGCCCATAGTCGGAAAGTTTCTGCGCGGGGTCCCCGGCGAGGATCACGCTGTCCCGCACGCCTGCGGGTTGCGTGCAGGCGGCGAGGGCGAACAAGAACGGCGCAAGCCACATGCCCCAACTGCGCGGTGGCTTACCCTCCTCCCCCTTGTGGGGAGGAGGTAGGAGGTGGGGGGCCGTGGGACGGTAAGTTGTAGCGAAAGCTCGCATGCGGGGCCGCCTCCCACACCCTACCCTCTCCCCACAGGGGGGAGAGGGGGAGCGATCCCGCCACAGCCGTGCAAGTTGAAAAGCTCGCTTCATGCGGCGATCATCTCCGCATGCGCCACGACTGCAATCTTCGCCCGCAGATACAGCCCGCGACTCAAGCGCCCTCAGCCGCAGCCTTCGGCTTGTCGTGCTCCAGCACCACGGCCGCAGGCTCCTCGATCTGCGCGTCCGCCGGGCGCGTGGGCGAGGGATTGGCCTTGGTGAGGTCGGGCGGCGTGCTTCCGAGGCCGAGATTGATGAAGCCAACTTCCGGCTTCTCGCGCACGACGATGCGAACATCCTCGGTCTTGTCGCCATACTTGGTGACGCCGTCCCACACGATGGCCGGCAGGCTTCCGCCGAGAGCCGCAGCCAGCGGCGACAGGCGGCCGGCCGGCGCATTGCCGCCCACGCCATAGGTGTTGTCACGAATGACGAAGTCGCGCGGCAGCGGGTTGTAGTTCGGATCCTTGAACGCGTTGGAATAGGAGATGACCATCACATGCGCGGTCTGGTTCTTGTCGAACGTATTGCCGAACACGTGGACATTCCGGTTCGCCATCAGCAGCACGCCGGTTCCGGTCGGCACGCTCGCAACGATGTTGCCGGGCGGCGCGAAGTTCGGCGTGTCATTCTCGACGACCTGGTTGTTGTAGATGCGCGTCGAATGTCCGCCCATCACCGGCAGGTCCGGCAGGTCGAACACCAGGATGCCGCCGGCATTCTTGGTGGCGACATTGTCGTGCACGTCGGCGAATTTCGAATTCTCGATCTCGATGCCGGCGACATTGTATTCGGCGCGGCTGTTGCGGACGATGATGTTCTCCGACTGGCCGACATAGATGCCGGCGTCGGACGCGCCGCTCACCGTCACGCCGTCGATCAGCACGTTCTTGGATTCGACCGGATAGACGCCATAGGCCCCGTTGGTCGCCAGCGGTCCGCCGGTCCACACCACTTTCAGGTCCTTGTAGGTGATGTTGTCGGCGCCCTTGGACTTGATGCCGTCGCCCTTGGGGTCCTCCATCGTGAAGCCCGTCACGGTGACATTGTCGGAGGTGATCAGCAGCCCCTCGCCCGCCCCCGTCTGGCCCTTGAACGAGATGAAGGTCTTGTCCTGCCCGGCGCCCTTGATGGTGACGCCATCGACCGTCAGCGACAGCCCGTCGGTGAAGTCGAACCGGCCTTCGCCGATCTCGATCGTGTCGCCGGCCTTGGCCTCGATCAGGAGTGTCTGGAGGTCCGTATAGGCTGTTGCGGATGGCGCCAGCGCCACGGGCTTTGGCGGCTCCGCCGGGCTGCAGGCCGCTGCAAGCGCCAAGACTGAAACTGCCGCGAACATGCTGCGCATCGCGCTCTCCCCGTGATTATCGCTTTGATCCGACTGTCAGCCTCACCGGCGCGATGTCAAGCTGCCCTCCTCCGCCCCGCCAAAACGAGAGCGGCCGCCCCTCGGGGAAGGGGCGGCCGCGAGCGACCGGCGTGAGAGAGAACGGCGCCAGGCCGCTGGTTGTCTCGCCCTAGTTTGCGAGCGCCCAGAGCACGAGGCCCGTGGCCGCAGCGATCAGCAGGATCTCACCGGTGTCGTTGTCCCGGTAATAGTGCTGGCCGTAACGCGGAGGCGGCAGGCGATAGCGATTGTAGTCGTTCACCACGACATAGCTGTTGTAGTGACGGCGGTCGAAGCGGTCGCCGCGCGACCAGTCATGATGCCGGCCACGGCTGTCATACCAGCCCCGGTTGTCGCGGCGGTCGTCACGACGATCATCGCGCCAGTCGCGGCGGTCGCCCCTCCGGTCGTCACGCCAGTCACGGCGATCATCGCGGCGATCGTCACGACGGTCGTCGCGCCGATCATTTCCACGGCCGCGTTGGTCAGCGAAAGCAGGCGCTGCCGCGGTCACCGCGAGCAGACCCGCCAGTAGGGAAGAAGCAATGAGACGCATGGGGTACTCCTTTCAGTCTCTAGGCCCCATAACAACGCACAGAACCTGAACGCAGGACGACTCATCCATTCATAATGCGCGGATGCCGACTGTTCATCTTTGAAGCGTGTAGAATCAAACGCTTATCGCTGCAGAGTGTGTGAGATTTTCTGCAGATACCCTGCGCGGCGCCCATCGTCTGCTGCGACCGCATGGTGAACCGACCGCCTCGCCCCCGGGATTATGCTGCAGAGCGGCCCACCGCAGATCTGTACGCGACAATGATCAGGAACGGACGGCTCCTCGAAGCGAGCGCCCAACAACATCTTTTGCAGTCCGCCTCTGGTGCGGCGGCCGGTCGCACCCATCTCCCGGCGGCGGGCATCGCTCGCGCGGGTTGGGGATCAGCAGAAAAAGGGGACGTGCATGCAGGCTTACATTCTTCTCGACCGATCGGGGTCGATGCAGTCGCTGTGGGTGGAGGCACTCTCGTCCGTCAACGCATTCGCAAAGGAACTCGCCAGCAAGACAGACGGCCCGGTCGTCGACAGCCATGTGACGTTGGCCGTGTTCGACAGCCAGGAAACCCTGCAGTTCGACGTGCTGCGGAAGAAACAGCCCGCCCTTCACTGGGACAATGTCTCCGACAAGGACGCTTCCCCGCGCGGAATGACCCCCCTGCTCGACGCCATGGTGCGGATCATTGCGCTCGCCGAAGCCGACAATCCGGACAAGGCCGTCATCGTCGTGATGACCGACGGACAGGAGAACGCCTCGCGCGAAGTGACGCGTGACGGCGTGAAAGCGGCGCTCGATCGCGTGAAGGCGAAGGGATGGGAAACCGTCTTCCTCGGCGCCAACTTCGACAACATCGCGGACGCATCCTCCGTCGGCGTTGTTGGCGACAAGCAGATGGCAATGTCGGCCGGCACGATGAACGAGTCCTTGGCGCGCCTGGCGAAGAAGTCACGCTTCTATGCAGCCGAATCGGCCCCGATCGAATTCGATCGGGAAGACCGGGCGGTGGCCAAGGAAGCGAACGTGAAGAACAAGAGCTGAAGTGAGGCAGTAGGGAATAGGCAGTGGGCAATCGGAACGAACAAGCCCGCGCCATTCCCTACTGCCTACTGCCTACTGCCTACTGCCTATTCCCCACTCCCGCGCGACGCGCTCAATGCCGAAAGTGGCGCATGCCGGTGAAGACCATGGCGAGGTCGGCTTCGTCGGCGGCCTTGATCACCTCATCGTCGCGCACCGAGCCGCCGGGCTGGATGACAGCCGTTGCGCCGGCCTGGGCTGCCTGCAGCAGGCCGTCAGCGAAGGGAAAGAAGGCATCAGACGCGCAGACCGAACCGATGGTGGCGGGATCGGCCTTGTTCATCGCGGCGGCTGCATCTTCCGCCTTGCGGCGCGCGATACGCGCCGAATCCACGCGGCTCATCTGGCCCGCGCCGATGCCGACCGTGGCGCCGTCCTTCGCATAGATGATGGCGTTGGACTTGGTGTGCTTGCAGACGCGGAACGCAAAAATCAGGTCAGCGATCTCCTGGGGGGACGGCTTGCGCTTGGTCACCACTTTCAGGTCGGCTTCCATGATGCGGCCGACATCGCGGTCCTGCACCAGAAGCCCGCCCGCGACTGTGCGCACGGTCACGCCCGGCTGGCCGGGGTCAGGCACGCCATTGGTCAGCAGGAGGCGGAGATTCTTTTTCTTCGCGAACACCGCCAGCGCCGCCGCGTCCGCCCCCGGCGCAATCACGACTTCGGTGAAGATTTCCGTGATCGCCTCGGCGGTCGGCCCATCGAGCGGCACGTTGACCGCGATGATGCCGCCAAAGGCCGATGTTGAATCGCAGGCAAGCGCGCGGCGATAGGCTTCGGTTACTGTTGCGCCAACAGCCACGCCGCACGGGTTGGCGTGCTTGATGATGGCGACTGCGGGCGACACCTTCGGATCGAACTCGGCAACCAGTTCGTAGGCCGCATCGGTGTCGTTGATGTTGTTGTAGCTCAGCTCCTTGCCCTGCACCTGGCGCGCGGTCAGCACGCCGGCGCGCTTGTCCGGACCGGCATAGACGACGGCCTTCTGGTGCGGATTCTCGCCATAGCGAAGCGTCTGCTGGAGCCTGCCGCCAAAGGCGCGCCACTCTCCCGCCTCCTCGCCGATCTGCTTCCAGTACCATTCGGAGATCGCAGCATCGTAGGCAGCCGTGCGCGCATAGGTCTTGGCCGCGAGCCGGCGGCGCGTTCTGAGACTCACGCCGCCCTCCTCCATCTCGGCCAGGGCCGCATCGACATCAACGCCGTCCGTGCAAACAGCGACGAAGTCAGCGTTCTTGGAGGCCGCGCGCAACATGGCGGGCCCGCCGATATCGATATTCTCGATGCAGTCGTCGAAACCGGCGCCCGCCTGCACGGTAGCCTCGAACGGATAGAGATTGATCCAGACGAGATCGATCGGCTCGATGTCGTGGTCGGCAGCGTCTTTCGTATGGGTTGCGAGATCGCGACGATAGAGAAGCCCGCCATGCACTTTCGGATGCAGTGTCTTGACGCGGCCATCCATCATCTCGGGGAAGCCGGTGAGATCGGCGACGTCACGGACCTTGAGCCCCGCCTCCTTCAGCGCCTTCGATGTGCCGCCAGTGGAGACAAGATCGACGCCGAGGGCGGCAAGCTTTCGCGCCCGCTCCACCAGCCCGGTCTTGTCGGACACCGAGATCAGCGCCCGCCTGATGGCGACGCGATCAGGAACGTTTCCGGGGGCGGCTTTGGGGGGCGACATGGTGCGGCTCCAGCGCGTAGCTTGGGCGCCGGATAGCATCAGGGGGGCTGTCTTGAAACCGTCAAGCTTGCGGCATTCCGGCCGGCGGCGATCAGTCTGCGGGGCAGACTACCGCGACATCGCAAAAGTCGACCATTCGAGGCGCGAGCCGAAGGCCTCCCAGGCGTTTTCGAGCCCGCTCGCCTCGACAATCGCCCACAGGCGGCGGACGGCGGGCGAATCGCCGCTGACGAGGAACATGGCGGCCGAGCGATCGACGGACAGTTCGCTGGCTTCGAGGACGACGCCGCTGGACTGGATTGCGTCAAGCGTCTGCCGGACGAGTTCGTCCTGGCGCTCGCTGTCGCAATAGGCTTCGCCGTTGAAGAGGAGGACACGCATTTCCATGACAATAGAGATGGCGTGGCTGGGCCCGCGATCAATACCCCATGTTGCAGGTCAGAAGTGGTGGTCTATCAGCGCCCTAGAAGCGATAGGATCTCAAGAGATATCCGATAAGGGAGAGCGCGTGCTCGCCCCAATGGTTCTCGAAGCCAAAGCGGAACTGCCACCGGGCATCCGCCTCGAAGCCATCCAGGAAAAGGTCATCGACGACGCATATGTCGTGATACAGGTCACCCAGATCGTTGAGCGGCATTATCGTCCACTCTTCAGCGGTGATATCGTCCGCATGATTGGTATGCAGGTGCGCGAATTTCGCCTGAACAATCCGATGATCCTCAGACGCGGATCGATCCGGCCGCTCGACGACGTCACCATCCACCGCTTCACCCTTCATCCGAGACGCCGTCTCCAGCAACTTTGTCGTGGCGGCGATCAGGGTGCCGTAGTCTTCGTGGCTTCCCTGCTCCACCACAGCCCGAAATGCGCGAATGGCAGAAATAACTTCACTGCTGTTTGGACGCAGCATAGCGCTCGCCAATTCTAGTGGACGTTCAGGACAGGTTCACCCCAGGCGTCGTCCGCGAAGATTTCAGGCGCCAGCGCCTTCATCATGGAAAGCGAGGCCTGCGGGTCACGGCGGGCGGCGTAGGAGACGATGGCGTCGAGCCTCGCCTGCACTTCTGCGATCGGCGGGGAACCCGTATTGGCGACTTCGAGGACGCCATCGACCACGGTCGGCTTCA
This sequence comes from Alphaproteobacteria bacterium, assembly GCA_031419455.1. Lineage (GTDB taxonomy): Bacteria > Pseudomonadota > Alphaproteobacteria > Caulobacterales > Hyphomonadaceae > UBA7672. The sequence goes on from JANOKS010000063.1 coordinate 11,666, forward strand.
CCTGCTCGCGGTCATAGAAGACCGTTTCCGTGAGCTTCTCGCCAGGACGCGGACCCGTGACGCGGATCAGGATGTCCTGGCCAGGCGTCAGGCCCTTCATGCGGATCATTTTCTCGGCAAGATCAACGATGCGCACAGGCTCGCCCATGTCGAGCACGTAGAGCGTGGCTTCCTCCGACTCGGAATTGGCCGACATGGCCGCGGCCTGCAGCACCAGCGCCGAGGCCTCCTCCACGCTCATGAAATAGCGCGTCATGTCCGGATGGGTGACGGTGACAGGACCGCCCTCGGCAATCTGGCGCTCGAACAGCGGCGACACCGAGCCCTTGGAACCCAGCACGTTGCCGAAGCGAACCAGCGAGAAGCGCGTGCCCGGCACGGTTGGCGCGAAAGCCTGGATGAAAAGCTCTGCGGCGCGCTTGGTGGCGCCCATGACATTGGTGGGGTTCACGGCCTTGTCGGTGGAGATGAAGGTGAACGCCTTCACCCCGAGACTGGCCGCGATTGTCGCGCAGCGGCGGGCCCCGAGCACGTTGGTGAGGATGGCCTCGTTCGGATTCTGCTCCATCAGCGGCACGTGCTTGAGCGCCGCCGTATGGATGACGAGATCGGGGGCTGCCTCGTGCATCGCCTGTTCGAGCCGCACCTCATCGCGGACGTCGCCGATGATCATGCGGCGGACCACGTTCGGATAGGCGCGCGAGAGTTCCTGGTCGATCTCGAACACGTTGAATTCGGAAGCGTCGTAGATGGTCAGCTCGGAGGGTCCCAGCGCCGCACACTGGCGCGCCAGCTCGCCGCCGATCGTGCCGCCGCCGCCGGTGATGAACACGCGCGCGCCGGAAACGAGTTCTGCAACGGGCGCCATGTCCAGCCGCCGCTCGGGGCGCGCCAGCAGATCGGCCGGACGGATCGGCTGCAGCATCGCCTTTGCCCCGATGCGGAGCAGCGTCGCCTTGCGCGCGGAAGATACGGCGAGCGCCGCCTCCATCGTGCGGCGGTCCTCGGGCGGCGTTGCGATGGCGATCCATGGCAGTTCGCCGAAGCGGGCGGTGTAGTGGTCGAACAGCTGGGCCAGCTGATCGATGCCGCCCATGACCTGCACGCCTTCGATGTCGCGGCCATAGTGCTGGCCCGATGTCTCGACGATGCCGATGGCGCGGATCGGCGGACCCGACGGCGCCTTGCGAGCGGCGCGCAGCGCCTCTGCGACATGGCCAGCCGGACCCACCACCAGCGCGCGCGGCGCATAGGGCGGCTCGCGGCGGAAGATGGCGGTCAGGTCGCCGGTCGCCCGCCCGCGCGCCCACAGGCGCACGAACATCAGGAGGGCCAGCCAGATCGGAAACTGGAGATAGATGCTGGCGATCGGAAAATCCTGCAGCGTCTTCGCCAGGATCAGGATCGGCAGCGACATGAGATGGGTCAGCGCGACGGCCTGGAAGATCCGAACCACGTCGCGCAGGGAGGTGTGGCTCCAGACCTGCCGGTGAACGCCGCGCAGCCACATCGCAAACGTCGCTGCAACGCCAAACGCAACGGCAACGAAGAATTCGAGCCAGGTCGGCACGCCGCCGCCCGAAAAATAGTAGATTATGTGCGGCGCAAGAAACATCGCGACCATGCCGGTCGCAACGTCATAGGCAAAGCAAACTGCCTTGGCTTCAATGGCCGCCCGACGGGCGGAGACCTCTACGCTGCTCACCCACTCCCCCTAGTCGCCCGGGTGCGCCTTGGATAGGGCCCACCGCACGCGATTTGGCGCTTGCGACCCGTCCGCCCCCGGATCTGCAACCCCGCGAATCACGAGTTGTCGCGTTCTCTGCGGGACATCGCCACCCCAGTAACGCGAATCCTCGACCGAAAGCAAAGTCTCGCTGCGGAAACGCCACACGTGCTGACGTAGCGACAGGCCCAAGTATACAGTCTTGTCGTCAGGTCCGTCCGCCACCTGCACATCTGGATGGAGGTGGAACCTTATTTCAAAAGGTATCAACCCGCCCGGGAACTGTGGCGCCGCCTCCGACATCGGCCGCGAGAGGCTGTCCTCGCCTGTGATCCGGCTGCCATTCATCGCGACGTAGAGCCTCCGGCGGTAGATCAGACCATGGCGCACCCGCCAGCCGGCGTGCTGGCCTTCCAGCAGGTACTGGTCGCCCTCTTCCATCCGCCGCACCGCCAGCTGGGCCGGCCCGTCCGGTGCGCGCACGCCGGTGTACGGATCAGGCGTGAATACAGCTGAATCCTCACCGTTCAACGACAGCACCGAATGCGCCGCCGTCCGCCGGGAAGCTTCGCGCAGTTCGGGATCGAGGTCGGGGTGAGCACCGCACGACGTGATGATCCGCTCCGGTCCGTCATCGACTGAAAGGGCAAGCGCGCCGGCATGGGATCGCGACCCGTAGGGCCGGTCTGGCCCGGGGCCGGCGTCGATATAGACGTTGAGGTCGTTCGCCAGCACGCGCTGATAGGCCGAGAGGCGCGCGAACGAGAATTTGGAGTTGACCCCGCCGTGCGGGCGCAGCGCCGCACGCACCACGCCGCCCGCGCCGTCGCCGCCGCCATTCGCGGCAACCACGCCGCCATCCGTCTCCTGGAAGAAGCTGAGCATCGCGGCCATGCGCGGCTGCAGCTTGGTGAGGAAAGGTGGCGCGTTGATCCCGAGGCGCAGCAAAAGCTCCTCCACCGCATGGATGTCGAGCAGCGCGTCCGCCAGCGCTTCCGGGCTGCGGGTGACATGCCCGCCATCGGGCAGGATCTGGGCGGCGCATTCCGCCTCCAGCATGGCAAGCCCCTGGTCGAGCAGCTTGCGGCCATCCTCGGTGGCTGCTCCGCAGAGGCAAAGAGCGACAGCGATCCGGAAGCGCGACACCGGATCCGTTTCCTCCACGCCGTTGAACTGGAGGTGGCGCATCTGGCGCCCGATGGACTCCAGGAACGCGATGCGGGTCTGGTCGCCCAGTTCAAACAACCAGGGACCAGCCGAGAAGAAGTTGATCAGGCGGTCAGCCGTCACGCTGAGCCGCCATGCGAAGCCGTCCCACTTGCCGAACGCCTCGACCCAGGCCGCGACCAGCGCCCGCCCGCGCGCCTCGCCTGCGGGTCCGCAGGCGCCAAGGTCGCGCAGCCAGTGAAAGCGATGAATGCGGTCAGCGAAATGGAAGCTCGGGAATTCCGGTCCCCACGGCGCGCGACCCTCAGGCGTATCGACATGAGACGAGCCGAAACGCCAGCGGCCCGCAAAGATCGCATCGCCGCGCTGGCGGCTGGCGGGGCGGTTATCGGTGGGCAGCGCCGTGAGGCCGGTCGGGCCGGGCCCGGAAATCCGCAGGCGGTGCACGGGCGAGACGTTGATCTCGGCGCCTGTCCTGCCGGTCAGCTCAAGCCACTGCGCGTATTCGGCTTCCCGGCCGACGCCGCCTGGCGCTGGCGGCCCGAGGGGAGGGAGCGACATGGCCTGCCCTCACCCGCCGCGCAAAGCGGCGATTTCCGCAGCATAGCGGCCCGCGCCCTTGCCGAAGATCGCCGAGCCCGCGACCAGCGCGGTGGCGCCAGCCGAGATGACGGCGCGCGCATTGCCGGGCACGATGCCGCCATCGACTTCGAGAATGGTCTTGAGGTTTGCCCGGTCGAGCTTCCTGCGGATCGCCTCGATCTTGCGCAACTGGCTGTCGATGAATTTCTGCCCGCCGAAGCCCGGGTTCACACTCATCACCAGGATCAGGTCGAGCTCCTCCAGCACCGGGTCGAGAATGTCGGCAGGCGTCGCGGGGTTGAGGGCGGCGCCGGCCCTCTTGCCCAGCTTGCGGATGACCTGGAGCGTGCGGTGAAAATGCGGTCCCGCCTCGGGATGCGCGGTGATGATATCAGCGCCAGCTTCTGCGAACGCCTCGAGATACGGATCGACCGGCGAGATCATCAGGTGGACGTCGAACGGCTTTTTCGTATGCGGCCGCAGCTTCTCGATCACGGCGGGACCGATGGAAATGTTCGGCACAAAATGCCCGTCCATCACATCGACATGGATCATGTCAGCGCCAGCCTCGTCCACGGCGCGGACTTCCTCGCCCAGCCGGGCGAAGTCTGCCGCCAAGATCGAGGGCGATATCAGCACGTCTGACATGGGATCGGCCTAGCAGCGCCCTACCGGCGGCGCAACCTGCCGGATACCAAACCGCCCGGACCTTGTGTGTCCGGGCGGCTGGCTTGCTCAAAATGTCTGGCGCGCGATCAGTATCCGTAAGCCACGGTCTGCGGAACGACGCGGGCGCGGGCGCCGTATTCGATCAGCACTGGGGTGCCGGCGGGCAAGGCGAAATCGCCGGCCTGCGCGATCGAGACAAGTTCGCCCGAAGGAAGGCGGATGGTGTAGGCGTAACCCGGCTGTGCGCCGGTCGACTTGCCGATGGCGTTGCCGGCGAGGCCGCCGAGGACAGCGCCGCCGATGGCGCCGGCAGTGTTGGCCTTGCGGCCGCCGCCAATTTCAGAACCTGCAAGACCGCCCAGGGCCGCGCCGGCGAGCGTGCCGATCTTTGCAGACGAATTCGAACCTTCGATCGTTATCGGGCGGGCAGCGACGATCGTGCCCTCCTCGACGCGCGCGACGCGACCAACCTGGGAAGCATCATAGCTGTTGGCGCCGAGCCCGCTGGCGCACCCGGCCAGGGCGGTGGCGAGCACAGCGAACGCGATCGCGAAGGCCTTCTGGGGCTTGGCGATGACGGAGGGGCGGAAGGCGTCAAAGCGCGCGCGGGCGTCGGCTTCGGGGGCGTGGAAAATCGCGTCCATCTTAATCTCTCAAGGGGACGGCATCGGGGAGGCCCCGTCCCTGCACACACAAAACCTATCAGAAACGGCTGAACCGACGCTGAACCCAATGGTTCGCATTCGTTGCTTATCGAAGGCAGGAATGTGTCAACTTCCGCGAAGAGGCCGTCGCATTCCCGTTCATCCGTATCCCGACATGGTTGGGAATGGAGACGCCTTCAGATGCGTTCAAGTCGTGCGATGAAGAAAGCATCGGCATTTAACGACGCGTTTCCACTTTCATCGCCGGGCGCGTCTTTCGCGCCACGCTGGAGGTGCGTCAGTGTGAGCACATCTCCCTGCATGGTTAACGAAGACTCAAACCCAGGCGTCTCGTGGGCGGCGATTGCAACGCGCCGCCACCCTCCTCCAGCGATCGCGCCGTCAATCACGTCGATACCTTCTTCAGGCGTCGGCGTGCAGACCGCGTATACGAGCAGGCCGCCCTGCCGGAGCATATCGTGGGCGGCGTCGACGAGCGCGCGCTGCACGGCGGGAAAGCGGACGAAGTCGCGCGGATCGCGGCGCCAGACGCCTTCCGGATGACGGCGGATGATGCCCAGCGCCGAACACGGCGCATCGAGCAGCACGGCGTCGAGCGGCTCGGCGGGGCGCCAGATGCGGGCGTCGGCTTCGACAATGTCCATCGGCAGGCGTGCGCGTTCTGCGTTCTGGCGCAAGCGGGTAATGCGCTGAGGTGAAAGATCGATTGCCGACAGCTTCGCGCCCATGGCTGACAGCTGCATCGCCTTGCCGCCCGGCGCTGCGCAGAGGTCCGCCACAGCCTTGCCCTTCACGTCGCCGAGCAGGCGCGCTGGGAGCGCCGCCGTCGAATCCTGCACCCACCAGGCGCCCTCGGCATAGCCCGGCAGGTTTGCGATCGCGCCGCCGCCATGAAGCCGAAGTGAGCCGCCAGGGAGGATTTCAGCTTTGAGACGCTCCGCCCATATGGCGGCGTCCACGCCTGCCCTGAGTGTGAGATCAACAGGCGGCTCCTGAAGCTGGGCAAGCGCCATGTCGTCGGCGCGCCCTGCCCCAAGTGCGGATTTCAGTTTCGCCGCAAGCCAGTCGGGCCAGACCGAGGTCGCCGGAGCCTTGTCCCAGGCTTCGCGCTCGCGGGCGGCGCGTCGGAGCACTGCGTTGACAAGGCCGCCACCGCGGCGTGCTTCATGCCATTGGCGAGCGGCTTCGACCGTGGCCGAAACCGCGGCGTGATCGGCGACGCCAAGCATCCAGAGCTGGGCAGCGCCAACCCGCAGCAAAGCGCGCAGGGGCGGTTCGATGTCGGCCAGCGGCCGCTGCACCATGCCGCCGAGCGCCCAGTCGATCCGGCCGACACCGCGCAGCGCCGCGCCCGCCATTGCCCGGGCAAATCCGCGGTCAGCGCCTTCAAGCCGGCTGAAGGCGCGGCTCGCATCCATCGCGGTGTCGAAATCCACCTTCCCATCCATGGACGCCAGGACGAGTTCGCCTGCAGCGAGACGGCTCTGCCAGCCGGCGGATTTGGAGGTTTGGACGGATGGAGGCGACATCCGCGGCTGTTAGCGGGTCAGCGTGAAACTGTCACGCACGACGCCCGCCCAGCGTTCCGCAGAACTACAACCGGAACAGCGTCTGCAGCGCGCCGAGCAGGCCCTCGAACTTCAGTCCGGCATCGGTGACCGCCAAGGCAAAGGCAGGACCATCGTCAAGCGCCTTGGGCTCATGACGGATCGTGGCGTCCCTGACCGAGAAGTCGCCCGGGCCATAGACGGCGCCGCTATCCATATACTCGCCATGAATGCACAGGGTCAGCTCACGGCCCTTGTGCGTATGCCGGGGCACCGTCATGCCGGGGGCGAGCCGGATGATCTCTGCCTTCACGGTGCCGGGCGAGCCGAGGTCGAGGCTGCGAATACCCAGCCCGATCGTCTTCCATGACGTCCGACGTTCGGCTGCAAGGATCGCTTCGCGCAGCCGCTCCGGCACCCCGGCAAGCTCCGGGTAAACCATCTGGCCGGGATCCGGCGAACCACCCCGATCGATCGCCGTGAACGTCATCGCGAGCGCATCGGCGGACAACTCCGCCGGGGTCTCCACTTCGAGTGCGACGCCGGAAATGACCTCGCCCTCCATCTCGGAAATTCCCCTCATTTTCATGAGGACATCGACGAACAGGTCAAGCGCAGGCTCCGCCCGTCCGGAAGCCAGCGTGGCCCGGGTGGCGTCGTCCAGTTCAGCTTGCTGCGTTACCTTGATCATCTCCGGATCCGTCAGACATACCCCGTCCAGCGAATGATACGCGCCCGTTTCCCCAGCGGATCATGTCGCCTGTCAGTCATCGCCCAGCCGTACTTTCATCTTCGCGAACGCCAGACGTATTCTCGATTTCACGGTCCCGAGCGGCGCGCCCAGCCGGGCCGCAATCTCGCTGTGGGACAACCCCTCGTAAAACGCCAGTTTTAACAGGAGAACCTGTTCTTCCGGCAAGTCCTTCATGGCGGCGCGCACCCTCGCCTCGGTTTCCATGGTTTCGATGCGGGCATCCGGCGCCTCCACGCCGGAGGGGAGGATCATTTCCTCCTGCGGATCGAGGTCGGGCCGCTTGGACCGCCGGAACAGGTCGATGCGGCGGTTTCGCGCGATGCGGAAGATCCAGGTCGAGACCGACGCCTGCGTGCGGTCGAACAGCCCGGCCTTGCGCCAGACGGTCACCATCACGTCCTGCGCGATCTCCTCGGCCAGCGCACTGTCTGCGCCAAGACGCAGCAGGTAGGATTTCACGCGGGGGGCATAATAGGCGAAAAGCTCAGCAAACGCGTCGCGATCCTGCCGCTGAGCCACCGCTACCAGCAGGTCCGCAAAGCGTATGCGTTCGGCATCGCCGAGCGTTTCGCCAGCTGGCTTGCTGTTGCTTTTGCCGCCCATCCCATCCGGTCGCATGGTATCGCCAGCCGCAGGCTGATCTCGCGGCCCCCGCTTGTAGGCACGCTGCGCACCGAACGTGAAGGGACTAGCTGGACTGATCGACGCCGCCGAATGACGCGCCATCGCCTTCCTCGTCGACGATGACCACGCCCGGATTGTGGGGATCTGGGTGTTCGGCGCCCTTCTGGTCGGGACCAAACAGGTCGAGCTGGTTCGCGTCGCGCGCCTTGGCCTTCCGCTTTGCCTTCATGCCGGGCTTGGTGAAGTAGAGATCGTCGGTGTGATCCTCGGCCGCGGAAGCTTGCCGCTTTCCCGCCTTCGTCTTTTTCGGTTTGGCCCCGCCTGCGCGGTCGGGCTTCCAGTAGGAGACCGCGATCACGGGCTGGCCTTTCGCGTCCTCGTAGAGCTGAACGAAGCCCCGCGCGACACCCGCCTCGGCCTTGCCCTGGACTTCCTCGCGCTCGGCAGGTTGCGGACGCACCCAGTCGATGACCAGCGTCACCGGACCGTTCGCCAGCTCACGCGCCTCGCCCACCGTGCGCGCTCCGCCCTCGGCGTCGAGCGCTTCACGAGCATTGGCGGCGATGGGATATTGCAGGGGCATGGGCGATTCCGACCTAGTCGATTGCGGGCTCGGCCGCAGCCGGCGCGACTTCGCCCACACGCATGAGCCGTGCCGCCGCCAGACGCGCAAACGACAGTGTTACCGCCTTGCGCCGCGCGCCGGAAAGCGGCGAGGCTTCGCATTCCCGCAACACTGCGCCGCCAAACCCGTCGCACACCATGAGACCGACCTCGGAGGGAATACGGTCCTTCGGGAAGTCGCAGTCGATGGCGAAATAGAACCGGTCGCAATAGGGCGCGTACTCGGGCCATTTCTGGTCGACCCGGAAATCCTGCAGGCAGGACTTCACCTCGACGATCACTATCTCGCCTCTTGGACCAACCGCCATCACGTCGGCGCGGCGGCCATTCGCCAGTGTCACTTCCAACAGCGAGGCCAGTCCCAGCTCGCCAAACATGCGCTGCACGCCGCGAACGATTTCCGCGGCCCGTCCGGCTGGAACCAGATCACCGAAAGGTTGTGAAACCGGCGAGGCTGCGACTGCCGACATGAACCCCGTTCCTGATACGTACCGGTTTATGGCGCCGCGTGGCGAAGAGGGCAAACGCGAATTGACGAATGAGCTGAATTGGCCGCTGCTGTCGCAAACAGAACCGGCCACAAGCAGAAAACACCGGGGGGAGAACGGCATGAGCGAAGCGAGCGCAGCAGCGCCCGGCGACAGCGCGACGTTTCGCAAGATCGCTTGGCGCATCGTTCCCCTGCTCTTCCTTGGCTACATCGTCGCCTTCCTCGACCGTGTGAATGTCGGCTTCGCCAAGCTGCAGATGGCGTCCGATCTCGGATTCTCCGACGCCATCTACGGCTTCGGCGCGGGCATCTTCTTCATCGGCTATTTCGTCTTCGAGGTGCCGAGCAACCTCATCCTCCGGAAGGTCGGCGCGCGAATCTGGATGGCGCGCATCATGATCACGTGGGGGATCATCTCGAGTCTCTTCATGTTCACCGGCATGGTGCAGTGGGGGCCTGTCTCGGCCGCGTTCGGCTGCACCGACGAACAGTTCACCTTCTACGTGCTTCGCTTCCTGCTGGGCGCGGCGGAGGCGGGCTTCTTTCCCGGCGTGATTCTCTACCTGACCTTCTGGTTCCCGGCCCAGCGGCGGGCGCAGATGGTGGCGTGGTTCATGACCGGCATCGCCATTTCCAACATCGTCGGCTCACCCGTCTCCGGCGCCATCCTGCAATACATGGACGGCGCAAACGGCATGCGCGGCTGGCAGTGGCTGTTCTTGCTGGAGGGCATCCCGTCGGTGGCCATGGGCGTCGTATTTTTCCTCCTGCTGGTCGACAGTCCGGCCAAGGCAAAATGGCTCAGCGATGCGGAGCGCGACCTCGTATTGCGGCGGCTTGCCGAGGAGGCGGCTGCGAAAGGCGGCGCCGGCGAGCGCCATGGCATCGCGCAAGTCTTCGCCGACTGGCGCATCTGGGCGTTCGGCGTCGTCTACTTCACTGGCGCGCTGTGCCTCTACACGACGAACTTCTGGATGCCGACGCTGATCTCGGAGTTCGGGATTCCGTCGTCCAACTTCCTGCAGATCGGCCTTCTCAGCATGATTCCGTGGGGCATCACCGCCATCGTGCAAGTTCTGTGGGCCTGGAATTCCGACCGCACGGGCGAGCGGCGCTGGCATACGGCCGGCGGCTTCGCCATGTGCGTCGCCGGCATGACCATGCTGGCTGTGATCGACGGCTCACCCGTGCTGCAGATGGCCGCGCTGACGCTGGTGACGTGCGGCGCGCTTTGCTGGGTCGTCGCCTTCTGGTCGATCCCGACATCTTTCCTGTCGGGCGCCGCCGCAGCGGCAGGGATCGCCTGGATCAACGCCGTCGGCAATCTCGGCGGGCATTTCGGCCCCGACCTGATCGGGCGCATCCGGGATGCCAATGGCGGCAACGCCGATGCAGCCTTCCTGACTCTCGCCGGCGCTGCAGCATTCGGCGGCGTGCTGATCCTCGTCGCGACGATGAAGAAGCCCGCAATCGCGGCGGCTAGCACTACAGTTGCAGTCTTGTCTTGATGTGGGCTTGTCGGGCTGCGGCTTGATGGGCGCGTCGCCAGGCTGACCATGCGATGATGTGGGCAGGTTCGATGCGGCGATGCGCGAGGCGCGTTGCGATGCGACGGATTT
>JANOKS010000064.1:0-2828 GCA_031419455.1 Alphaproteobacteria bacterium
CACCTCCCCCGCCTGCTTCGCAGTCGAGGGAGGACTTGCACCTGTCTCAGTTATTGCCGCCCAGAGGCGCGCCCGGAGCGGGGTCCGGGATCACGGCGTCGCGGGGGCTGACGTCGGAGTTCAGCGGCACGGGCAGGCGCGAGTCCGGGGTCTGGTCGGCAGGGCTGGGCGCGGCGGCGCGCGGCTGGGTGAGTTTCGGATCAGGGCCGCAGGAGGCGAGCGACCAGTTGCCGCCTTCGGCGCGGGTGACGCGGCAGAGGGCGTTGGTCGTCTGGTCGCCAGTCCTGGCCGCCGTGCGAACGAGGGCGCCTTCGGCGTCGTAGCGCGGACGGTGGAAGGTGAGGCGGTTCATGCCGGCCGTGGCGGTCTCGCCTTCGGGCCCTGCGATCTCGACCAGGTTGAAGCCGAACGTCTTCCAGTCGCAGCCGGGGCGCCACGGCGCATCTTCGCCATTGAGCGTGATGGTCATCTGCGGATCGTCGGCGCTGAGCTTGTACTGTTCACGGCCGATGGCGCTGATCAGGGCGCAATCGTCGGTGACGAAGGCTGCCGCCTTGGGTGGAACTTCCTCGGGCGCGCTTTCGCAACCTGCAATCGCCAGAAGGCCCACCGCCAGAAACAGTCTGTTCATCACGATACCCAGCTCGTCTTGCACTCGCCGACCGTCCAGCCTGCGAAACCTGAAAGAAGGCGGCATTCATAGCCGATGCCCGCCAAGGGTCCATGCATGATTTCAGTGAGCACGCGGGCGCCGCCTCCCTCATAGGCAGGCTTGTGGAACGCCACCCATTTCAGGCTCTGGCGCGGGTCGGCACCGGGCATGGGTTGCACATAATCCGTGAAGATGAAGCCATGCGCGCTGAAGTCGCAGCGCGGCGCCCAGCCTTCGTCGCCTGCCGGCTTGAGCGGGGGCGGCGCGTTCTCCGGGCCGAATTTGTAGTGCTCCTTCGCGATTGCAGCGATGACGGCGCAGTCGTTGGTGAGGGGCTTCGCCGTTGGCGCGGAGGGCAAGTCGCCGGCTGGCGGGGTCGCAGCGCAGGCGGAGGCCAGCACGGCGGCGGCGCCCAATGCCAGGAGATTCGCGATACGCATGTCTGGCTCCGTTCTGCCAACGTCTTGCGGCCGGACCTTTTCGCAGGAGTCGCGGGCGCTGATGGCGGGAATAGGGCGAGCGCAGTCAGTCGGGTTCCTGACTGGCGCAATCAGCCTAGGTTCATGTCCAGGGAGGCATTGTCGGGGCGTGACAGGCCGAGTTCGGCCGTAGCCCTGATGGGAAATGAACGTGAAAAAGCTGATCGCCGCCACCTTTCTTGCCACTGCAGTCCTCGCCGCCGTTGCTCCTGCTTCGGCGCAGCGCGGAAACGATCGTGACTCTGGCGTATGGGGCGGCGCCTCCTACCAGAGCGGCCAGACGGTCGATGCCATGAAGCGATCGCTCGCTAACGATGGCTATCGCGCCTATCGCAGCACCAGGCTGGATGGGCGGCAGTATGATCTCTGGTCGAATGCGGGATCGCGCAATGCGTGCGTGGGCTTCTCCTCTTACAACAGCCGGGTCACCGACGTTCGCGGCTTTGCCGACAGCGAGTGCGGGCTGGTGAGCGGCGGGCGCCGCGGCATCGATGAAGATGACCTGCGCGGTCTTCGCGTCAATGACGCCAAGCGCAACCTGCGAGACTACGGCTACACCAATACGCGCAATGTGCGGATCGACGGCAAGCAATGGGATCTGTGGCAGAGCGGCCGGGGTCGCGAGTGCATCGGCTTCACGTCATACAACAGTCGCGTAACCAACGTGCGAACGTTCCGCGGCAATGAGTGCGAGGGGTCGGGCATTCCCGGCGCCGGGCGCGGGTTCGAGGTGCGCGACCTGCGCGGGCTGAGCGTCGATCAGGCGAAGCGCACGCTCGCCAATGCAGGCTTCCGCGGTGCGCGCAGCATCAACGATCGCGGGCAGCAGTGGGACCTGTGGTATGACGACAGCGGACGCGGCCGCTGCGTTGGCTTCACGTCCTACAACAGCCGCGTGACCGAGGCTGACGAGTTCAACGCGCGGGATTGCCGCTAACTCAGGCCATCATCTTCCGGAGCATTTCAAGCGCCGTCGCGATGGTTTCGCGACGGATGCGCTCGCGGCCGATGTCGCCGTAGCGCATAGCCTGGTGGAAGATCGGCTTGTTCTCGCGGGCAACGGCGAGGTGGACGAGGCCGACGGGCTTGAGCGGCGTGCCGCCGCCGGGGCCGGCGACGCCTGTGACGGCCACGGCGAGGTTGGCGCGGGACTGTTCGAGCGCGCCTTCGGCCATCATGCGGGCGACGGGTTCGGACACGGCGCCAGCGTCGGCGATGAGGTCGCCGGGGACGTTCAGCATCTCTTCCTTGGCGCGGTTGGAATAGACGATGAAGCCGCGCTCGACCGTGGCGGACGAGCCGGGGATTTCAGTCAACAATCCGGCAATGAGCCCGCCGGTGCAGCTTTCCGCTGTGGCGATCTTGAGCCGCTTCTGTTGCGCCTCGTCGAGCGTGAGGCGGGCGAGCATGAGGAGTTGTTCGTCGAACATGGGCTGGGCTCCGGTTGTGCGACGTTAACGACGGGGCCGCGTCAACGCTAGTGAGCCCGCGCTCGTGGTTCGACGGACGGCCCTTCGGGCCTGCTCACCATGAGCGCTACTCTGGCCACGTGCACCAAGCGCTCATCCTGAGCAGCGACCGAAGGGAGCGTCCGTCGAAGGACGAGCGCGTGTTGCGGCTAGAGCGTCGTGCTTTTAATCGCACGTATAACCTGCGGCCTTGAAGAAGTTCCAGCACTCCTCGTCGCTGAACAGGGT
>JANOKS010000065.1:0-13003 GCA_031419455.1 Alphaproteobacteria bacterium
GGCCGGCCATTTGCGCCTCAAGAACCTGATCGTGATGTTCGACGACAACGCGGTCACCATCGATGGCTCGACCGGCCTGTCGGACGCCACCGACCAGGTGAAGCGCTTCAAGGCGTCGGGCTGGAACGTTGCCCGCGTCGATGGCCACAACATGGACGCCGTGCGCGGCGCACTCCTGTCGGCGCAGCAGGCCGACCGTCCTTCGCTGATCGCCTGCAAGACCATCATCGGCTTTGGCGCGCCCAAGATCGCCGGCACCGGCCCCGCGCATGGCGGCCCCTATGGCGCCGAAGAGATCGCCGGCATCCGCAAGGCGATCGAGTGGCCGCACGAGCCCTTCGTCGTCCCTGATGAAGTCCTGACCGCCTGGCGCAAGATCGGCGCGCAGGGCGCCCGCCACCGCGAAGCGTGGGAACGCCGCCTCGCCGCCAGCGACAAGCGCGATTCATTCAACACGGCGCTCTCGGGCGAAATTCCAGCCGGCCTCTCCGGCGCCCTCAACGCACACAAGAAAAAGATCGTCGAGGCCCAGAAGGCCGACGCCACGCGCAAATGGTCTGGCGCTGCATTGGAGGTCGCAACCGAGCTGATGCCCGAGATGGTCGGCGGATCGGCCGACCTCACCGGCTCCAACAACACCCGCACGGCCTCAGCCAAGGCGCCCTTCACACCGGAGAACTATGGCGGCCGCTACATCCACTGGGGCATCCGCGAGCACGCGATGGCCGCTGCGATGAACGGCATGGCCCTGCACGGCGGCATCGTGCCCTACTCGGGCACCTTCCTCGTCTTCTCGGATTATTCCCGCCCGGCCATCCGCCTCGGCGCGCTGATGGGACAGCGCGTGATCCATGTGATGACGCACGATTCCATCGGCGTCGGCGAAGACGGCCCGACACACCAGCCGGTCGAGCATGTCGCCAGCTTGCGGATGATCCCGAACCTCCTCGTCTTCCGTCCTGCCGATGGCGTGGAAACAGCCGAAGCCTGGGAGGTCGCGCTCGAGACCACGACCGGCCCCTCGCTGATCGCCCTCACCCGCCAGAACCTGGCGCCCGCGCGCAGGACGCACACTGACGACAACCTCGTCGCGAAGGGCGGCTATGTGCTGAGCCCTGCGAGCAAACCCGAGAAAGTTGTCCTCATCGCCACCGGCTCCGAAATCGAGATCGCCCTCGAAGCGCAGAAGCAACTCGAAGCCGACGGCATCGGCGCCCGCGTCGTCTCCCTCCCCTGCTTCGCGCTCTTTGCAGCCCAGCCCGAAAAATACCGCCACGACACCCTCGGCGGCGCCCTGCCCAAGGTCGCCATCGAAGCCGGCGTCCGCGACGGCTGGGACCGCTGGATCGGCCCCGAAGGCAGCTTCGTCGGCATGACCGGTTTTGGCGCCAGCGCGCCCTAAAAGGCGCTCTACAAGCACTTCGGGATCACCGCCGAGGCGGTGGTGAAAGCGGCCAAGGCGCGCCTTTAGCCGAGCTTCTTACCCACCTCACGAAACGCGACACGGAATTGCGCTCATTTCACCGCGCTTTCCCCTCGCATCGCGCGCAAAATCCGCTATTAGCCCCCGCATGAAGACCATGGATTCCGGCCCGTCCCGTGCATCCACGGCCTCACCTGGATAATCGAGGGTTTCGCGATGGCTGTTCGTGTTGCGATCAATGGCTTCGGCCGGATCGGCAGACTGGTTCTCCGTTCCATCCTGGAACACAAGCGCACCGACATCGAAGTGGTCGCCGTGAACGATCTCGGCCCGGTGGAAACCAACGTCCACCTGCTGAAATACGACTCGGTGCACGGCCCGCTACACATGGACGTGAAGGTTGAGGGCGACACAGTCTCCGTCGGCAACCAGAGCTTCAAGGTCACCGCGATCAGGAACCCCGCCGAACTGCCGCACGCCGCCATGAACGTCGACATCGCGTTCGAGTGCACCGGCATCTTCACGGCGAAAGAGAAAGCCGCCGACCACCTCAAGGCCGGCGCCAAGCGCGTTCTGATCTCCGCGCCGGGCGAGAACTCCGACCTCACCGTCGTCTATGGCGTCAACCATCAGAAGCTCACCGCCGAGCACCGCATCGTCTCCAACGCCTCATGCACCACCAACTGCCTCGTGCCGGTGGTCAGCGTCCTCCACGACGCCATCGGCATCGAGAAGGGCATGATGACGACCATCCATTCCTACACCGGCGACCAGCCGACGCTCGACACCATGCACAAGGATCTCTATCGCGGCCGCGCCGCCGCCCTGTCGATGATCCCCACATCCACCGGCGCTGCAAAAGCGGTCGGCCTCGTGATGCCGGATCTCAACGGCAAGCTCGACGGCATCTCGGTCCGCGTGCCGACGCCGAATGTCTCGCTGGTGGATTTCAAGTTTCTGGCCAAGCGCGCGACGACCGTGAAAGAGATCAACGATCTCATCCGCACCGCCGCCAACGGCAAACTCAAAGGCATCCTCGGCTACACCGACGAAAAACTCGTCTCGTCCGACTTCAACCACAACCCCCACTCGTCGATCTTCCACACCGACCAGACCAAGGTGATGGACGGCACATTCGTGTCGGTCCTGTCCTGGTACGACAACGAATGGGGCTTCTCGACCCGCATGAGCGACACCGCGGTAGCGTGGGCGAAGTTGATCTGAGACAACGATGCTCTAACTCTGTCATTCCGGCCAGAACCCGGAAGCCCGAAGGGCTTCTGGGTGACGAGCCGGAACCCAGGGGCCGCATGCGCGATTTCGCCAATGGCCCCTGGGTTCCGGGTCTCCGGCGCGAAGGGCGCCTTCGCCCGGAATGACAAGGAGAAACAAGTTGCGCGGCAAGGTCGAAGTCCCAGAGCCCAAAGAGACGTCCGCCCCCGCAACCGCCTCCCCGCCCTACCACGTGAAGGGCGAAGTCGTCGAAGCCAGCGACAAGACGCCCGCCGAAAAGCCCCACGATCCCGCGGCCTGGATGCACCAGCGTCTCGTCAACCAGATCGTCGCCTTCGAGAAGAATCTCGGCCCCGACCACGAGATCGGCGGCCGCTTCGTTCAGGGCCCCGGAACGGAGCCCCTGCACATCTCCAACGTCGCCAGCTGGGGCCCGGACATGATCCTGTTCCTTGGCCAGTTCCCCGACGGCCGCCGCTTCGAGCTGATCCAGCACTACAGCCAGGTCAGCGTCCTCCTGGTCGCCGTGCCGAAAATGACGGACGACGCGCCCCGCCGCATCGGCTTCGAGCTAATGCGCAACATGCCCGAACTGCCCGAGCCATGGGGCGACCCGGTCAGCTAACGGAGGCAGCTAGCGACGCCAGCAAAACGAGCGCTGACGCGCGGCCCCTGGCTTGCTAAGGAAGCGCCAACCTCAACGGGATTCATGACGATGACCTTCCGCACGCTCCAGGGCGCAGACCTCAAGGGCAAGACCGCCCTCGTCCGCGTCGATTTCAACGTGCCGATGGAAGACGGAAAAGTCACCGACGACACGCGCCTGCGCGCCGCCCTGCCGACGATCGAACTTCTCAGACAAGCCGGCGCCAAGACCGCCCTGCTCGCCCACTTCGACCGTCCGAAGGGCAAGCGCGTGCCCGAGATGAGTCTCAAACCCATACTGGACGATCTCTCCGCCCTGTTGAGCAAGCCGGTCGCCTGGGCCGACGACTGCATCGGCGAGCAGGCTGCGGCCGTCATCGACGCCATGAAGCCCGGCGATGTCGCCCTGCTCGAAAACCTCCGCTTTCATGCCGGCGAGGAAAAGAACGATCCCGCCTTCGCCGCCGAACTGGCAAAGCTCGGCGACCTCTATGTCAATGACGCCTTCTCCGCCGCGCATCGCGCGCACGCCTCCACCGAAGGCATCGCAAAGCTGCTGCCCGCCTATCCCGGCCTCGCGATGGAGCGCGAACTCAAAGCCCTCGACGCCGCACTCGGCAATCCCGAACGCCCCGTGATGGGCATCGTCGGCGGCTCGAAAGTCTCCACCAAGCTCGACCTCCTCAAGAACCTCGTCACCAAGCTCGACAAGCTCGCCATCGGCGGCGGCATGGCCAACACCTTCCTCTATGCGCAGGGCCACGACGTGGGCGCCTCCTACTGCGAGAAGGATCTCGCAGAAACCGCGCGCGAGATCATCCGGCTCGCCGGCCACAACAACTGCAAGCTCTTCCTGCCGCTCGACATCGTGGTCGCCGAGCAGATGGCGTCCGGCGTGCCCACGCGCGTGCGCAATCTCGGCAATGTGGACGATCACGAGCGCATCCTCGACGCCGGCCCCGAAACCGTCGCCCGTCTCAAGCGCGCCATGGGCAATTCAAAGACACTGGTGTGGAACGGCCCGCTTGGCGTGTTCGAGATTCCCCCCTTCCAGCGCGGCACGATGGAGGCCGCCTGGCACGCCGCCCAGCTCTGTCGCGATGGCAAGCTGATCGCCGTCGCCGGCGGCGGCGACACGGTCTCCGCCCTCAACGCAGCGGGCGTCGCCATCGACTTCACCTTCATCTCGACAGCCGGCGGCGCCTTCCTCGAATGGATGGAAGGCAAGGAACTGCCGGGCGTCGATGCGCTAAAGATTTGAATGTCGGATAGAATGTGAGCTGGCCGGACGCCGCCGCTCTGCTCAAATGATTCCGACGGCCAGCTGCGCCCAGACCAGCAGGAAGATACCGGCGATGCCCGCTGCGGCGATCAACCGGTAGACGCCGTTCGCCGTCATCCTGACAGCGAGTTCCAGCAGCCCGCAGGCAATGATCAGCATCACCCCGAAGGTGACGAAATCGCCCACGCCCCAGTTAACTTCGGTCGTGATCTGCATCGCAATCAGCGGAACCAGCCACAACACAGCCGCGGCGCCCCAGACAAGGAACATCCAGCCGCCACGGCGCCCACCATCGGTCTTTTCACGCTGCATCGCTGGTATGTTTCCCGGCCGGTATTGTCTGGCTCAACGCGCACACATTGCCACGCACGCCCTGCACTGTCATCGGCCCGTCGCGATCGTTGGGCGCAACCCTCAACGGCGCCGAGTTTGGGGGAAAGTCGTTGTCACGATTTGGGGGAAACTCAGAAATCTTCTCCCGCAATCTCAACCACTTGCCTGAAAAATTTGGGGGAAACAGAGGCACAGGATCGGCGGGGTAAAAAACGGCCGTATAATCGGCCCCATGAAGCACGAACGCCGCATACCCGCATGGCTGTTGCGCGACCTTCCCGCACTTGGCGGTTTGTTCGCGTGCTTCTGGCTGTTCGTCATTCCGCTGATCACCGAAGGTTTTCGGCTCATCCGTGGCGGCAAGCCATGCCAGCAGAAGTTCGACCAGGTCGCAGACTTGCTCCTCAACGCCGAAGCCACCCTCGCCTTCGCCCTCTGGCGCGAGGCCTACCGCCGCCTCGGCTACAATCCCCGCGACGTGAAGCTCGAACTCGCGGACCTCCCCGCCGACAACCTCGCCGTCATGGCGCGCATCCGCTCCTACATCGACCAGGTGCAGAACCTCAGCCGCGCCGCCGCGCACTACACCGCGCAACTGCGCCAACGCTGGGGCTCTGCATCAGCGCATGCCGCCCATGCTTCGACGGACGCGCTGCGCGCTGCTCAGCATGAGCCTGTTGGTGTTTCACGATCTATCGTAGCGCTCATGCTAAGCAGCGACCGCAGGGAGCGCCCGTCGAAGCACGAGCGCGGGCTCACCACAGCCCGCGGCCCGCCTCGGTCCTACTCACTATTCGCCATTCGCCACTCACCCCGAAAGCGCCAGCTTCCGGGATCGCGACCGCGTGTCCCTTGCCATTCTCCTCCCGCTTTGCCATCCGCATCCCGCTAGTCTGAGCAGGAGCCCACATGACCATTCGATTTGACGGCAAGGTCGCGATCGTCACCGGCGGCGGCAACGGCCTTGGCCGCCAGCACTGCCTGCAGCTGGCAGCGCGCGGCGCGAAGGTCGTGGTCAACGATCTGGGCGGATCGGTCGACGGCTTGGGCGGCTCCGTCTCGGCGGCCGAAAGCGTTGCGAAGGAAATCCGCGACGGCGGCGGCGAGGCCATCGGCAATGGCGCCGATATCACGAAGCTCGACCAGGTCGAGGCGATGGTCGCGGACGCGAAATCGAAATGGGGCCGCGTCGACATTCTCGTCAACAATGCCGGCATCCTGCGCGACAAGAGCTTCTCCAAGATGACGATGGGGGATTTCGCGAAGGTGGTGGACGTCCACCTGTTCGGCACCGCCAACTGCACCAAGGCCGTGTGGGAGACGATGCGCGAGCAGAACTTTGGCCGCATCGTGCTCACCTCGTCCGCCTCGGGCATCTACGGCAATTTCGGCCAGTCGAATTATGGCGCCGCGAAAGCAGCGATGATCGGCCTGATGAACGTGCTCAGCATTGAAGGCGCGAAGAACAACATCCGCGTCAACACGCTGGCCCCCACCGCGGCGACGCGCATGCTCGAAGGCCTGATCCCCGAGCAGGTGGCAAGTCTGATGCAGCCGGAACTGGTGACGCCCGGCGTGCTCTTTCTGGTTTCCGAAAACGCACCGAACAAGACGATCCTCGGAGCTGGCGCCGGCTGCTTCTCCGTCGTGCACATCTACGAAACACCCGCAGTCTTCCTCGGCGGCGCGACCGCGACAGTCGACGATGTCGCCGCCAACTGGGCGAGGATTTCCGACCCCACCAACGAACAGCCGCTCGACGCCGCCTTCGCCCAGACCAACAAGTTCGTCGCCGCTGCGGCAGTCGCGCTGGGCGTCAAGGTCGGCGGATAGCCCCCCTTGCCTCCCGCGGGATTGCGTGACTGACTTTCGAAAAGTCAGAAACGACCACCGGGAGAACGCCATGGCCTATGTCGAAGGGCGGATAATCCACGACGCGGACAGCCACCTGATGGAATTGTCCGACTGCCTCGATCCCTATTTCGAGGCGCGCCTTCTGGCCCGCTATCGCGCCCTCCCCGGGTATCACCACCGGGCCGCGCGGCAGGCGAAGGCCGATCAGGCAAGGGCGGCGCAGGCCGACGCGGCGTTTCGCTCCGGCGCCGAAGCGAACATCCTGCTTCGCAAGAACTACGAAGCTCAGGGCGCCTTTCTCGCGCACGATCGGCCGGCGGCGCTCAATGCGCTGGGGTTCGCCAGCCAGCTCGTCTTCACTACCTGGTGTCTCGGCAATTTCGGGCTCGACCAGGGCGACGACATGGAGCTGTGCTACGCTGCGGCCGACGCCCACAACCGGATGATGACCGACTTCTGCAAGGTCGATCGCCGCCTGCTGCCCACAGCGCAGGTTCCGCTTGAAGATGTCGCGCGTGCGGCGGCTTGCGCGAAGGCGGCCATCGCACTTGGCGCGAAGGCGCTGATGGTTCCCTCGAAATGCCCCCGGCGTCATTCGCCCAGCCATGCCGGGCTCGACCCGGTGTGGGCGATGGCGCAGGAGGCGGGCATCCCCATCCTGTTCCACGTCGGCGGCGAGGAAAAGCTGGATCCTGCCTACAAGCTGAACGGCCTGCCGCCCGTGCCGGACTTCCATGGCGGCGACGACAATTTCACGTCGGTCAGCTACATGCCGATTCCAAATGCGGCCATGCAGACGCTGGCGACGATGATTTTCGATGGCGTGTTTGACCGCTTCCGCAATCTCAAATTCGGCGCGATCGAGCTTGGCGCGGCATGGCTTCCCGGCTGGATGCGGTCGATGGATTCCGCAGCCTCCGCCTTCATCAAGAACGAGACACGGCTGCAGCAACTCTCAGCCAGGCCAAGCGAGATCGTGCGGCGGCAACTGCGCGTCACGCCCTATCCGCACGAGGACGCTGGATGGATCGCCCGCGAGTCTGGCGCAGAAGTCTGCATGTTCTCGTCCGACTACCCGCACGTCGAGGGCGGCCGAAACCCGCTCAAACGGTTCGACACGTCGATGGAAGGCTGCTCGCCCGCGGCCATCGATGCGTTCTACGCCGGCAATTTCATCGACATGATGGGTCCCGCCCTGGCCGAGGACCTGCGTCGCCCGGCGCATCTGCTCGCGGCCTGACGCTGCGCGTGCCGGTCAGGTTCGCGAGCGCCGCCGCGCGATCTCCGCGGGGGATGGATCAGGCAGCATGAACGAACCCGTGGCGATCTCGCCGCCCCGTTCATAGTTCGCGATGATCACCCCGTCCGGGGAAACCTGCGACCGCACCAGCGTCAGCGCACCGGGAGCAGCCCCTGCATCGAACAGGCGCTTCCCCTTGCCGAAGATGATCGGAAAGATCAGCAGCTGCATGTGATCGATCAGGTCAGCCTGCAGCAGGATATGGATCAGCTCGGTCGAGCCCTGCACGAGCAGATCCGGTCCATCCGTCTGCTTGAGATCGCGCACAGCCTTGGCGACATCCGGGCTCAGCGCCTGCGAATTCTGCCACGTCAGCGAGTCCGGGCGATGCGTCGCGACGAACTTGGTGCAAGCGTTGAAGGTCCGCGCGATATGCGCCCCGCCCGCATCGTAATTCTTCGCCGCCGGATCCGTCTCGAAATACGGCCAGTGCGCGGCAAAGATGTCATACGTCGTCCGCCCCAGCAGCAGGTCGAACGGCTTCGCGAAAAGCGCCCCGACCGCGTCCCCGGTGGCCTCGCTCTGATATGGCACGATCCAGCCGCCATATCTGAACCCGCCAGACGGATCCTCCTCCGGACCGCCCGGCGCCTGCATCACGCCATCCAGGCTCACGAACACGCCGATTGTCAGTTTCCGCACGCTGCTTTCCTTTCCTGCCCGTCACCCCAAGGAACGCGCGGAGCGTGCCCGAGCCGACATCCAGCCGCCAGATTCGTGGCCGCCACGCATGTCTGCCCTAGATAACCATGGGTTTACAGGCGCAGGCGCCCGGTTTGCTGTCCAAGAGTTGACCGATTTCGCCTGTGCCGTCACAACGCTAAATACAGTTCTCAGGGGAATATCGATGGCGCGCATCACGCTCCGGCAATTGCTCGATCACGCCGCCGAGCACAGCTACGCGTTGCCGGCGTTCAACATCAACAACATGGAACAGGCCCTCGCCATCATGGAGGCCGCCGACAAGGTGAACGCCCCCGTCATCATGCAGGCCTCGCGCGGCGCCCGCTCCTACGCCAACGACATCGTGCTGAAACACATCATCGACGCTTGCGCGGAAATGTATCCGCACATCCCGATCTGCATGCACCAGGACCATGGCAACGGCCCAGCGACATGCGCCACCGCCATCCAGTTCGGATTCACCTCCGTGATGATGGACGGCTCGTTGAAGGAAGACGCCAAGACCCCCGCCGACTACGCCTACAATGTCGATGTGACCCGGAAAGTCGTCGAGATGGCGCATGCGTGCGGCGTCTCCGTCGAGGGTGAACTCGGCGTGCTTGGCTCGCTGGAGACCGGCATGGGCGAGAAGGAAGACGGCCACGGCTTCGACGGCAAGCTCGACCACTCCCAGCTCCTCACTGATCCCGACCAGGCGGTCGATTTCGTGAAGGCCACGCACGTCGATGCGCTCGCCATCGCGATGGGCACCAGCCACGGCGCCTACAAGTTCTCGCGCAAGCCCGACGGCGCAGTCCTCGCCATGAACGTGATCGAGGAAATCCACCGCCGCCTGCCCAACACGCACCTTGTCATGCACGGCTCGTCCTCCGTCCCGCAGGACCTGCAGGACGAGATCAACACGTATGGCGGGAAGATGGCGCAAACCTGGGGCGTGCCGGTTGAAGAGATCCAGCGCGGGATCAAGCACGGCGTGCGCAAGATCAACATCGACACCGACAACCGCATGGCGATGACCGGCGCCATCCGGAAAGTGTTCGCCGAGAAGCCCGGGGAGTTCGACCCGCGCAGCTATCTCAAGCCCGCCAAGGAAGCGATGCGCAAGGTCTGCATCCAGCGCTATCAGGAGTTCGGCTGCGAAGGCATGGCGGCCAGGATCAAGCCGGTCTCGCTGGCCGTGATGGCCAAGGATTACGAAGCCGGAAAGCTCGACCCGAAATTCACGCCGTCGGCCGCGAAAGTGGCGGCGGAGTAGAGCTCCACAGCCTGTGAGAAACAAAAGCGGCGCAGTCTCTGGATGGCGCCGCTATTTAACTGCGCTTGAGACTACAAGATATCGTCGAAGTTTTTGGTTGAAGCTCTAACGTACTCAATGATGTTGAGGTATGCGATCCAGGCCTTTCGCCCCAACATTCCGCGCAGAACGATAGTTGTGGGTATCGAATTTTCGTCAGGATCACCGTCTGTTTCTGCTGTGACGTGATCCGCGTGAACGATCTTGTTGCATGCCTCACGAAAGCTCAGCGGCACCTCGTCGTCTGCTGTCACGTCTGGCTGCAACAGGCCACATTCATGGACAAGCTCCGTAAACGCGAGTTCGTCCGGGTTAGTGCGAAGCGAATGCATATGCTCTTCATGGATGCGATTCGCGACAGCCGTACTGACAAGCAAATGCACCAACTCGTCTTCGAGAAATTGCGATCTCAGACGTTTCAGGGGATCGCCCGGGCCCGCGATTTCCGCCATCAGCGCCGCGTCCCCCGTCACGATGCTCATCAACCGATATAGATCACGAAGCACGGTCGCTGAATTGAGCTGAAAGTTCTTCCTGCCCCACGTCATGCGCGTCTCGAACCCTAGGTTTTCACTTACCTGCGTGTTGGCCACATCAATGGGTGTTTGTCACGACACCCACGGTTTGCGGCGGCACTTTTCGAGGCATCTACGTCCTGTGCACCGGTTGTGGATCACCCTGTGAGCAGTAGGTTGCGCGCATGCTCGATATGCGCCCCAACTGCGAATGCTGCGACACCGACCTCGACCCGTCCGGGACGGACGCACGCATCTGTTCTTTCGAGTGCACCTACTGCGCGGCATGCGCCGACGGAACGCTGAAAGGCAAATGCCCCAATTGCGGCGGCGCTCTTGTCCCACGGCCGGCGCGCTCAGCTGACAAGCTTGCGCGGTTCCCGGCATCGACAAAGCGTGTCGTGAAGGCCGGCGGATGCGCAAACTGAATCTCGTCTGGTGAGCGCACCCTCGCCTCCACGATCTTGCCCCGCCCCGCCCGCAGGCGTACCCCTCCCTCATGTTGTCGCGCCGCTGCCGCCTCTACCTCATCACGCCGCCCGAAGTGCCGGACATCGCGGCGTTCTCGCGTCAGCTGGATGAGGCGCTCGATGCTGGCGATGTCGCGTCCCTGCAGATCCGCCTGAAGTCGCGCGAGGGCGTCTCGGCGCCCGACCATCACATCCTCGACCTCGGACGCCACATCATTCCGCGCGCGCAGGAACGCGGCGTCGCCGTGCTGGTGAATGACCGGCCGGACCTCGCCGTTGAACTCGGCGCCGACGGTGTCCATATCGGCCAGACCGACATGGCCTACGCCCAGGCGCGCAAGCTGGTCGGGCCCGAGGCGATCGTCGGCGTCACCTGTCACGACAGTCGCCACCTCGCCATGGATGCAGGCGACGCCGGCGCCGACTATGTCGCCTTCGGCGCTTTCTACCCCACCGATACGAAAGACCCGAAAGCACGCGCCGAGCCCGATCTGCTCACCTGGTGGCAGCAGATGATCGAACTCCCCTGCGTCGCCATCGGCGGCATCACGGCAGCCAATGCCAGGCCGCTGGTTGAAGCCGGGGCGGATTTCCTCGCCGTTTCCGCCGGCGTCTGGAGCGCAGACGGCGGGCCGGGCGCTGCGGTGCAGGCCTTCAACGCGATTTTCGACGAACTGGCCCGATAGGACCTCCAATGGATTGTCATTCCGGGCGAGCCACAGGCGAGACCCGGAACCCAGGGGCGGAAAGGGCGGTAGTTGCCGCTCCTGGGTTCCGGCTCGTCGCTTCGCTCTGGCCGGAATGACACATGGGGATGCCACAAAAATCAGGGGCCTACTCCCGAGAAGCGAACCGGACTTGCCCTTTTGGCCCGCGCCGCTAGAGCAACGCGCCTAACCAAGGCTGTTTGACATGTCCCGTCCCTCCCCCACCGTCAGCGTGATGATGGATGCCGCGCGCGCCGCGGGCCGCAGGCTCATCCGCGATTTCGGGGAGGTCGAGAACCTCCAGGTCTCGCGCAAGGGACCCGCCGACTTCGTCTCCGCCGCCGACAAGAAGGCCGAGGAGATCATCCTCAAGAGCCTCCAGAAGACCCGGCCCGGCTATGGCTACCTGATGGAGGAAGCCGGCGAGGTTGTCGGCACCGACAAGACGCACCGCTTCGTGGTCGATCCGCTGGATGGAACGCTGAACTTCCTGCACGGCATTCCGCACTTCGCCGTCTCCATCGCGCTCGAGCGCGAAGGCAAGCTGCGCGCCGGCGTGATCTTCGACCCGATGCGCAACGAGACATTCTGGGCCGAGGATGGCGAGGGCGCCTGGCTGGACAACAAGCGCCTGCGCGTCAGCGCCCGCCGCAAGCTGTCCGAAGCCGTCGTCACCACCGGCATCCCGCAGCTCGGCGTCAATGGCGCTGAACTCTTCCTCGACGAACTCACCCGCGTCCGCCAGGAAGTCGCCGCCGTTCGGCGCTTCGGCTCAGCCGCGCTCGACCTTGCCTGGGTCGCCGCCGGCCGCTTCGACGGCTTTTGGGAGCGCAAGCTGCAGCCTTGGGATATCGCAGCCGGCTTCCTGCTGATGCAGGAAGCGGGCGGCGTGGTCACCGGCCTCAACAAGTCAGTCCCGATGAAGGGCGATTTCGTCGCCGCCAACACCAGCCTCGCGCCAAAGCTGGCCGAAGTGATCGAAGGCCGCATCAAGAAGCCGGCGATGCACCCGAAACTGCGGCCGCTTTGATCGACTACGGCTGTGCCACCGAGGTATTGCACCAGTCCCCTCATCGCGCTCATGGTTCGACGGACGGCCTTCGGCCTGCTCACCATGAGCGCTAATACCAACGGGCTGAGCATCTGACTCGATTTGGGGTTCCTGGAGGGATCGAACGCTGATTCATTTCGACGGCCAGTCGGGAGGACAGAGCATGTCGATTGCGATCACGCGTTTGGGGATGTCGGCGGTAGAGCTTCGGC
>JANOKS010000066.1:0-4039 GCA_031419455.1 Alphaproteobacteria bacterium
ACCGTCGCGATCGTGCGCTCGAACGCCCAGTCGAGATCCCATTGGTCGTTTGCAACGTGCTGGTAGTGCCATTTGAGTTGGCCGGTGTCGGGATCGAGCGCCATCGTGGCGTTGGTGTAGAGCGCGTCATTCGTGACGCCCGGAAGCTCCGACCGCTTCGCCAGCACCGCGGTGTCATAGGTGGGCCCGGCGCCGAAATAGAGCAGGTTGAGCTCGGGGTCATACGTGCCCTTGTCCCACACCGACCCGCCGGTGCGCTTTTCCAGCGGCAGGTCGTTCCAGGTATTGCCGCCCGGCGCGCCGGGACGCGCGATGGTGTGGAAGCGCCAGACCTCCTTGCCGGTCGCGATGTCGAGCCCGACGATGAAGCCGCCGCCTGGCCCTGCGCTTGACGTCACAGCCTGGATCACCTTGTCGCCGACCACCATGGGGGCGCTGCGCAGGTTGAACACCATGCGGCTTGTGGCGGGCGCGCTCAGCTCGATCTTGTGGTCCCACGTCTTGGCGCCGGTACGCGCATCGAGCGCGATGACGTGCAGGTCGGAGGTCGGCGCATACACATGCCCGCCGCCGAGGCCGAGGCCCATCTTCATCGTCGAGCCGTTTTCCGGCTGGTGCGCGTGACGCCACATCTCCTGTCCGGTGACGGCGTCGAGCGCCAGCACAGTGTCGGGCGCGGTGTGCAGGAACATCACGCCGTCATGCACGAGCAGGCTGGGCATGCTGAGCCCAGGGGCGAGCTTTGCGCTCCACGCCGGCGCCAGGTCTTTGACATTGGTGCGGGTGATGGTGGTGAGCGGGCTGTGGTTCTGGCCGTCATAGGTGCGGCCCAGCTGGATCCAGTCGCCGGGCGAGGGCTTCTGCAGCATGTCCTGCGTCACGGGCCGCATGGCGGCGAGACGCTCGGCCGGTGTTGCGGGAATGACATACGCCGGCTCTGTCGCGCAGGCGCCAAGCGTGAGCGCCAGTCCCAACGCGCCGGCTGCAATCGTCCGCTGTTTCTGCATGTCCATCCTCCCTGACCGCTCGTTTTCGAGTCTGGGTGACAGCGTAGGACCATAACGGGAGAGTTGGAAATGTTGCCCTTGGGTGAGGACACGCCTTGTTCAGATGTGTGCCGGGATTCGGAGGGGGGATTCAGGCGGCTCCAAAGCTGTCGCTTGCGCGCGGTCCGAAAGAAGGCAGACGATCGCCACAAGCAGTCATTGGCAGTGCCGGACAACGGAAGCGGGATTAGACCTTTCGAGCCCCGTCCTGTAATCTTTTGCGAGATACCAGCGGGGGCGGCACGTGCCGGACATCTTCCTTTCCTATAACCGTGAGGACCTGGCGCGCGCCAAGGTCTTTGCGGAGGCGTTCGAGGCGCAGGGATTCAGCGTCTGGTGGGATGTCGGCCTCAAGACGGGCGAGGCGTATGACGAGGTGACGGAGAACGCTCTGCGGACGGCGAAGGCCGTGGTGGTGCTGTGGTCGAGGAAGTCCGTGCAATCGCGTTGGGTGCGGGCCGAGGCGACGCTCGCCGACCGCAACAGGACTCTTGTCACAATGATCGAGCAGTGCGAACGCCCTATCATGTTCGAGCTGACGCAAACGGCCGAGCTCAGCCATTGGGAAGGTGCAACCGATGACAGGTCATGGCGCGCCTTTCTCGATGACGTGAAGCGGTTCGTCGAAAAAGAGGGAGCGGAAGCGGCTAAGTCGCCTGGACCAGCGCCATCTGCGCAAGAGACTGTCAAACCCGGGCAACGCGGAGAGCTGCCTTCACTCGCCGTCATGCCCTTCATCAATCGCTAGGGCGTCGCCGAGGACGATGTGTTCGCCGAAGGCATGGTTGAAGACATTATTGCGGCGCTCTCGCTCGGCGGCGGCGTCAGAGTGCTGGCCAGCAGCGCGACTGTTACCTATCGCAAGGGAGCGTTCGATCTGGCCGCCGTAGGACGACGGCTGGGTACTCGCTACATTCTCGAAGGAAATGTGCGGCGTGCGGGCGCTACCTTGCGCGTCACGGCGCAACTGATCGAGGCTGAGACCGCTCACATTCTGTGGACACAGAGGTTCGATCGACCGCTTACGGAGCTGGCGGACCTCCAGGAAGACCTCGTCACCGATGTGGCCGCGCACCTCGGTGTTCAGGTTCAACGAATTGAAATGGAGAAGGCGCTAAGGAAGCCCGGGAATCTCACCGCGTGGGAGGCTATGGTGCGGTCGGTCGCGGCCGCAGGACGGTCGGGCGGCGACAGTATCGCAACGACTATCGCTGAAGCCGAACGAGCGATCGCCATCGCGCCGGACTACGGTGTTGCGCACGCATGCCTTGCTCTCGCGCTCGGAACGCGTTTCGCGTGGCAGGGATCCACCGACCTGGATCTGGCCGGCCAAGCAAGGATGTATATCGACCGCGCCCTTGCCCTCGATGGCCAGAATCCCAACGTTTTGTGGCGGGCTGCGCAGGTGCTGTGCTTGCAGGGTGGCGTGAAGGAAGCTCTGGTTCATGCTGAGCGCGCCGTCGAAATCAATCCCAACATGGACACAACCCAACGAAGCCTTGGGCTCGCGTTGGTTTATGTGAGGCCGGGTGAGGCGATCATGCATCTGGATGCCGCGGACCGACTCGCGCCGCGAGGTCCATTTCACCACCTCTCGCTGACCATACGCTCGGCAGCGTATTTCAAGACAGGACGTTTCGATGACGCGCTTGAAGCGGCCGAGGCGGCCCTTCGGCATAATCCGCGCTTCGCCTTTGCCTTGGTCCTGAGGATGCTTTACCTCGCCAGGCTGGCCAGGTGGGATGAAGCGCGGGATGTCATGCGCCAGTTCCGCGACACAGGCTTGCCTTCTCCGAAGCAGCTGGAAATCCTGGTCAACACCGGACTATGGGGCCAATCCGACGCCGACGCCCATATTGTAGCGGTCAACACGCTCTGGAACGAGACGCAGCCGAATGCACCCGCAGCGAAATGACAATGTCCCCAAAGTCTGATCAGGGCCAGCTCCGACCGCTCGCCCTGTACTGCCGGATGCCACAATTCGCCGGAAAATGACCTGACGGCTGGGGCCATCCAGGAGCGTTGGCAATCTGCAGCCTGCTTAGCGTTCTGTCGGGGCGAGTGCAGGTCGATTCTTGCGGTACGAATTCTTCACCACGATCTTGCCATCGCGGCATGTGAAAAGATCACAGCCCTCAACCTCGACACGCGTGCGGTCCGTGCGCGTGCCTGTGAAGGTCCACTCCGACACGGCTCGGTCTCCGACAACAAAGTGCCGCGGGTTATTCCAACGGGCGTCAGGAAATGTAACCCAGACCTCTGCAAACGCCGCGCGCACGGCTTCGGAGCCGGAGTATCTGGCGCCGCAAACATCCGGGCCGGCGGAACTCTCGAAGACACAGTCCTCCGTCATGAGTGACATGAGGGCGTCGATGTCGTGCCGGTTCCACGCGTCGGCGAAGGCCTGCAGGATCTCTGCGGTCATTTCGGCGTGTGGCATTCTTGAGTCTCGCTGCTGCGGTACGCGTCGGACTTCGCAAACGACGCCTTGCTCGGGATCTTGTCAAATTGTCGAACAGCCGCGGACAACGGGCAAATGTCGGCGATGGGCCAATTGCGATCGTCGTCCGAAGCGGTGGCGAACGGTGAGGAAGCGACCGACTCTTTCCAGTCGAACCTGCACGATGCGCTCGATCGTGCGGGCTTGTGGGTGGGCGGGGGATGTCGCCACGTATGAGGCGCTGGAGAACTTGTTTGCGCTGAACCAGGAGCGGGCGGGGGCGGGGCGGTAGAGTCCCCTTGTTGCGAGAGCCCCCTCCGTCTCGCCGCGAAGACGCGGCGATCCACCTCCCCCGCCTGCTTCGCAGTCGAGGGAGGACGGGAGTCCCCGCTTGCGCGCGAGAATGGGGGATAACTTTTGGGTCGTCGTGAAGGATTTCAATGGTTTGCGCGGCAAAATCGGCGGGGTCCAGAACTGTGCGATAATCCTTGAGCGTGGCGCCGTGTGCGCGCCCGCCTGGAGATCATGACAATGGATGGACTGAAGCCGGTTT
>JANOKS010000067.1:0-39525 GCA_031419455.1 Alphaproteobacteria bacterium
CTGCATGTCGAACGCCACCGCCCTCGCCATGGTCTTCAAGCTGATCGAGGCGGCCCAGCGCAATTGGCGACGCCTCGATGGCGCTCTCTTCTTGCCAAAGGTCATCTATGGGGTGAAGTTCAAAGACGGCATCGAAGAGCAAGCAATCTCGCTTGACCCTCAAGCCGAAGTCGCCGCCGCTTGATCCTCAGCGCGTCACCAAGATTCGGTCATAGCTCCCGAGCTCCTGCACGGCTGTCTCGATTGAGTTGAGGGCGGAGAAGACCCATGCGGTGGCGCGTTCGCGGCCGATGCGGTCCTTCGGCATCAGGGCTTCACTCTTCTCAGCGATGTAGAGCGCGATGGCGCCGCTTTCATGCATGACGAGGCCGTCTTCCTCGATAGCCGGGGCCTGGCCGAAGGGCTGGCGCGCAAGGTGCTCGGCCGATTTCTGCTCGGGGCCGAGGGCGACGTGGCGCACCTTGTACGGCATGCCGGCCTCCTCCAGCGCCCAGCGGACGCGGAATGCGCGCATCAGGGGGGCAGCGAAATCGGGAACCCACTTGTAGGTGGTCAGCGTGATCATGGCTGCGTTCCCTTCCGGGCGGCTTCGCGCTCCACGATGGCGGTGTTCTCGACGTAGAGCTGTTGCTTGTTGATTGCGGAGTTCCAGCCGCCAACATGGCTGTCGCGCGCCTGCACGGTGACGAACGGGGTCGGACTGGATCGTCCGGCCGTCGCGCTCCTCGAAGGTGACGGTGATAAGCGTGTCGACCGGGTTTTCGCCGTCGCGGTCCCACTTGAAGGTGAAGACGATGCGCTTGTTGCGCTCGACTTCGCGGATGACGCCGCCCATGCCGGTGACGCCCCACTCCTTCGCCGCCATGGTGGAATGCCAGCGGCGGCCAGGCGTCAGCTCCCAGTCGAGCGCGGTGCAGGTGAATTTCTCGGGCCCCCACCAGCGGATCATGTGATCGCGGTCTTCCCAGAGGCGGAAGACGAGCGCGACGGGCGCATCGAACGTGCGATGGATCAGGAGTTCATCGTCGCGGATGGTTTCAGCGCTTGCGCTCATGGGCGCTTCCTTTCTTGCGGGGTGGCGGGGTCGGAGCGGGTCTGGTGATCTGTGCGAGGTAGACGTCCATGCGATCGAACGAGCCTTCCCAGAACTTGCGGTATTTCGAGAGCCAGCCGTCGAGCTGTCTGAGCGGTGCAGCTTCAAGATGACAGGGGCGCCATTGCGCTTCGCGGCCGCGGCGGATGAGGCCGGCGGCTTCCAGCACTTTGAGGTGCCGCGAAACGGCAGGGAGAGAAATGTCGAACGGTTCGGCAAGCTCGTTCACGGTCGCCTCGCCCTGACTCAGCCGCGCAAGGATGGCGCGTCGCGTGGGGTCGGCGAGGGCCGAAAGGGTTTGGGAGAGCGTGTCCATGGCATGCATTTAACACGAGAGTTAATTAACTCAAGAGCTAAATACAGCTTTGGCATTGGAAGACGTTTTGCCAGCAAGATGGACGACATCAGAGCGTCGCTTCCGTTCCGCCGTGTTTCGGGTATAAGCCCCGCCTGATCGGAGTGTGGCGCAGTCTGGTAGCGCATCTGCTTTGGGAGCAGAGGGTCGTTGGTTCGAATCCAGCCACTCCGACCAGCCTTCGCCCGCCAGGGGGCGGGCTTCGGCTCGGCATGCCGTCCTTTTCGAGCAAAGAATGACTGACCGGCCTGTGATCCTGCTGGCGGCGCATGGTGAGCGCGGCGGGGCTGCGAACAATGAGCGGCTGGCGCGGATCGTGGACGAGGTCTCTCGGGCGCTGCCGGACGCGGATGTCGGCTCGATCCTGGTCAATGTCGAGGGCGTGGTCGAGCGCGCGGTGGAGGCTTGCGGGACGCGCCGGCTGATCGTTCTGCCGCTGCTTTTCTCGGACGGGTTCTTCTTCGAGAAGCGATTGAAGCCTTATCTGACGGGGCCGGGGCGCACGCTGGCGCCGCCGATGGCGTTGTGGCGCGGGTTTGCGCCATTCCTGGCTGACAATCTGGCGCTGCGCACGATCAGCCATGCGGCGGACCCGCGCGTCGTGCTGCTGGCGCATGGGTCGAAGCAGACGGGCAGGTCGGCGGCGTGCGCCCGGATCGTCGCGCAGCAGATGCAGGCGCGGTATGGGCGGATCGCGGTGGCTTTTCTCGAAGAGGCGCCGTTTGCGCAGGATGTGATCGCGGGAGCAGAGCCGCCCTGGTCGGCGGTCGGGCTGTTCCTGGGCGACGGGATGCATGGGGGGGAGGATTTCGACGTGTTGGTAGCGACAGCTCCGATCCCTCCTGTGGCGGCGTTTACGGCGGGGGAATTGCCCGGCTTGCCGGGGCTTGTCGCCGCCGAGGCGCGCGCGGTTCTGCGCAGTTGAATTTTCACGGTTTTGCGGGCAGATGAGCGCCGACAGGGAGTCGCGCCATGCTTGCGAAAATCTACCGCCCCGCCCGCAACGCCATGCAGTCCGGCACGGCCAAGTCGCAGGACTGGGTGCTGGAATTCGACAGCGAGACGCCGCGCACGGTGGATCCGCTGATGGGCTGGATTTCCAATGCGGACACCAACAGCCAGGTGCGCATGACATTCGCCACGCGCGAGGAGGCGATCGCGTTTGCCCGCAGGGAAAAAATCCCGTTCCAGGTGACCGAGCGGCGCGAAGCCAGACGCGTGATCAAGGCCTATGCCGACAATTTCGCCGCCGGCCGCCGGAAGCCCTGGACGCATTAGTGGCGAATAGTGAGTAGGGAATAGTGAGTTGGGACTATTCGCTCGTGAAACGATCCCGTAGCTCAACTGGATAGAGCACCCGCCTTCTAAGCGGGTGGTTGCAGGTTCAAGTCCTGCCGGGATCGCCAACGCCCACCAGAGAGCGCGGCCTAAGGGGTGGTCCTGAGCGGTGTCTGCCATAGCGCCGGGGCGGCTTGGGCGATCATCTCGACGGACAGGAGCAACAGGCCCTGTGCGTCCGCGATGCTGACGCGATAGACGTCCGCCTTCCAGAACTTATCGGGGTCGCCGCAGAGCGCATCTGCGATCAGCTTCACGGCGTGGCACTTTGCCGAATGGAGATCCTTGAGTTCGACGCCGGATTCGTCACGGTACTCCACGTCGTGCATCAGGTGGAAATGGTATTTCGGCATTGGCGGGTGCTCGCTCAGCAAGGCAACAGGATGCACATGGCCACCGGCGCTCGGTGTCGAACGCCAACGCGGGATACAGGCGTTCGGTTTCTCCAACGAATGCTATCGGAAGCTGTTTGCTCCGCCTCCGGCATGCGTTCTGTAACCGGAAGCGGTTTCGGGCGTTACCGCACAAGGGCCCGGGACACTTCACAGGAGCGCGCCATGGCTGACAGCAACCGCCCGGACTTGCCGGACAACGACAACCTGCCGGAGGCGGGGCAGCGCGCTGAGTTCAAATCTGCGTCATGGATCGACGGGCTGCCTCACAATTTCGACGGCTGGGGCCCGAAGACTGCAGACGCAGAGGCGTTGGAAGACGCGACCGAAACGCATCCGGAGCTGACATGGGCGGGGGAAACGGATGGTCGCCACTATGTCTGGACGTTCCAGCGCGGGCGTCCCCGTCACCACTGATCACCACGCGTCATTGTCGCCAGATTCAGGAGAGACGCCGTGGATGCGATCACGCTGCTGCTTGATGACCATAAGGGGCTCCGCAAGCTCTCCGAGAAATTTGCCGAAACCACTGAACGCGAGATCGACGCGCGCAAGACGCTGCTGGATCGGCTTGAGATCGAGCTGAAAGCCCACACGACGATCGAGGAAGAGCTGCTCTATCCTGCCTTCATCGCTGCCACGGATGACGTGGAAGACAAGCGCCGGGTCGCCGAAGGGATCGAAGAGCATCGCGTCTGCGACAGCAAGGTCATCCCAGACCTCCACAAGGGCGATGCCTCGACGATCGCCTATTCCGGACAGGCGAAGGTGTTGAAGGACTACATCTTCCATCACCTCGACGAGGAGGAAGAGGACACGTTCCCGAAAATTCGCGAGTTGATCGGCCGCAAGGAATTGCAGGAGCTTGGCGACAGGATGCTGGCGCGGAAGAAAGAGCTTCTCGGCGAACTGGCGTGAAGCGCGCACCTGATCGGTGCGCGGCCTGACGAGCTAGTGAAGGACTTCGCCGCCGCCTGAACACGACGTTGCTTCGCCCACGCCAGTTTTTGTCTTTGCGGCCCATCCGGCCAGTCCATCGCGCCAGGCCACGAATTGGGGCGATGGAATTGTTGCGCGGACCAGATCGTCGCCGCCGCCAACAAGCACCAGTTCCGCAGACTTCATGCTGTCGACTGCCTTCGCCAGCTTCGCAAAATCGACCGGGCTGAGCGTGGGTGGCTTTGCATCGCCATCCGTTTCAGCCGTGTCCAGCCAGACGGAATACATGCCGGAGCTGACGGGTTTCGGTTCGAATGGGCCGAAGGGCGCTCCGTCGATCACCAGTTTCATCGCGATCGGCGCGCCGGGGATGGCGTTGAAGTCCTTGCCGACGGCGCGGAAGCTGACTGAGCCCACGGCGGGTTTCGACTTGCCGTCGCCCGGCGTGAAGTAGCTGATGCTCAGCGAGAGGTTGGAGTACGGGTTGAGCAGGTCCTTCGCCGCTGTCGGGTATGTGGCGGCGCGTGCGGAGACGCCCGTGCCATAGTCGAGCTGGGCACGAGCCTCTGCACCGTCGACCTTGCCGCGGGTCTGGAACAGGTACTTGCCTGACTCCGGCTTGCTGTCGTCGGCGAGCTGGAGGCGGCAGCGGGCGAGCCAGTCCGGCGCCTGCGCGAAGGCGGGATGCGCCTGCGAAAACACGAGCGCCGTCAACGACAGGGCGAATGACCGTGACAGTTGCATCGCTAAACCTCCCCAAGCTTTGTGAGGCGAGAGGGTAATTTATGAACCCTGGTTGTCCAGTGGGCGGCTGGGGTCTGCTCGCCAGCACTCACACATGTTGAGCGCCAGCCTAGATACGGTCGCGGGATGGCGAGCTGGTAGAGGACGATTGCCTTAATCCTGCGTTCAGGACGGGCCGAGGGTGGGCATGATCGGCCCTTGACGGCCAATTGTGGCGGCGATGCACAAGGCAAAGGCGTGTCGCAGGCTAGCCTGCACGATCAAACCGCACCCCGTGTGGCCGTTGCACCACGCGGGAGATGCAAGCCCATTCTGGTTCGTTCAAATGTTGCAAGCGCTGGTTCAACTTCGAGATTCGTCTAGTATCCTGAGTCACGCGCCGGGGGCGGTTTGCAGAGCCCCCTCTTCAATTTGCCATCCGCGGCGCCGACATTTGAGGAGACGGTTCCTCTTCGCATCCGACTGGGCACCAGTCAGGGTGCAACTTGCGAGGAACTGTACGGCTCGCACCGCGAGTTGCCGGCGAGCCCACTACGTGCCTCTGGCGCCCGAAAGGGCAGAGATGGGAGCGATGATGTCGCGCGATCTGTTCGATAGCTACACCAAGGCGTTCGAGACCCGTCGCGAGACGGTGATGACGATCCAGGAGTATCTGGAGGGATGCAAGACGGACCCGTTGATGTATGCGGGTCCACACGAGCGCCTGCTGGCCGCCATCGGCGAACCGGAGATGATCGACACGTCGCGGGACTCGCGGCTTGGACGCATTCACTCCAACCGGACCATCCGTGTCTATCCACGCTTCTCCGAGTTTTACGGCATGGAGGAGACGATCGAGCGGATTGTCGCGTTCTTCCGGCAGGGCGCTCAAGGATTGGAGGAGCGCAAGCAGGTGCTTTACCTGCTTGGCCCGGTCGGCGGCGGCAAGTCATCGCTGGCCGAGCGCATCAAGGCGCTGATCGAGGACCAGTACATCTACGTGCTGAAGGCGGGGAATGATCTCTCGCCGGTCTTCGAGAGCCCGCTGGCGCTGTTCGACCCGGATACGCAGGCCGAGCAACTGCAGAAAGACTACAATGTCCCGCGCCGGCGGCTGACGGGACTGATGAGTCCGTGGGCGCTGAAGCGCCTGGACGAGTTTGGCGGCGACATCACCAAGTTCCGCGTCGCGAAAGTGAAGCCATCGCGGCTGCGCCAGATCGGCGTGGCGAAGGTGGAGCCGGGCGACGAGAACAACCAGGACGTCTCCTCGCTGGTCGGCAAGATCGACATCCGCAAGCTGGAGATGCATTCGCAGAACGATCCGGACGCGTACTCCTATTCGGGCGGCCTCAACCGGGCGAACCAGGGCGTTCTGGAATTCGTCGAGATGTTCAAGGCGCCGATCAAGATGCTGCACCCCCTGCTGACGGCGACGCAGGAGGGGAACTATGTCGGCTCCGAGAATATCGGCGCGATCCCGTTCACCGGCATCGTGATGGCGCACTCGAACGAGAGCGAGTGGCGCGCCTTCAAGAACAACAAGACCAACGAGGCCTTCATCGACCGCATCTATGTCATCAAGGTTCCCTATGCGCTGCGGGTGACGGAAGAGACGCGGATCTACGACAAGCTGGTGCGCGGGTCGGAGCTGGCGGAAGCCCCGCTGGCACCGGGCACGCTGGAAATGCTGGCGCGGTTCTCGGTGCTGTCGCGCCTCAAGACGCACGAGAACTCCAACCTGTTCGCGAAAATGCGCGTGTATGACGGGGAAAGCCTCAAGGAGGTCGATCCCAAGGCGCGCACCCTGCAGGAGTACAAGGACGCAGCCGGCGTCGACGAGGGAATGGAGGGCATCTCCACCCGCTTCGCCTTCAAGGCCCTGTCGGCGACGTTCAACCACGACACCGAAGAGGTCGCGGCCGATCCGGTGCACCTGATGTACGTGCTGGAGCAGGCGATCAAGCGCGAGCAGTTTCCGGACGATACCGAGGGCGCCTATCTGGAATTCATCAAGGCCGACCTTGCGCCGCGCTATGCGGAGTTCATCGGCCACGAGATCCAGAAGGCCTATCTGGAAAGCTATCACGACTACGGCCAGAACCTGTTCGACCGCTATGTCGACTATGCCGACGCGTGGATCGAGGATCAGGACTTCAAGGATCCCGACACCGGACAGATGCTGGACCGTGAACTGCTGAACCAGGAGCTGTCGAAGATCGAGAAGCCTGCCGGCATCGCCAACCCGAAGGACTTCCGGAACGAGGTGGTGAAGTTCACGCTTCGCCAGCGCGCCAACAACAAGGGCCGCAATCCGAGCTGGACGTCGTACGAGAAAATCCGCGAAGTGATCGAGCGGCGCATGTTCAGCCAGGTTGAGGACCTGCTGCCGGTGATCTCGTTCGGATCGAAGAAGGATAGCGAGAGCGAGAAGAAGCACGACGAGTTCGTGCAGCGGATGGTGGAGCGCGGGTACACCGAGCGGCAGGTGCGCAGGCTGGTCGAGTGGTACATGAGGGTCAAGCAGACCAGCTAGGACAGCTTCCCACATGAACATCATCGACAGACGTCGGGACCCGGGAGGCAAGTCGCTGGCGAACCGCCAGCGATTCATCAGGCGGGCGCGCGCGCTGGTGAGGCGGGCGGTGCGCGAGGCTTCGGGCAAGCGCTCGATCAAGGACATCGACAAGGGCGGCGATATCGTGGTGCCGGCGGACGGCGTGCGCGAGCCGGTGCTGCGCCGGGGCAGCCAGGGTGGCAAGCGCGAATACGTGCTGCCCGGCAACAAGAAGTATATCCGTGGCGATGGCATCCAGCGGCCTGATGAAGACGGCGGCGGGTCTGGCGCCTCGGCCGATGGCGAGGGTGAGGACGATTTCCGGTTCGCGCTGTCGGACGAGGAGTTTCTCGACCTGTTCCTGGAGGACCTTGAGCTTCCCGACCTTGCCAAGCGACAGGTGCTGGGCGTGGAGGAGACGAAGCCTGTGCGCGCCGGATTTCGTTCGGCCGGACCGCCATCGTCGCTCTCGGTGTCCCGCACCATGCGCAATTCGCTGTCGCGCCGCACGGCGCTCGGCCGGCCGCGGCCCGAGGACATCGCCGCCATGGAAGCCGAGATTGCACGGCTGGACGGTCTCGAAGGGCAGGAGGACAAGGCCGCAGCCCTGCGCGTCGACCTTGAACGCAAGCAGCGGCGGATGCGGCTGGTGCCGTTCATCGACCCGCTTGATGTGCGTTATCGCCGCTATGAACAAATCCCGCGGCCTGTGGCGCGCGCCGTGATGTTCTGCCTGATGGATGTGTCCGGCTCGATGGACGAGCACATGAAGGACCTCGCCAAGCGGTTCTATTCGCTGCTCTACCTGTTCCTGAAGCGGCGCTACAAGCGTGTGGACGTGGTCTTCATACGCCATACGCACGAAGCGAAAGAGGTGGACGAGGACACATTCTTTCACTCGCGCGAAAGCGGCGGCACGGTGGTGTCGACAGCGCTGGAGGAGATGGCGCGCATTATCCAGGACCGCTTCCCCGCCAACCAGTGGAACATCTATGCGGCGCAGGCGAGCGACGGCGACAACCTGCCGATGGACAACCTGAACACGATCAACCTGCTGAGAAGCGCGATCCTGCCGCTGTGCCAGTACTATGCCTATCTGGAAGTCGGGCACGCGCGTGACGATGGCGGCGGCGAGGCGTCGTCGCTGTGGCGCGCGTATGAGCCGGTGGTGGCGTCGGACGAGCGCATGGCGATGCGCAAGGTGAGCCATCGCCGGGATATCTATCCCGTCTTCCGCGAGCTTTTCGCGAAAGAGGGAGCAGGGGGAACGGCGGCGGAGGCGGAGGCCTGAAATGACCAACGACGCAGTCGTGACGCGCAAGAAAAAATCCCGGCTGGTGACGGCGCCGGAGCCCGCGCCATCGAGCCTGCTGTTCAACGGACCCGACTGGAATTTCGAGACGCTCGGCCGGATTTTTGATGCTGTGCGCCAGATCGGCGAGGGCGAGCTTGGCCTCGACACCTATCGCACGCAGATCGAAGTGATCACGTCCGAGCAGATGCTGGATGCGTATTCCAGCGTCGGCATGCCGCTGTTCTACAAGCACTGGAGCTTCGGGAAGGACTTCGCCCGCAACCAGATGATGTACAACAAGGGCTATCAGGGCTTGGCCTACGAGATCGTCATCAATTCGGACCCGTGCATCTGCTACATCATGGAGGAGAACTCCGCGACGATGCAGACGCTGGTGCTTGCGCACGCCGCGATGGGTCACAACCATTTCTTCAAGAACAACTATGTGTTCCGGCAGTGGACGGACGCGAGCGGGATTGCGGACTACCTGTCCTTCGCCAAGGCCTACATCGCCAAGTGCGAGGAACGCTATGGCATCGAGGCGGTGGAGCGGCTGGTCGATGCGGCGCATGCGCTGCAGAGCCACGGCATCCACCGCTATCCTGGCAAGCGCTCGATGGACCTCGCCACCGAAGAACGGCGCGAGAAGGATCGCCGGGCGCATGGCGAGGCGCTGTTCAATGACCTGTGGCGCACGGTCCCGCAGGCGAAGGGCAAGAAGCCGGCCACCAAGAAGAAGCTGGATGAAGAGCGCCGCAAGGCGATCCTGAAACTGCCCGAGGAGAACATTCTCTATTTCCTCGAGAAGACCGCGCCACGTCTGGCGGGCTGGCAGCGCGAGATCCTGCGTATCATCCGGCTGATCGCGCAGTATTTCTATCCGCAGCGCCAGACCAAGATGATGAACGAGGGCTGCGCGACGTGGACGCACCATCGCATCATGACGCGGCTGCACGAGAAGGGTCAGATCAGCGACGGCTCGTATCTCGAATTCCTGCACTCTCACACCAGCGTGGTGATGCAGCCCGAGTTCGACGACCGGCGCTATTCCGGCATCAACCCCTACGCGCTCGGCTTTGCGATGATGCAGGATATCGAGCGCATCTCGCTGACGCCGACGGACGAGGACAGATCATGGTTCCCGGACATCGCCGGTAATGGCGATGCCTATGGCACGCTGAGGGAGGTGTGGGCCAACTTCCGGGACGAGAGCGTGATCTCGCAGTATCTCTCGCCCCACCTGATCCGGCGGCTGGGCCTGTTCCACATCGTGGACGACCATGCCGAGGACGAGATGGAGGTGGCTGCCATCCATGACGAGCGCGGGTATCGCGAAGTGCGCAGGGCGCTGGCGCGCAAGTACGATGTGGCGCGCAGCGATCCGGACATCCAGGTCGTGGATGTCGATCTTGCCGGCGATCGGCGGCTGGAGCTGCGCCACAATGTGATGGACGGCGTTGTGCTGGAGGAGAAGGACGCGGATCGCGTGCTGCAGCACCTCGCCGACCTGTGGGGTTACGAGGTGCGGCTGGTGGAGGCAGACGACGAGACCGTCTATGCCGAGCACAAGGCCGAGCCGATGAGGCCGTTCGCCTGAGGCGCGCAAACCGCGGTCCGTGCACAACCTTGTGACCCGTGCCCCCGCGGGAAGGGCCGTTTGCCGCGCCATCAACCGGCTTTGCAGGGCGGGTTCCAAGGCGCTAGGTTGACGCAAAGGGCCGGTCCCGCCGGGTGTTGGCGAGGTCAAAAGGTCTACACGGGAGGAGAGCATGGCTTCGCGGGTCGCCCCATGGGCGTTTGCGGCTGTTTACGGCATTGTGGCGATCATCGCGATCTGGGGCGGCGTGGTTGCGCTCAGCCCTCCGGCGGCGCCGCCGTCGCCGTTTGATCCGAACCCGCTGCCGCCGCTGGTCAATTCCGGCATGTTCACGGCGGCGATGTTCTACTTCGTCACCGCTCTAGCATTTGCGGGGGCTGCGGCGCACGCGGTGCTGATGATCCGCAGGCAAGAGCCGCTGGCTTTGCAGCTGGGGCTGAACACGGCGTTCGCCGCGTTGCTGGCGGTGATCGCGGCGTACAACATCTGGTATGGCGGCATCCTGATGTCGCTGGGCGGGGATTTCTACTTCCTGGTGATCGGGATCGCGCTGGCCGCCACGGCGGCGCTGCTGGTCCTGCGCAATCCGCTGTCGGCGACTGTGTTCGCCGCGATCACGATCGGCACGATCGTGTGGGCGTTCTTCGAGACAGGCCTCGATTTCCTGGCCCTGCTGCCGCGCCTCGATGGCTGGATTGTGCTGGGGCTGTGGTTCATCGCGCCCTGGTACGGACAAGCGATGAAGCAGGGCGAGACGCAGCCATTCTATGCCGGCGGCCGCTGGCCCGGTTTTGCCAGCCTCGCAGCGGCGCTGGTGCTCGTGCTTGCAGCTTTCCAGGCTTATCCTGTCACCGAAGGCACGAAAAATGCGGTTGCGGCTGGACCCGCTGTCACTGACTGGCAGCACTATGGCGGCGTGCCGGGCGGGCAACGTTTTGCCCAGATCGACCAGATCAATGTCGGCAATGTCGGCAAGCTCGAGAAGGCCTGGGAATTCCGCACCGGCGTCGCCTACGACTTCAAGCAGACGCCGCAGATGGCCAACGGGCTCGTCTATATCTGCACGGCGGGCACCACGCTGATCGCGGTCGACTCCGACACTGGAGAAGAGCGCTGGCGCCATGACACGCAGACGAATGTGCCGGGCGGTCTCGCCAACGGCTCGACCTTTGCGCGCACCTGCCGCGGCATCGGTTATCACGAGGCGCCGGCGACCTACGCGGGCGAATGCGCCAAACGCGTTGTTACGGGCACTGTGGACGCACGCCTCATTGCGGTGGATGCGCTGACTGGCCGCCGCTGCGAGTCATTCGGCTTCAGCGGCGAGGTGAACCTGGTTTCGGGGCTTGGTTATGCGCCGCTCGGCAACTTCATGGTCACGTCGACGCCGCTGGTCGCGGGCGACAAGATCGTGGTCGGCGGGTGGGTGACCGACAACCAGCAGATCGGCAATCCATCCGGCGTTCTGCGCGCCTATGACGCCATCACCGGCCAGTTCGCCTGGGCGTGGGACATGGGCAATCCGGGGTATCAGGGCCTGCCGGACGAGGGCGGCGAATACACGCGCGGCACGCCGAACGTGTGGTCGAACACGGCCTACGATCCGGAGCTGAACCTGGTCTATGCGCCGACCGGCAACTCATCGCCGGACTATTTCGACGGCGACCTGCGATCGAAGGAATCGGAAGAAAACGCCAGCGCCATCGTCGCTATTGATGCGGCGACGGGCCAGCGCCGCTGGGTCTACCAGACGGTGCATCGCGATATCTGGGACTGGGACGTGCCCTCTCAGCCTGTGCTGGTCGACATTCGCAAGAATGGCGAAGGCGAGCTGATCCCGGCGGTGGCTCAGGCGACCAAGCGCGGGGAAATCTTCCTGCTCGACCGCCGCACCGGCGTGCCGATCTACGACACGCCGGAGATGGCCGTGCCGCAGAACCCGGCCGAGGGCGAAGTCGTCACGGCGACGCAGCCCTTCTCGCCGCTGCCGCACTTCCGCGACGACCGGATTGAGAAGGACATGTGGGGCCTCACCCCGCTCGACCTGCTGCACTGCCGGATCGAGTTCAAGAAGATGCGCTACGATGGCCACTTCACGCCACCGATGCGCGGCGGCGGCGGCTATGGCCGCGCCGAAGATACATGGGGCGGCAGCTTCCAGTATCCCGGCAATGCCGGCGGCTTCAACTGGGGCTCCGTCTCGGTGGACGCCGACAACGGCCTGCTGATCGGCGCGCCCATGCTGATGGGCAACCGCATCGTGCTGCGCAGCGTGGAAGACCGGGCCAAGGACGCGGAGCAGAATGCGAAGCGTCGCGCCGAGGCCGCCGTGCGTGATGATCACGCGGGTCCTGCGCCTGCCGCTGGTCCGGGCGGGCCGGGCGGGCGTCAGCAGAGCCCGGAGGCCAAGGATCACGCCGAACGCTTCGACCAGGACCGCGTGCTCTATCGCGGCGACACTTCGCCATTCATGTCGGAGTGGCGGCTTCCGCTGCCCTTCTTCAACGTGACGACGGACCTGCCGTGCTTCGAGCCGCCCTTCAGCCAGATCGGCGTCATCGATCTCAACACGAGCAAGCTGATGTGGAAGCGCGGCATTGGTTCGCTGAAAGATAGCGGCCCGTTCGGCATTCCGCTCGGTCTGCCGACGCAGGTCGGCACGCCCGTGCAGGCCGGCAACATGACGACGCGTGGCGGCCTGATCTTCCACGGCGGCGCCATGGACGCCACATTCCGCGCCTTCGACCTTCGCACGGGCGAGGTGAAGTGGGAGGCCGCCCTGCCGGCCAGCGCCCACGCAACGCCAATGAGCTATGTCGGCAAGAACGGGAAGCAGTACGTGCTGATCACCGTGCCGACCCCCGGCTGGCGCTATCCGCGCCCGCCCCCAGCCGAGCTTGGTCCGCCCGATCCACAAGGCGGGTACGTCATCGCCTATGCGCTGCCGGAAGGGGCGCATTAGGGAATGGGGAGTAGGCAGTAGGCAGTAGGAACGGAAAAGGCCCGGAGGATTGCTCCGGGCCTTTTTCTTGCGATCGTTCAGTTGGAGCGATGGGTGTGTGGGAGTCGCCTACTGCGTACTGCCCAGTCCCTGCTGCCTCACTTGATCTTGCCTTCCTTGAACTCGACATGCTTGCGCACGACGGGGTCGTATTTCTTCAGGACGAGCTTTTCGGTCTGGGTACGGGGGTTCTTCTTCGTGACATAGAAGAAGCCCGTGTCGGCCGACGAGTTGAGGCGAATCTTGATGGTGGTCGGCTTGGCCATGGTCGGTCCCGGACAGGTCTGTAAATTCGGAAGCGTGCTTAGACAAGCGCGCGGCGATTAAGTCAAGCACCGCAGGCAAAATGTTGAATTCGCGGCCTTTTCCTCTCAGCCGAGGCGCTCGCGGACATGCCCGTCCTGTGTCCAGTAGAGGTGGAAAGGCTTCAGCGCTTG
Source organism: Alphaproteobacteria bacterium (assembly GCA_031419455.1). Classification (GTDB taxonomy): domain Bacteria; phylum Pseudomonadota; class Alphaproteobacteria; order Caulobacterales; family Hyphomonadaceae; genus UBA7672. The sequence goes on from JANOKS010000067.1 coordinate 13,727, forward strand.
CCTGTCCACCAGCCGGGCTTCAACCTCTGCGATCACGAAGCGGGTGACGTTGGGGAGGTCCAGTTGAGCGACCTCCGCCAGGGTGAACCAGCGCAGGTCGGCCAGCTCCCGGCCGTCGATGGGCGGGCGGTCGTCGATCAGCGCGTCGCCTGCGTCCGCCATGAAGAAGCGCGCGTCGAACCGCTTGTGGCGCATGGGCGGGGTGATCGCCCGGCCGAGGAAGCGGAAGTTGGCGAGGCAAGGCGCAGCGTTCTGTCCGAAATAGTCGGTCCATGCCGCGGGAATGTCTGTGAACCCGCTCGCGGAGCGGCCGACGATCAGACCGGTCTCCTCGAACATCTCGCGGATGGCCGTCAGCGGGAAGGCGCGCGATACGCGGTTGGTGCCGATCTTCACGGTGGAGTCTTCGACGTCCGCCAGTTCGGTCAGGGAAGGAACAAGCGCGTCCTCATCGTCCACACGGCCGCCAGGGAAGACGTATTTGTTCGGCATGAAGTCATGCCCCTCGGACCTGCAGCCCATCAGGATGCGCGGCCCGTCTGGCGTCTGGCGGTAGAGGATCAGCGTTGCCGCATCGCGCGGCGTTGCGGGATTCGCGATGAGGTTGGACGGGTCTTCGCGGAGCAGGTCGGCCTCGCTCAGGCTCTTCGCCGCGGCGGCTTTCGCAGCCGCCACCTGCGCGGGATCATCGTCGGGATCGAACGGCCTGGTCATCTGCCCTTGCGTTTCTTGTTCTTGCCGTAGCTCGGCTTACCCTTGTCACCGCCGGGCTGCGTCGCGTGACGGATGCCGGGCGGGCGGCCGCCGCCATCGGATGGACGTGTGCGGGTGGGGCCGGAGCGCTCGAAGCGCGCCTCACGCTCGGGCATTTTCAGGTCCTTGCGGCGAGCCCGCGGCGGCGACTGCATGGAGAACAGCAGGCCGCCATTCACCGGCGTCGCCTCCATCAGCTTCACCTGCACATTCATGCCCATCTCGTAACGCTGGCCGGATCGTTGGGCGACCAAGGCTGCACTGCGGTCGTCATGGATCCAGTATTCGTCCGAGAGGCGGGACGCCGGGATGAACCCGTCAGCGCCGTTTTCGGCGAGACGAACGAACAGGCCTGCGCGCGTGACGCCGGCAATGCGCGCATCAAAGATCGCGCCGATCCGGTCCGCCATGTAGATGGCGAGATAGCGGTCCGTTGCCTCGCGTTCGGCCGCCATCGAGCGGCGCTCCGTCATGGTGACATGCTCGGCCATTTCTTCCAGGCGCACCGCGTCGTTGTCGGACATGCCGTCCGGCCCGAGGCCAAGCGCACGGATCAGAGCGCGGTGGACGATCAGGTCCGAGTAGCGGCGGATGGGCGAGGTGAAGTGCGCGTACTTCAGCAGGTTCAATCCGAAGTGGCCGAGATTTTCGTGCGCATAACGCGCCTGCGCCTGCGTGCGCAGGACCATCTCGTTGACGAGGTGCTCGTTCTCGGAGGCGCGCACTTCGGACAGCAGGCGATTGAAGCGCTGGCCGGTGATCTTCTCGCCGCGCGTCCATTTCAGGCCGATCGTGGGAAGGAAGTTGGCGAGATTGTTGACCTTCTCCTCGCTCGGCTCCTCGTGCACGCGGTAGACCAGCGGGGTGCGCTTGTCCTCCAGCGTTTCTGCCGCGCAGACGTTGGCCTGGATCATGAACTCCTCGATCAGGCGGTGCGCGTCGAAACGCTCGCGCAGGCTGATCGAGGCGATCTTGCCATCTTCGCCGATGCGCACGCGGCGCTCCGGCAGGTCGAGGTCCAGCGGCGCCCGCTGGTCGCGCGCTTTCGAGACGGTGCGGTAGGCTTCCCACAACGGCTTCAGCACGGGCTCCAGCAACGGCTGGGTCTTGTCGTCCGGATTGCCGTCGATGGCGTCCTGCGCCTGGCGGTAGGACAGTTTCGCTGCCGAGCGCATCTTGCCGCGGATGAAGCGATGCTTCGTCTTGTGACCGCCGGAGTTGAAGAAGATCTCGACTGCAAACGTCTCGCGCAGTTCGCCTTCCTTCAATGAGCACAGGTCCGCCGATAAGTGCTCGGGCAGCATGGGCGAGACGCGGTCGGGGAAGTAGGTCGAGTTGCCGCGCCTGTAGGCTTCGCGGTCCAGCGCCGTGCCGACGCGCACATAGGCTGCGACATCGGCGATGGCCACGATCACGCGCCATCCGCCATGGCCGTCGGATTCGGCGTAGACGGCGTCGTCATGGTCGCGGGCGTCTTCAGGATCGATGGTGATCAGCGGAATGCGCGTCAGGTCTTCGCGCGGCGCCTGCGCCGGCCTGGCCTTGCTGGCTTCCTCGATCACGGCTTCCGGGAATTCGTCCGGCACGCCGTGGGTGTGCATGGCGATAATCGAGGCCGCGCGCGGATCGTCCAGCCGGCCGATGACTTCCACGATGCTCGCCCGGCGCGGGCCATAGCCGCGGGCGGGCCGCGCCTGGATGCGCACGATGTCGCCGTCCGCGGCGTTGCGCGCGTCGGCCTTCTCGACGATGAACTCGGACTTCTCTTTCCGGGAAGTCGGCTCAACCGTCCCGCCAAAACGGTTGGCGCGATAGACGCCGAGCAGCGAGGTTTCGGGCACCGCGTCGATCTTCTTGATCGCCCGCGCCTTCCAGACGCCGTCGCGGCCTCTCTCGATCTTGCAGAGCGCGCGCTCGCCGACGCCCAGCGCAAGAGGTATTCCGCCCTTGCGGTGGTTTGCGCCGGAGGGGCCGGCGAAGATGATGTCAGGTCCGAACGGGCCGTCCTTGCCCATGGCGCGGCCGATCAGTTCGCCGTCACGGTCGATGCGCTCAAAGCGGACGATGCCGGTGGGCGGGGGCTGTTCGGCGGGCGAGAAGGCTCGCTTCGCCGTGCGCACCAGCGCGCCTTCGGCTTCCAGCTCATTCAGGATGCGGCGCAGTTCGGGCTTGTGCTCGGTCGCGACGTCCAGCCCGCGCGCGATATCGCGCTTGGCGCCGTGGGTCGGGTTCTTCGCGAGATAGTCGAGGACGATCTCGCGGGTGGGCGGACCCTCTGTTTCGGGAGTCTTTGGGGGTCGTGGCGTCCGGCTCATGCTTCCGCTTTTGTCGCCTTCGCGCTTCTTGATTTTGCCGGCGCCTTCTTGGCGGCGGCTTTTTTGGTGGTCGTTGATTTCGTTTCTCCAGTGGATTTGGCGGCAGCCTTCTTGGCTGGCGCCTTGGCCTTCTTGCCCTTCATCTTGGTCGAGGGGGTTGCGGCCGCGCGGGCGTCGACCAGTTCGATCGCCTGTTCAAGCGTGATCGAGACCGGGTCTGCGCCGCGTGGGATGTTCGCGTTGATCGTCCCGTGCTTCAGATAGGGGCCGTAACGGCCGTTGAAAAGGTTGATGGGTTCGCCATCAGGGTGATTGCCGAGTTCCTTGAGCGGGGCGATGGCGGCGCCGCGGCCTCGTCCAGCGCCCCTGCCGGCGCGTTTTTCGGCGATCAGCGTGACGGCGCGGTTGAGGCCGATCTCGAAGAGTTCGTTCACATCCGGCACGTTGGCGTAGGTCTTGATGTGCTGCACATAGGGGCCATAGCGGCCGAGATTGGCGACGATCGGCTCGCCATCCTCCGGGTGCTTGCCCACTTCGCGCGGCAGGGACAGCAGCTTCAGCGCCTGTTCCAGATTCAGTTCGGCAACAGGCCAGCCGTTCGGAATGGACGAGCGCCGAGGCTTCTCGCCCTTCTCGATGGGGTCCGGCCCGAGCTGTACATAGGCGCCGAAGCGACCAGACTTCAGAAGCACGGACGTGCCGCCCTCGTCATTGCCGAGGACCTTGCCGTCTGACGGAATGTCGCTCTGCTGGTTCGGGTCGCCGCCGAAGGGGCGGGTGAAGCGGCATTCGGGATAGTTCGAGCAGCCGACGAACGCGCCGAACTTGCCGAGCTTCAGCGACAGCTGGCCCGTTCCGCAAGTCGGGCACTGGCGCGGCTCGACCGCGTTGCCATCCGCATCGTTGCGGGGCGGGAAGAGGTAAGAGCCCAGCACATCGTTGATCGCGTCGATCACGTTGGAAACGCGCAGCTCCGTTGTGGCTCCGATGGCGGCCGAGAACTCCGTCCAGAACTCCCGCAGGAAATCTTTCCAGGCCAGCTTGCCGTCTGAGACGAGGTCGAGCTTTTCTTCAAGTGCGGCGGTGAAATCGTACTCAACATAGCGGGCGAAGAATTTCTCGAGAAAGATCGTGACCAGGCGGCCTTTGTCCTCGGGGATGAAACGCTTCTGCTCCAGCCGCACATAGTCACGGTCGATCAGCGTGGACAGCGTGGAGGCGTAGGTGGACGGGCGGCCGATGCCGAGTTCCTCCAGGCGCTTGACCAGCGAGGCTTCCGAATAGCGCGGCGGCGGCTCGGTGAAGTGCTGGGTGTGCGTGGCCTCGACCAGTTTCGGCGTGTCGCCCTGGTTGATGAGGGGAAGGCGGCCGCCATCTTCGTCATCGGACTCGTCCTTGCCTTCCTGGTAGAGCGTCAGGAAGCCGTCGAACTTGATCACCTGGCCCGTGGCGCGCAGCGTTGCGCGGCCGTCGCTGGAGGGAATTTCAACGGTGGTGCGTTCGATCTGCGCCGCTTCCATCTGGGATGCGACGGCGCGTTTCCAGATCAGTTCGTAGAGCCGCGCCATGTCGGGCTCCATCGAGACCTGGCCCGGTTTGCGGTCGAAGTCGGTGGGGCGCACGGCTTCGTGCGCTTCCTGCGCGTTCTTGGCTTTCGACGTGTAGCGGCGCGGGCCGTCTGGAATGTATTCCTTCCCGTAGTTACGGCTGATCGCGCTGCGCGCGGCGGCATAGGCCTCCTCCGCCATCTGTACGCCGTCGGTACGCATGTAAGTGATGAGGCCGGTGTTTTCTCCGCCGATCGAGACGCCTTCATAAAGGCGCTGGGCTACCTGCATGGTGCGGGACGCAGAGAATCCTAGCTTGCGGGCCGCCTCCTGTTGCAGCGTCGACGTGGTGAAGGGCGGCGGCGGATTGCGGCGATGCGGCTTGGCCTCGACCGAGGCGACCTTGTAGCTGCCGGCCTGAACGGCGGCGAGGGCGCGTGCTGCGCTCTCCGCATTCGGCAGCGAGAATTTCTGCAGCTTCTGTCCGTCGAGCTCGGTCAACCGTGCCTCGAATTCCGATCCGTTGACCGAAAGACGCGCCGCGACGTTCCAGTATTCCTGCGTGATGAACTTCTCGATCTCGATCTCGCGATCGACAACGATGCGCAGCGCCACCGACTGCACGCGGCCGGCCGAGCGCGAGCCCGGCAGCTTGCGCCACAGCACGGGCGAGAGCGAGAAGCCCACGAGATAGTCGAGCGCGCGGCGGGCGAGATATGCATCCACAAGCTGCTGGTCGATCTGGCGCGGGTTCTGGATCGCCTCGGTCACCGCCTGCTTGGTGATGGCGTTGAACGTCACGCGCTGGATCGTCTTGCCCTTCAAGACCTTGCGATTGTTGAGCGCTTCGAGCACGTGCCACGAGATCGCCTCGCCCTCGCGATCAGGGTCGGTTGCGAGGATCAGGCCGTCGGCATCGCGCACCGCATCGGCGATTTCCTTGACGTGCTTGATCGACTTTCCGTCGATGTCCCACGTCATCGCGAAGTCCTCGTCGGGCTTCACCGAACCGTCTTTCGAGGGCAGGTCCCGGATGTGGCCGTACGACGCCATCACCTTGTACCCGGGCCCCAGGTACTTGTTGATGGTTTTGACCTTTCCAGGCGACTCGACGACGACAACCTGCATTTTTTCTCGTGTTTTCAACGCGTTTGTGGGGAGGATGCGGCGGAAAGTGGGGGCCGACGCGGTGAATGTCAATTCGCCGGACAGTGACGGTCCAGCCCTCCCCCGTAGGGGGAGAAAATTTGCACGGTATGAAGATCAACGCCTCAGACAGCCCGTGACGCTGTCCCGCCCACATGCGTCACGGCCTCGCCCGCAAGCTCCAGTTCGGCCAGTGCTGCGAGCACGAGGCGGTGGGGAGCATCCACTGCGCGCACGATTTCGTCGACGCGTACCGGCGTCGGCGAGAGTGCTTCGCGGACGGCGCGGAGCAGGGAGGACGGCACGTCCGCGTCACGCGCATCGAAGCGATCGGCGAAGGGTTCGTCGAAGCTTGGCGCGGAAATGCCCTGCATCGCCTGCAGCACATCGTCCGCGCTCTCGATAAGCGCTGCGCCCTGCTTGATGAGCCGGTTGGCGCCCTTGCAGCGCGGATCGAGTGGCGAGCCGGGGACAGCCATCACCTCGCGTCCCTGTTCCAGCGCGAACCGCGCCGTGATCAGGCTGCCGGACCGTTCCGCGGCTTCGACCACGATCGTGCCCAGCGACAGGCCGGAGATCACACGGTTGCGCTTCGGAAAGTCGCGCGCCTGCGCCACATAACCCAGCGGGGATTCCGAGACGAGGCATCCGCGCTGCGCCAGCATCGCGTAGAGCTGGTCATGCTGGGGGGATAGATCTGGTCGATGCCGCCGGCGATCGATGCCACCGTCCCTGTCTCCATCGCTGCCGCATGCGCCTCACCATCGATGCCGCGCGCCATGCCCGAGACGACGACATATCCCGCCTGTCCCAGGTCGCGCGCAAGGTCCCGCGCCATGCGCCGCCCCGCCGCCGAGGCGTCGCGCGCGCCGACCATGGCGATGGATGGCAGGTTCAGCAGGTCGCGCCGACCGCGCACGGCGATCACAGGGGGCGGCGCATCGATGGCTGCGAGGCAGGCGGAATAGTCGGGCTCGCACGCCGCCAGATGGAAGGCGCCGATCTTCTGCGTCTCGTCGATTTCGCGCTTGATCTCGTCGGTGGAGGGCGCCTTGATCTCCGCCCTGCCGCCCGCTTTTTTCGCCAGCGCAGGAAGCTCGGCCAACACATCCACCGCTGCGCCAAAACGGTCCAGCAGGTGGAAGAAGGTGATCGGCCCGATCCCGCGCGTGCGCGAGAGCCGCAGCCAGTCGGCGCGTTCGGCGCCTGTCAGTGTCCGGCGTCGCGCCTGCGGCATCCGCGTCCCCTCCCGCGCGAATTCCTAACGCATCGAACGGGCAATGCCCAGATCATCGTTAACGGCTGCGGCGATGGCATGGAAGCTGCTGGGCTGACCCCACCGCCTCACGAGCATGCGATGCTGATCTCCGTCGTTCTTTGCACGCGCAACCGCGCCGAGCAGCTGCGCAACACGCTGGAGAGCGCGACGCGCATGCGCATTCCTGACGGGCTCGCCTGGGAATTCGTGCTCGTCGACAATGGCAGCACCGATCATACCGCGGACGTGGTGGCGGACTTTGAAGGCAGGCTGCCGATCCGCCGCATCGTCGAGGCGACGCCAGGCCTGTCGAACGCCCGCAATTCCGGCGTCGCCAACGCAAGGGGCGATTATATCTGCTGGACCGACGATGATGTGATTATCGACGAGAACTGGCTCGCCGCCTACGCCGACGCCTTCGCGCGGCATCCAGAGGCGACCGTTTTTGGCGGCGTCATCGAGCCGGTGTTCGAGACCGATCCGCCGCAATGGTGGTGTCGCAATCGTGGCTGGCTGGACCACATCTATGCAGCCCGCGATTTTGGCGCGGAAGAGATCGAACTCACCCATGCAGGTCAGCGGCTTCCCTTCGGCGCCAACTTCGCGGTTCGCCGGCAGGAGCAGTTGAAGGCGCTGTACGATCCCGAACTGGGGGTCGGGCCTATGCACAAGCGTCTGGGCGAGGAGACTGCGGTCGTGCTTGCGTTGCTGGAAGGCCACAAGGGCTATTGGGCGCCTGGCGCGCGGGTGAAGCACCTGATCCCAGCCAAGCGCATCGGGCTGGCCTATGTTGCAGACTACTACCGGGCGCTGGGCGAGTCCTGGGCGTGCCTGTCACAGCGCGAGGGCGCGAACATTCTCGGCGCGTCCATCCCGGCGGGCGGCAGGCGCATCAACGGCATGCCGGTGTGGCTGATGCGCAAGGCCGCGATTGCGTGGCTCAAAGCGCAAGGCGCGCGACTGCACGTTGCGTCGGAAAAATGGCTGAAGCCCTGGACAGATTTCCAGTATTGCGTCGGCGCGCTCAACTACTGCCGCAACAACGCACGCTGAGCCTCAGCTTTCGGTGGTCGGTTGGGCTTTCTTCTTGCCGATCTTTGGTTCCGTCCCGGCGAGGATGCGCTGGATGTTGGCGCGGTGCCGCCAGTAGATCAGCACGGCCAGCACCCCCGTCACGATCCAGCCATCACCCAGCGGGTTGAGGAAGTATGCGATCACAGGCGCCGCCGCTGTCGCAACCAGCGCCGCGAAAGACGACATGCGGAACAGGGCGGCCGACACCAGCCAGATCGCGCAGAACGCCAGGCCGACCTGCCACATGCCGGCGAGAAGCAGGCCGACATAGGTGGCGACGCCCTTGCCGCCCTTGAATTTCAGCCACACCGGATAGCAGTGTCCGATGAAGGCGAACGCGCCGCCGATCAGTCCCACCGTGTTGATCGACCCCGGATAGTAGATCGCGCCAACGCTCGCGCCATAAGCGCTGACGCCCCACACGCATAGCCAGAACGCCAGCCCCGCCTTGCCCGCATCCAGCAGCAGCGTCGCCGCCGCGAGATCCTTGCGCCCCGTCCGCAGCACATTGGTCGCGCCGATATTGCCGGAGCCGATAGCGCGAATGTCGCCCAGCCCGGCCAGCTTCGTGATCACGAGCCCGAACGGAATGGAGCCCAGCAGATAGCCGCCCACCATGGCCGCCAGATAGCCGATCCAGTCGATGGTCATGCCGCCCCTTCAGGTCAGTCGCCCCGCCGGCCTGTTTAGGGGCGCGGGCGGGGCCTGCCAATCGGTTCTTCCTCACCCGCGCCACGCCATGCTAGCTGGCGGCCGGAGGACGCCATGCTTCGCTTTGCCTGCCTTTTCCGTGATTTCTGCACCTCCGCAGCAATCGCCACACTGGCGGCCAGCGCAGCCTTGGCCTCGCCCGATGGCCTGCGCGCGGCGATGGAAACCGTGAATCTCGACACGCTTCGCAGCGAGGGCGCCTCAGGAACGCCGGCCGAGCGCCAGCTGGCCGAAGCCGTCGAGCTGTCCTGGACGATGCACGACGATGAAGCTGCGATCGCACTGACGCTTGCGGCCGGCTTGCAATCCGATCCCAGGCTGCGCGCCGCTTGCCTGTGGGAGCTGATGTCGCTCTATGCACGGCAGGGCGCCTTCATGGCCGCTGTCGGCGCGGGAGAAGCGGCTAGCCAGCTCGATCCGCCGTCGGCCTCGCTGCAGCAGGCGCTGGATTTCTTTCGCGGCCTTTCGGGTGTCGCGCCTACGCGCGCGCGGGCGAGCCCCTCCGGCCACGCTGCGGTGAAGCGCGATCTTGCCGGACTGATGCGCGCGGAGATGACCATCGGCGGCGTCAGCGCGGGGACGATACTCGACACGGGCGCCAACTTCTCCGCCATCACCGAAAGTCTCGCCAAGTGCATGGGTCTGCGCATGCTGGAGGCAAATGTCAGCGTCGGCTCATCCAGCCGTGATGCGGTGGCTTCGCGGCTTGGCGTTGCGGAGCATCTGACGATAGGCGGCGCGGACTTCTCCAGCGTCGTGTTCATCGTCCTGCCGGACAAGGACCTGTCCTTCGCCAATGGCGCCTACACGATCGAGGCGATCCTCGGCATGCCGGTGTTCTTCGAGATGGGCCGCATCGGCGTCATCAAGGTTGATGGCAAGGAAGTGTTCGTGTTCGGTGACGAAGCGCCGGCTGTCAGCGTCTCCCGCAACATCCTCTACAACGGCATGGCGCCCCTGATGGGCCTCGGCGTCGATGTGGCGGGCAAGCCGGCGCGGCTTTCCATGCTGATCGACAGCGGCGCTCAGAAGACGTCGTTCGAGGGGCGCCTGCTGCAGGACCATCCGGCGCTGGTGGAGGGCGCGGCCACCGTCACTTCGCAGCGCGGCGGCGCCGGCGGCACGGTGACCAGCGACAACACGCGGCGCATAGCAAAACTCAACGTCAAGATCGGCGAGAAGGCGGTAACGCTGTCGAACGCCGACGTCCACGACACATCGAATGAAGAGCGCCACGGCATCCTCGGTCTGGACGCCCTGCGCGATGGCTTCGTTATAGACTGGAAGGCGGGCGTGCTGGCGGCGAACTAGCCTCGCTCAAACACCGTTGCCCCATTAACCCAGGTGCGCAGTACGCGGCCTTCGAGCTTGCGGCCATCGAACGGCGAGTTTTTCGAGCGCGAGGACAGATCATCTCGGTCGCACGCCCATGGCGCGGCGTGATCGAACAGCACGAGATCCGCAGGCGCGCCTTTCGCCAGACGGCCTTGCGGAAGACCCAGCAGGTCCGCCGGTCCGCTGGTGACAGGCTTCAGCGCGACGGCCAGCGGGATTTCCTCGCGCAGCGCAATGCTGAGCAGGGCGGGCAGCAGCGTCTCCAGCCCGACCGCGCCGTAAGCCGCATCCGCGATCGGCAGGCGTTTGTCCTCGGTCGGCTGCGGATCGTGGGCGGAGACCACGGCATCAATTGCGCCGCGCTTCAGGCCGTCGATCAGCGCCATGCGATCCGCCTCGCCGCGGAAGGGCGGCTGCACCTTGCAGTAGGTGAGATAGTCTCCGACATCGAGTTCGTTGAAGAACAGCGAGTAGCTCGCCACCGAGCATGCGACCTTCACGCCCGCCTTGCGAGCGCGCTCCACTGCCGCGAGAGACCGCGCCGTCGAGATGCAGTCGGCGAGCAGGCGTACGCCTGTTGTTTCGGCCAGCATCAGGTCCCGCTCGAGCGCGATCCATTCCGCCTCCAGCGGCGTCCCGCGCACGCCGAGCCTTGCAGCGAAGGCGCCCGCGTTCATCACCGTATTCTTCGACAGGGCTGGCGTATCCGGGCGAGACGCCACCAGCGCATCGAAACTCGCGGCATAGGTCATTGCCCTGCGCAGCACGCCTGCATCTTCCACCGGCTTGTCGCCATTGGTGAAGAACGCCGCGCCGGCTTCGCGGATGAGCCCGATCTCGGCCATCTTCAGGCCGTCGAGGCCGATGGTCAGTCCGGCCGTCGGCAGCACCTTCACCTTCGCGACGCTCTCGGCGCGCCGCGTGATGAAGTCTACCAGCGCAACGCTGTCGATCACCGGGTTGGTGTCGGGCATGACCACAAAGGTCGTGACGCCCCCTGCTGCCGCAGCATCGCCCGCGGTCGCCAGCGTTTCCTTGTTCTCGGCCCCCGGCTCGCCCGTCTTGACCCGCAGATCAATGAGACCGGGGGCGAGCGCCTTGCCCCTGGCGTCGATCTTCACGTCGCCTGCCGTGGTCTTCGCGATGCCTGCGCCGACGTCGGCGATCACGCCATTCTCGATCAGCACGCCGCCTTTTTCGTCGAGGCCCGAGGCTGGGTCGATGACGCGCGCATTGTAGATGACGGTCCGTCCGGTCATTGGTTTTTCGCTCCAATGTCGGGGGCGTTCCTCGCCAGCGTCTCAAGCACAGCCATGCGGATCGCGACGCCCATCTCGACCTGTTCGGTGATCAGCGAGCGCGTCTTGTGGTCGGCGATGCCGCTCTCGATCTCGACACCGCGATTCATCGGGCCGGGGTGCATCACGAAGGCGTTGGGATTTGCGTGACTCAGCTTGTCCTCGTCGAGGCCCCAGAAGTGGAAATACTCGCGCGCTGACGGCAGATAGGCGCCATCCATCCGCTCCTGCTGGAGCCGCAGCATCATCACGACATCGCAGCCCGCGAGGCCCTTGCGCATGTCGGTGAATACCTCCGCGCCCCAGTCGGCTGCGCCCGGCGGGGTGAGCGTGCGCGGGGCGATGAGACGAACCTCTGCGCCAAGCACGTTGAGGCAGGCCACGTTGGAGCGCGCGACGCGGCTATGGAGTATGTCGCCGCAGATCGCGATCCGCATGCCGCCGATGTCGCCCACGCGCCGCCGGATGGTCAGCGCATCCAGCAGCGCCTGCGTCGGGTGTTCGTGTGTGCCATCGCCTGCATTGATCACCGCACAATCGACCTTGCGCGACAGCAGCTTCACCGCTCCCGAAGAACCGTGCCGGATCACCAGCAGGTCCGGCCGCATCGCATTCAGCGTCATCGCCGTGTCGATCAGCGTCTCGCCTTTCTTCACGGACGACGTGGCGATGGGCATGGTGACCACGTCGGCACCCAGCCGACGCCCGGCGATCTCGAACGATCCCTGCGTGCGGGTGGAGTTCTCGAAGAACAGGTTGACCAGCGTGCGCCCCGCCAGCACGTCCGCGTGTTTCACACGACTGCGGTTGAGCTCGACATACCTGTCGCCCAGCTCCAGCAATGTCTCGATGTCGAGCCGGTTCAGGCCCTCGATACCCAGAAGGTGCCGATGGGGGAAGGCGTAGTCCGCCATGATGATTGCCCGCGATTTGGGGGGTCATAGCGATGTGGTGGAGAGTCGGCAAGCGGGAGCTGAAAGCTCAGCGATTTGCTAACCATAAGCGCCGAAATCAAGACGGGTTGTGCAGCCGGTCGATTGCGCCCTGCAGGATCCAGGCGGCGGCGAGCTTGTCGATCACCTCGTCGCGGCGCGCACGGCTGGCGTCTGCTTCCAGGAGTGCGCGCTCCGCGCCGGCGGAGGACAGCCGTTCGTCCCATAGCGCCAGCGGAATGTCCCGCCGTTGCAGGATGTTCTGCGCCAGCGACCGTGCGGATTGCGAGCGAGGGCCTTCAGTTCCGTCCATGTTGATCGGCTGGCCCATCACCAGGCCAACGCACTGGCGCAGGTCGTAGAGCGCAAAGATCCGGTCCAGCGACGGGGCGAGCTTCTTGCCGCGCGTGATGCCCTCGACGGGGCTGGCGATCAGGCGGCCGGAATCGCACGCCGCGACGCCGATGGTTTTCGTTCCGGGGTCCAGCCCCAGCAGCGGCCCGCGGGGCGGCAGTTCCTGCAATGCGACAATCGGCATGGCCTGTGCCCTAGCGAATAACCCCGCTGCTCACAATGCTGCATACGCCGCGATCCGTGATGCGGGCGTCACTTGCAAACCGGGCGGGGCGAGGGCCTATTCCCGGAAACCTTCGGGAGCGCCCCCATGCGTCTTGTTTTCCTCGCCCTGACTGCCTGCCTGATGACCGCGCCTGCGTTTGCGCAGGACGCCATCAAGTTTCCCGAGAAGCTCGATGCCAAGGCCGCTGGATATCAGTCGGTCTACACGGACGCTGGCCCGGTCTATGTGTCGGGTCAGCCGAGCGAGCAGGCTGTGCGCGATCTGCAGGCCAAGGGCGTCAAGACGATCATCAACCTGCGCACGCAGCAGGAGATGGACAACCGCAAGCAGGTGCCATTCGACGAAGCCGCGCTTACGAAAGAGCTGGGGATCAACTATGTCCACGTTCCGCTCGGCGGACCGGACACGCCGTATACGCCCGAAGCTGTCGACAAGGTGGCTGACGCCATCGCGAAGGCCGATGGCGATGTGCTGCTTCACTGCACCGTCGGCTGGCGCGCCAGCCATATGTGGGCGGCCTACCTCGTGAAGCACAAGGGGCTCAGCGAGGAAGAAGCGATCAGGCAGGCGAGCGCGATCAACTTCGGCGGCTATACACCGGCAGATGGCAAGCTTCCGATCAACGCGCTGCTCGGCAAACCCCAGTAGCGATTAGTCGCGGTAGGCGGCGACCTGTTCGCTGGTCGCCAGGAGTGCGCCATCCGGCGACCAGAGCTTCAGCTCGTGGTCGAAATAGCCGCCTTCGCAGCGGCGGCAGTGCACTTCACTGAGGATAAAGCGGGAGCCGACAGCGGTCATCTCTTCTGGCGTCGCGTGGAAGTGCGTGGTCATCGAGACTGTTGCCGAGCCTGAGATCGCGTCGCGCTTCCAGATCACGCGCGGCGGGGCGAGGTCGGCGAGGGCTGCAAGCATCAGCGTGTCGAGCGGGCGGCCGGCGCGGTCGCGTTGCCAGACCAGCGAGCTTGCGGGCTTGCTGCGATCGAGGTCGGGTGAGCGGGGCGTGGGCGTGATCCAGCGTGTCTGGAATTGCGCGCCAAAGCCCGCGGGCGGCGTCCATTCCGCTAGCCAGTCGGAATCCGGGGGCGGCGCATCCGGCATCACCGCATCGGTGAAGCGCGTGGTCTCGCGCCGGACGCCGAACGTGGCTTGGGCGTGCGCGCAAATGCGGCCGCGCTGGCTGAGTTCGGAGCGCCAGAACTGCAGGCGCGCGCCGGATCGCAGCAAGCGTGTGGAAATCTCATACGGGCCGTCGCCGATTGCGTCGATGAAGAGGACGCTCAGCGACAGCGGATCGCCGTTGACGCCCGGCTCGACCATCGCGCCCTTGAGGAGGGCGGCGCCGGTCCAGCCGCCGAACTGGCTGCCGAAGCCCTTGTAGGCCGGATCGACCTCGCCGCGCCAAAGGTTCTCGCCGGCGGGCTGAAGGTCAATTGAATCGTCGAAGCTTATCATGCGTCGCACAAAGCCCGCGATTGCGGCAAGGTCAACGCGACGGTTTCATTAGCTGCGCTGAACAGGCGAAATGCTCAGTCCTTGCGCTTGCGGCGGGGTGCGAGGACGAACCAGAAGAACAAGCTGAACGCCATTCCGACAGCGAGCGTGACCAGCGGCAGCCAAGGCCAGTATTCCTGACGAAGCGCGCTGTCGGGCGACAGGGAGAGCAGCCCGGCGGCGATCGAGATCGCGGGGATCGCGCCGGATAGCGACATGATTGCGGGGGAAGGCTGGGGACGCATCAGGAACGCCGCTCTTCCGCCGCGGCTGCGTTGCGCTTGGCAAGCTCGCGCCAGATACGCTCAAGGAATTCGATCATCACGGCGGCGGCGCACATGAATACGGGATCGAGAGCCCAATAGCCGATCGCTCCAGCAATCTGGAAGATCTTGTTCTGAGTTGAGTCATAGGCGTCAGTCACCAACTGAATGGCGAGCCACATATCTCCAGCTGTAGCCAACAGATAAAGCAGCGCGATCAGCAAAAACGCTTTCGCAAATCTTGACGTCATTGTTGTTCTCTCTCTGCGAGCGCCTACCACCACTTCTGCGGCCGCGCCTTGAAGGCGGCGGCGTCTTCGATGGCGGCGGCGACCTTGAAGCAGGCGTCTTCGTCGAGCGCCTTGCCGATCACCTGCAGGCCGAGCGGCAGGCCCTGGGCGTCGAGGCCTGCGGGCATGGCGATGGCGGGCAGGCCGGCGAGGTTGGCGGTGACGGTGAAGATGTCGTTGAGATACATCGCGACCGGATCATCGCCCTTCTCGCCATAGCCGAATGCCGCGCTTGGCGTGGCCGGGGTCAGCAGCGCGTCGCACTGTTTGAAGGCTTCCTCGAAGTCCTGGAGAATCCGCGTCCGCACTTTCTGCGCCCGCAGATAGTATGCGTCGTAGTACCCGGCGCTGAGGACGTAGGTGCCAATCAGCAGGCGGCGCTGCACTTCGGCGCCGAAGCCCTTGGCGCGTGTGGTCTCGTAGGTCGAGGTCAGCGAGCCGTCGCCATTCTGGCGTGCGCCATAACGGATGCCGTCATAGCGGGCGAGGTTCGACGAGGCCTCGGCGGGGGCGACGATGTAGTAGGCCGGGAGGGCGTATTTGGTGTGGGGCAGGGAGACATCAACGATCTCGGCGCCGGCGGCTTTCAGCCAGGCGATGCCCTGGCGCCAGAGCTTTTCGATTTCTTCCGGCATGCCATCGACGCGGTATTCTTTTGGCACGCCGATCTTCATGCCCTTGATCGATTTGCCGACGGACTTCGTCCACTCGGGCACGGGCAGGTGCAGGCTGGTGGAATCCTTGCTATCGCCCGAGCACATCACTTCGAGCATCAGGGCCGCGTCCTTCACCGTTCTGGCGAGGGGGCCAGCCTGATCGAGCGAGGACGCGAACGCCACCATGCCATAGCGGCTGGCGCGGCCGTAGGTCGGCTTGATGCCGACGATGCCTGTGAAGGCTGCGGGCTGGCGGATCGAGCCGCCGGTGTCGGATGCGGTGGCGGCGAGGCAGAGGTCGGCCGAAACCGCCGTCGCAGAACCGCCGGACGAGCCACCGGATGTCAGCTGCACGTTCGAGTTCTTGCGCCGCCACGGATTTGTCGGCGGGCCGAAGCGCGATGTGCCGTTGTCAGAGCCCATGGCGAACTCGTCCATGTTGAGCTTGCCCAGCATGACCGCGCCCTGGTCCCACAGGTTCTGCGTGACCGTGCTCTCATAGGTCGGCGTGAATTCGCCGAGGATGTTCGAGCAGGCCGTGGTGCGGACGCCCTTGGTGCAGAACAGGTCCTTGATGCCGAGCGGCGCGCCTTCGAGCTTGCCGCCCTGGCCCTTGGACAGTTTCGCGTCGGACGCCTTCGCCATGCCCATCGCCTTGTCGGCGGTGACGACGACATAGGCGTTGAGCGTGTCGTTCGACTTGTCGATCTGCGTCAGGAAGGCCTGCGTGATCTCCTGCGAGGAGAATGTCTTCGCCTTGAGGCCGTCGACTGCGTCTACGAGTGTGAGCTGGGTGAGGTTGGTCATCTGTGTGCGGCGTTCAGTTGTTGTTGGCGGGGGCGGCGGGGCGCATGTCGTGGCCGTAGGCGGCGAAGAGTTCGAGGGCGCGGTCGAGGCCGATGCCCTGTCGTTGCTCGACAAGGATGGGATGGTCTGGACGGTTGGTGTAGGGCTGCTGTCCCGCCAGCAGCAGGAGCGGCGGAAAGCCGTCTTCCTGCTGGAACGCGACGCCCATCAGGTTGGACGTGTCATGATGGCCGGCGATGCGGTTGACCAGGCGCGCCTGGAAGCGGGTCTCGTTGTTCAGCGTATTCTGCTGCTTCGCTGCAAGATAGGCTTCGAGGCTCGGGCGTTCAACCGAGGCCCAGACCGTGTACATGAAGGCGGCCGGCGCCGCGCCGCGCATCTGGAGCGGCAGGCGCATCCTCATCGCGAAATTCTGGCCCTGCCAGACGCAGTAGTTCGACGAAATGAACGTGCGGTCGAGCTGGATCTCTTCGTCAGGCGCATAGTCCTTCGGACCATCCCAGACGGCGGGGGTCAGCATGTTGACGGGGAAGAGCCCGACATGACGCTCGCCACATGAGCAGGCGAAACCGTTCTGATTGAACGCCTGCCAGCGGGGATCCTCGCTAACGTTCTCGGCGGACATCTACTCGACCACCTTGGGGACGACGAAGAATCCATCTTCTGACTTCGGCGCGTTGGCCAGCACCTGGTCGCGGATGTTTCCGTCGGAGATGACGTCCTCGCGCATCGGCAGCGTCATGGCGACGGGCGTGGTCATAGGCTCGACGCCATCGACATCCACTTCGTTCAGCTGCTCGATCCAGGCGAGGATGCCATTGAGCTCGCCGGCCAGCGGCTCGAGACGTTCCTCCGGAACGGCGATGCGGGCCAGCCGGGCAACCTTGCGAACCGTGTTCTTGTCGACGCTCACTTTTGTCCTCGGCCAAGCTTGAGAGGGGAACTGCCCACGGAATGAGAAATTCTCTTGGGCCTGCCCTAGACGGCCTCGCTCCCTAACTCAAGCTTTCGGGACAAGCTTCAGGCGCGTCCGCCGGAAATCTGCAGCCGGTCTGGCGAAATGCCGATCCGGGCGAGGGCGCGGGCCCACTTGGTGTCCAGAGAAGGATCGTAGACCAGCGCCACGTCGGGCTCGCCGACCAGCCAGACATTCTCCGCCAGTTCCATCTCCAGCTGCCCGGCGCCCCAGCCGGAATAGCCAAGCGCCAGAACGAAACGTTCGGGCGGTGTCTCGGACGTCATGGCGTGGAGGATATCCCGCGTCGCCGTGAGGCAGACGCCTTCGCAGATCGCCAGCGTCGCGCCTTCGCTGTCATAGTCTTCGGAGTGGAGCACGAAGCCCCGCTCCCGGCCCACCGGCCCGCCCATCAGAATATGTGCGTCATCAGGCGCGTCGTGGCCGTCGACGCCGAGCTGGTCCAGCAGTTCGGGGAGCTTGTCTTCTTCGCTCGCCTTGTTGAGGACGATGCCCATCGCGTGGTCGGAATTATGCGTGCAGACGAGGATGATCGCCCGGCTGAACCGGGGGTCCTCGATCGCCGGGGCGGCGATCAGCAGCTTTCCGGCAAGTGAACCTTCCAAGCGAACGGGCCTCTCAGGATTGGGCGGATCGGGCATGCTGGGCTTTCGGGGCGGCCATGGCAAGCGGGTATGGGGCAAGCGGCTATCCGTGAAGCCGAAACGGATTCGCTTTTCGAGAAAAATCCACTAGATGCTGTCTGACTCATGAATTCCCGCGAAGGACACTGACCATGACGATCAAGGTAGGCGACAAATTGCCGGAGGCCACCTTCGGCGTGATGAAAGACGGCAAGCCGGGCAGCATGACGCTCGCCGAGTTGACCGGGGGCAAGAAGGTCGCGCTGTTTGCGGTGCCCGGCGCCTTCACGCCGACCTGCTCGGCGCGCCACCTGCCGGGCTACACCGAGAAGGCTGCCGAGTTCCGGGCCAAGGGCGTCGATGTGATCGCCTGCGTGGCGGTGAACGACGTGTTCGTGATGAACGCCTGGGGCAAGGACCAGAAGGTCGGCGATGACGTCGTGATGCTGGCTGACGGAAACGGCGTCTTCGCCAAGGCCATCGGCCTCGAGATGGATGGCTCGAAATTCGGCATGGGCTCGCGCTCGCAGCGCTATTCCATGATCGTCGAGGACGGCGTGGTGAAGCAGCTCAATGTCGAGAAGCCGGGCGAGTTCGAGGTGTCGTCAGCCGACTACATGATGGGCCAGCTCTAGCCTGCCATTGACCCACTCCGTCCCCGTGCCTAGCCTCCATCAGCATTGAGGAGTGGGCGGGATGGACTTCGGCTTTGAATTCGCGAACAGCGTCGGACTGATCGTCCCGATCCTGCTTGTCTTCTTCGGCGTGATCCTGATCTTCAGCGCCGTGAAGGTGGTGCCGCAGGGCTATCAGTTCACGGTCGAGCAGTTCGGGCGCTACACGCGCACGCTGCAGCCTGGCCTCGCTTTCATCATGCCGTTCGTGGACCGCATCGGCCACAGGCTGAACATGATGGAGAACGTCCTCGACATCCCGACCCAGGAAGTCATCACCAAGGACAATGCGATGGTGTCGTGCGACGCCGTCGTGTTCACGCAGATTGTCGACCCGGTTCCGGCGGCCTACGAGGTGAACGACCTGATCCGCGCGATCAGCAACCTCTCGATGACCAACATCAGGACGGTGGTCGGTTCTATGGACCTCGACCAGGTCTTGTCCAACCGCGACGACATCAATGCACGCCTCCTGTCGGTGATCGATTCGGCGACGCAGCCATGGGGCGTCAAGGTCACCCGCATCGAGATCAAGGATCTGACGCCGCCGGCGGACATCACCGAGGCGATGGCCCGGCAGATGAAGGCCGAACGCCTGAAGCGCGCACAGATTCTCGAAGCCGAGGGCGACCGCGCCTCCGCCATCCTCAAGGCGGAGGGCCAGAAGCAGTCGCAGATCCTCGAGGCCGAGGGCCGCCGCGAAGCAGCGTTCCGGGACGCCGAAGCGCGCGAGCGTGCAGCGGAAGCCGAAGCGAAAGCCACCGAGGTCGTCTCCGAAGCCATCGCCAAGGGCGATGTGAATGCGATCAACTACTTCCTCGGCCTCAAATATGTGGAGGCGTTCGCCAAGCTTGCAAGCTCGCCGCAGCAGCGCACGGTGATCGTGCCTGCCGACTTCGCCGGGCTCGTCGGCGCGATCGAGGGCGTGAAGGCGCTGACTGACAATGTGAAGCGCGGACCCGACACGCCGCCGCAGACGCCGCGTGGTGGTGGCCCCGCCGGCAGTCCGTTCGTCACGCGGAGCTAGCCATGGATGCGGTGATCGGCTTTCTCGAAGGGCTCACCATCTGGCACTGGATCGGGCTCGGCATTGTGCTGCTGGCGATCGAGGTCGCGGTCGGCACATTTGACCTGCTCTGGATCGCGGCGGGCGCTTTCCTGACCGCGCTGTTCGTGCTGATCGCCCCTGCGCCGATGAATGGCTGGGCGGGCCAGCTGACATTCTTCGGCATTGTTGCCATCGTCTTCGTTATTTCCGGCCGCACGCTGTTCAAGGGCCTGCGCAACAGGACAACGTCGCATCCGAATCTCAACGATCGGTTTGCCAGCATGCTTGGCCAGCGTGGCGAGGCGGCCACGAATTTCGACATGGGCAGGGGCAAGGTGAAGCTTGGCGATACGGTGTGGCTGGCGATGCAGTCCGACGACACCGTGATCGTCGAGGGCGACCAGATCATCGTGACGGGGTCGGAGCAGGGCATGCTGAAGGTCAAGCTGGGCTGATGGTGCGAACGCAATCTGGAGCGACAGGTAGCCTTCGTGTTCTTTGTGCTAAGCTTCGTGCCTTTGTGTTTCACTTCAGATTGCAACACGAAGACACAAAGGCTTGCACGAAGGACACCAAGATCAAGGGCGCGTCCTATCGTGCGCTCGATGTCTCAGGCCTTCGCGCCGAACTTTAGTCCCTTCGAGACGATGATCTTGGCGAGGTTCACGCCGGGGATAAACATGTTGGCCGCTTCGACGCCGGCATCAAGCAGGAAGTCACGGTCCACCAGCTTGCCGACATAGGCCTCGAACGTCGCGCCGCCCGTCTGCGTTTCGCCGGTTACCGCATCGACCTCGACCACCGCCTCCTTCTGCTGCCATCTGTACCGCACGGCGTAGACGGGACGGTAGAACAGGTCGATCGCTTCGAGATGCACCTTCTCCTCGATGATGCGATCAGCCTCGATCTTGCGGATCGAGCGCGAGATCACCTCGCGCGCCAGCATCGACGCCTTCGCCTGCGGCGGCACCACGATGTCGCCCGCCCGAGCGCGCGCGTTCAGGTCTTCCGCAGTGACCTGCTGGTAGGCGAATGCGAGATAGGGCTTGAGCCCCAGGTCGCCCTTCTTGGTGATGCCGTCGTAGAGCCACTCTTTCTGGCTGCTCTCGTTGCAGCATTCGGTCACCGTGACGGTCGCTTCCCTGTCTGCTGAAGCAAACGATTGCCCGCCGACAGAAACAGACTGCACTTCCGGCGCAAGCTTCAACCTGTGCTCGCGCTGGCGCTCGTAGACGTAAGTCGTCGCGGCGCTGAGCCGCCAGAAGGGCTGCAGGCGCAGCTCGCGATAGACGATCTCGAAATCCTCGTCCTTCGGCTTCTGAAGAAATCCGCCCAGTTTCGCGAAGGCGCCGAATGCATCCGTGCGCTTCGACCATGCACGGCTCTCCGCCTGCGCTGCGCCGAGCTGGTCGGGCAGCAGGAGAATGCGTTCTTCGGCGAGTTCGACGTTCATGGTCCATCCCGGCTTCGACAGCAGGCTACACCAGCCGAGGCGCGGCTGCAAAAACATGGGGTCTCAGGCCCCGTTTGCAACATGACCTATCGCCGTGGTCGATTTTCCTCGCATCCGAGGCGGGCGAGCGCATCGGCCCGGTCATTCTCGGCGTGGCCCGAATGACCCTTCACCCAGCGCCAGTCCACCTTGTGTGAGGCGGCGGCCGCATCGAGGCGCACCCAGAGATCCTGGTTCTTCACCGGCTTCCTGTCGGCCGTCTTCCAGCCATTGCGCTTCCAGCCAAGGATCCATTTGGTCAGACCGTCCTTCACATAGGTGGAGTCCGTGTGGAGGGTGATCTTCGCGCCCTTCGGATGCGTCTCCAGCGCCGAGATGGCGGCCATCAATTCCATGCGGTTGTTGGTCGTGCTTGGCTCGCCGCCGTGCAGCTCCGTCTCGACGCCATCGGCGCGCATCAGCACGCCCCAACCGCCGGGGCCGGGATTCCCCGAGCATGCGCCATCCGTCCAAATCTCGATTCCATCAGCCATGCCGATGAGGTCGGGGCGTTTGCGGGCGGCGTCAAGCAGGACGGCAGGGTGCGTTTGTGAAAAGTCATGCTATAATGAAGGCTCGGAGATTATGCATGGCTGGCGCCGCCGAAAGACTTATGGAAGCCGACGAATTCCTGGCCTGGTGCGCAAAGCAGGAGGGCCGCTATGAACTCGTCGATGGCGAGATCGTCGCGATGGCGGGGGCGAGCGATCGTCACGACCAGATCGTGGTCAACATAACGGCGGCCTTGCATGGTCGGCTGAAAGGAAAGCCATGCCGCCCACGCAGCGCCGATTTCGCGGTTCGGACCAAGCGGCGCATTATGCGCAGGCCAGATGTACTCATGGATTGCGGCGACCGTCGGAACGACATGCTCGAAGCCAGCCAGCCGACGGCTGTCTTTGAAGTGCTTTCACCATCGACGCGGCAAATCGACCTCGTGAAGAAGCTCAACGAGTATCGTGCGCTTGCGGGGCTCCTTAGTATCGTGTTGATCGAGCAAGCTGCCGCCGACGTTGTCGTCTACAGCCGCAATTCGAGCGATGAAAACTGGACGGAACTGAATCTGCAAGGCCTCGACGGCGTCATCGAACTCGCTTCGCTGTCGGTCAGCCTGCCGATGACAGAAATCTACGCAGATGTGGAGTTCGACCCGGACTGATTCAAGCGGACGTCCTTGTCGGGACGCCGGATGAGCCAGAAGGTCAGGGCGGCGGCGCCGGCCACCACGCCGGTCAGCATGATCCACGCCAATCCAGTTATGGGCGGAAATGTCGCCCCGAAAAATACTGGCCCAAAGAAAAGCACACCAAAAATCAAACCTGCCGCACTACCAGCAATGAGGTACATCCATGCGAGCCGGCGCGTGTTGTGCATCAGCCAGTTGTGGGCTGGCAGACCGATAATCAAGGTCGCAAGTTGGCCCCATGTTGCGCCGAGCATCGTGCCCAGAAACAGCATGCCGGTACGTGTGATGACGAAGACCTGATCCTCGTCGGCGGGTTCGCTCACGACTTCGCTGTACAGAGTGAACGAAAGGATCAGGCTGCCGACGAGGCCGCCGACAGCGGCAGGCAGCAGGAAGGCGAGCGCGATTCGCAGCGTGCGCCCCAAACCATCTCCCTCGACCCGTTCTTCCCTCACGACCCATAATCCTCCGGCGACTTTGCCTGGCGGTGGAAGCCGAGGCGTTCGGCGTAGTCGAGGGGATTGTGGGGCTTTACGAGGGCGTCTTTTGGGGTGGCGGCGAGATCGACGAGGCGGGTGAGGAAGAAGCGCATCGCGGCGCCGCGGGCGAGGATGGGGATTGCCGCGCGTTCGCGCGGTTCGAGGCGGCGCATGGTTTCGTAGCTGGAGATGAGCGCGCGGCCTTTCGTCAGGTTGAACTCGCCGCGGCGCTCGAAACACCAGGCGTTGAGGCAGACGGCGATATCGTAGGCGAGGAAGTCGGAGCAGGCGAAGTAGAAGTCGATGACGCCTGAGAGCTTGCCATCGAGGAAGAAGGTGTTGTCCGGAAACAGGTCGGCGTGGATGGCGCCGCCGGGCAGGCTCTTCGGCCAGTTGGATTTCAGGAAGTCGATGTCGCCATCGATCTGCGATGACAGGCCGGGTGAAAGTGCATCCGCTTCGGCGCCGCGTCCGTTCCATAGCGCCGGCCATGCGCCGATGGACAGATCGTTCGGCCGGCGCAGGCGGAAATCACCGAGCGCCACATGGAACCGCCCAAGCGCCTGGCCGAGCGCGCGGCACTGGTCTGCGTCCGGGCGGCGCGGGCTCATGCCTTGCAGGAAGGTGCAGATCACGGCCGGCTTGCCCTGCACGGTGCGGAGCGGATTGCCGTCTTTCGCGGGCACGGGCAGAGGGGCGGGGAAACCCTTCGCGGCGAGGTGGCCCATCATGCCCATGAAGAAGGGCAGGTCCTCGCGTCTCGCGCGCTTCTCGAACACCGTCAGGATGTAGCGGCCTTTGGAAGTCTCAAGCAGGAAGTTGGAATTCTCGACGCCTTCCGCAATACCCTTGAACGCCAGCGGCGGCCCGAGATCGTATTCGTCGAGCAGGGCGGTGAGCGAGATGTCGTCGATGTCGGTGTAGACGGCCATGATCGCTGGTTACGGGCGGAGGGCGACACACGCAAGCATGTGTAGGTTTAGCCAGGCTGCGGGGTCTTCAGCGGCGCGAACTTTTCGCGCGCGCGTTGGAGCCGCGCCGTCAGGTCGGCCAGTATGTCGGGATGGCGGGACGAGACGTCGTAGGATTCGGCGGGGTCGTTCGCGATGTCGACGAGGACGGGCCAGTCGGTGCGGCCGGGCAGGTCGAGCTGGGCGTCGAGTGAGCGGTAGTGCGAGCGTACGACGTATTTCCAGCGTTGCGTGCGGATGGCGGCGATCTCCTCGTTGATGAAGAGCAGCAGTTCGTCATGCGGTGAGGCGGCGCCGCGCGTGGTGAGGAGCGCGCTGATGTCCCTGCCGTCGAGTTCAGCTGCGACCGGAGGCGCGCCGCACCAGGCGGCCAGCGTCGGGAGGAGGTCGGTGTTCATCGCCATGGCGTCGTTGACGATTCCGGCGGGGATGCGGCCGGGCTGTCGCGCGATGAAGGGCACGCGGTAGCCGCCTTCCCATCCGGCGCCGCCCTTGCGATCGCGCAGGCCGCCAGCGGAGCCTTCCCACCATGGGCCATTGTCGGAGGTGAGGATCACGAGCGTGTCCTCGTCGATGCCGTGCTGTTTCAGCTTCGCCATGAGGCGGCCGATGTTCGTGTCGATCTCCTCGACCACGTCTCCGTATTCGGCCGCGGCGCTCTTGCCGTCATGATCGGGATGCGGATCGAGGGGGACGTGCGGGGCGGTGAGCGTGAGCAGCAGGAAGAAAGGGCGGTCCTTGTTGGCGTCGACGAAATCGAGGCCGCGGGCGAAGAATTTTTCGGTGAGGCGATCCATCGCCATCGGCTCTTCGGTCAGTTCGACGCCCGGGCCGGCGGCGTAGTACGTGATCGGTTTCATGTCGTGGCTGTAGGGCAGGCCGGAGAACAGGTCGAACCCCTGGCGCGTCGGCGGCCAGAAGGGCGCGACGTGGCCCAGGTGCCACTTGCCGACGAGCGCCGTCGAGTATTCGGGCTTGAGCGCTTCGGCGATGGTGATCTCGGAGAGCGGCAGGCCGTGCGTGTCTGTCTGGCGGATCACATCGCGCGCGAGGCCGGTGCGGATCGGATAACGGCCGGTGAGCAGGCCGGCGCGCGAGGGCGTGCAGACATTGGCGGAGGCGTAGAAGGTCGTGAGCCGCGCGCCCTCGGCGGCCATGCGGTCGATGTTCGGTGTACGGATCACGCCATTGCCGGACACGCCGAGATCGCCATAGCCGAGATCGTCGGCGAGGATGACGATGATGTTCGGTTTGCGCGTGTAGGCGCTCGCAAGAGGAGGCGATGCGCAAGCCGCCAGTGCGGCGGTGGCGACGGATGTGGCGAGGAATTGGCGACGGTTCATGGCGCCATGGTCTCCAGATTTGCACGCGCGTCTAGGGGGTGGGGCGGGACGCTTAGCCTTGACGTGAGACCCCCTCCGTCTCGCGCGTGAAGAACGCGCGATCCACCTCCCCCAGTCGGGTGGCGACTGAGGGTGGAATGCGCGCGGTGCTTGCCTCCACCAGACGCCACGCGACTGGGGGAGGTGGCGCGCCGCGAAGCGGCGTGACGGAGGGGGTCTATCGGGCGGACACGCGTCCGCGTTCCCGCAGGTGGCTGCGGGTTTCTCCCTGCGCCTTCGGCTTCGGGAGACAGGCGGCGACGACGGGCGGCTATCCCGGATCATGTGGCGGCAGGCCGTAGGCGCGGCGCCATGCGCGGAAGGCGGGCTTCGCAAGAATGCAGGCGTTGTAGAATTCGCGGCAGCCCTGGGCCCAGCGCACGGCGCGATAGCGGCGGGGCCAGGGCGCGGTGAAATAGCCGGGCGGGATTGATGCGATGCGGCGGGCGAGGCGGCGGATGGCCGGCCAGGGGTTGGCGAGAATGCGCTGGAGCGCGTCGATGCGGCGGGCG
>JANOKS010000068.1:0-20285 GCA_031419455.1 Alphaproteobacteria bacterium
GAACAGCAGATCGACGTCCGACGACGGCGCCAGCACGCTCCGCCCATACCCCCCTACCGCCACCACCGCCATCCGCTCCGCTTCGGTCGGATTGTGAGCGCGGAAAATGTGGACGACCGTAAAATCGTAGAGCGCCGACAGCGCCTCATCCATCACCCCGGACATGAGCCCCGCCGTATCGAGGCCGTCCGCGCCCTCCTCCAGCCGGTCCTGCGCGATCATGCGGCCGCGGAACAGGGCTGCGTGGATCAGGTCGAGCGCACGCTTGCGCTGGGCGATCGGGTCCGAGCCATTGTCGAGGGCGGCGGCGGTCAGCTGGATTCGCAGCTTGCGGCCATCGACGATGTCCGCAATCCGCCACGGGCCGGGCTTCACCGGCCCGGTCCTGGTTCTGGGGATGTCGGAAGCCGGCGAGGCGTCGTTCATGCGGCGATCTCTAGCCCTGTTTGGGCGGATGCAACAGTTGGCAGGTGGCAACACTTGGCAGGGAAAGGCGCTTTGTCGCCCGCCATTGCGGGCGCAGCCGGCGCACGGCAGGTTGCCGACGGGGATAGCCGGGAACTCGCTGGTATTTGGCATGACCGATCCGCTGGAGATTGCAGCGACGGCGTTCACGCTCGTCTCGGTGATCCTGTCTGTGAAACGGAGCCTCTGGCAGTTTCCGATGGGGCTGGCCGGTGTCGGGCTGGGCTTCTTCGTGTTCTGGCGGGCGGGGCTTTATTCGAGCGCAGTCCTGCAGCCGATCTTCGTTGCGGCTCTGGCCTATGGCTGGTGGTACTGGATCAGGGGCGATCAAAGACACGCCCCGCCGATCCGGTCGACGCCTCTGGTTGTCGTTCTGGGCGCCTGCAGGATTGCGTTGGCCGTTGCGGCGCTCGGCGCCTGGGCGCTGGAATCACTGACCGACGCCCGGATGGCGCTGGCGGATGCGGCCATCCTGGCGCTGAGCATCGTCGCGCAGGCGCTCCTGAGCCTCAAACGGATCGAAAACTGGCCAGTCTGGGTCGCGATCAACGCGATTTCGGTTTTCGTCTATGGCAGCCAGCAACTCTGGCTTTACGCGGCGCTCTATGCGTTTTTCTTTTTCAACGCCTTCTGGGGATGGTGGGAATGGCGGCGGGAGATGCGGCGACAGACGGACGGCGGGGAACGGGCTGAATGAGCGCTGCGAGGACAGGCGAGCTGCGGCGCGTGACGCTGTTCGGCGCGGAATCGACCGGCAAGACGACGCTGGCGAACCGGCTGGCGCGGCATTTCACAACCGTGGTCGCCCCTGAATATGGGCGCACCTACACCGAGATTCATGGGCAGGACGCCTGCTCCAGACAAGACATGCTCAAGATTGCGCGGGGCCATCTGAAACTCAGGCGGGAAGCCGAAAGCCACGCTCATCGCGTGCTGTTCGAGGATACCGATCCGGTCCTCACCGCCGTCTGGTCGGACACGCTGGCGGGCGGCCATGACAAATGGTTCGACCGGTTCAAGGACTATCCCGATCTCTACCTGTTCTGCGAGATCGACATGCCATGGGTGAAGGATGGCGTGCGTTATTTCGGGGACCCGGAGGAGCGGCGGAAATTCCACCTCGCCTGCGAAGCGGAGCTGGTCCGGCGCAAGGTCCGCTTCACGCGGATCGGCGGCGAACCGGAGCAACGGCTGGTCTCGGCGATCGCGGCGGTGGATAGGCTTCTTTCCTCAGCCCAAAAATGAAACCGGCCAGCCGGGGGAGCGGCTGGCCGGCTTGTTGGTTGGCCCTGTCAGGCCGCGGGGAAGGTTCAGGCAACCCCGCCGCTGACGATGGCCGTCGCCATCACGTAGAGCACAGCCGCAACACTGAAAAAGGCGATGGTGAAGGAACCCAGGAAGTGGAGGGTTTCGAGCTTCGATTGTTTGATCAGACCGTTCATTGTTTTTCTCTTTTTTTGTTGGTCTTGGATCCGCGGGTGGGCCTTCTGTCGGGCCGTGCCGCGTGAGGACTAGGTGGGGGGCTTGGGGAGGTGGGGCCTTAGACCGACGTGCCGACGAACATGTAGACGACCGCGACGACGCCGAAGAAGGCGATGACGAATGAGCCCAGCTGGTTGATGCTGTCGAGCTTCGTTTGTTTGATCAGACCGTTCATTTTCTTGTCTCCGTTTCTTGTTTTTCAGCTGCGCCACTCTGTGTTGGCCTCGCCGTTGAAGACTTGATTGCAACCCCCGTGCCAGACTTTCTTAACCGTGTGGCCTGTTGTTTTCATTTGATTTTATGGTTTTACGCGCCGGATCGCTCAGATCCTTAGGCGGTTTTTCGCCATAGCATTGGCGGATTTCGCCGCTGACATGGCGAGAAATGTCGGTATTGAGGTCTTGGCGCGCGGGTGCGCTTGCGGGGTCAGACCGGAAACGCTCCGCCCGCTTCGTCGATGCCAAGAGCCTTCATGGCGAACGCGAAATCGCGCGCGTCATCCTTCAGCCGGTCGAAGCGGCCGTCACCGCCGGAGTGACCGGCGGTCATGTTGATGCTGAGGAGGTAGGGGCCGCCATTTGGCGCCCGGTCGCGGAGCCGTGCGGCGAACTTCGCGGGCTCCCAGTAGGTGACGCGCGGATCGGAGAGGCCCCCGGTGCAGAGGATGGGCGGATACGGCCCGTCGGCGAGATTGTCGTAGGGGCTGTAGCTCATCATGTAGTCGTAGGCCGCAACGTCGGTGAGCGGATTGCCCCACTCTGGCCATTCCGTCGGCGTGAGTGGCAGGTCGGTGTCGCTCATCGTGTTGATGACGTCCACGAAGGGCACGCCAGCGACATAGCCGCCGAACAGACCATCAGGCGCCGTGACGATGACGCCGCCCATCAGCAGGCCGCCGGCCGAGCGGCCGAGGCCGACGATCTTGCCGTTCGACGTGTATTTCTTCGCGACGAGGTCTTCGGCGACAGCGATGAAATCGGAGAAGGAGTTCTTCTTCTTGTCCTTGCGGCCCTGCGCGAACCAGTCCCAGCCGCGCTCGGCGCCGCCACGCACGTGGGCGGTCGCCCAGACCCAGCCGCGGTCCACCAGCGAAAGCTGGCGCACGTCGAAAGTCGATTCCGCGATCGAGCCATAGGAGCCGTAGCCGTAGAGCAGCACGGGCGCCGAGCCATCGAGTTTGGCGTCGGCGCGGCGAAGAACAGTGACCGGTACGTCGGCGCCATCGGGGGCCTTCGCGGTGAAGCGCTCGACCTTGTACTTCGCCGGATCGTGGCCGGAGGGCACTTCCTGCGTTTTCTTCACGACGGAGGCGCCGGTGGCCATGTCGTAGTCGATGGTCTGCGAGGGCGTGGTGGGCGACTGGTAGGTGTAGCGCAGGGTCGGCGTGTCGAACTCGTAGCCGGGGCTGACGCCAAGCGCGAAGGCGGCTTCGCTCTGTTCGATCGTTCGCTCGGCGCCGCTCGCGCGGTCACGGATGACGATGCGCGGCAGGGCGTTGGCGCGCTCGAAGCGGACGAGATGGTTCGCGAAGGCCTGGAGGCCTTCGATGTATCGTCCCGGCTGGTGCGGCGAGAAATCCTTCCACGCCGCGCGATTGGTGTTGTTCAGCGGGGCGGTCACGATCTTCATGTCGACCGCGCCATCGGCATTCGTGAGGATGTACCAGCGGCCATCGAAGTGAACCGGGGTGTAGAGCTCGCCCGTCTTGCGTTCCGCGAACAGTTTTGGCGCGGATGTCGGCGCGCTGGCTGGGATGGTGTGGAACTCGCTGGTCTCCTGGTCCCCGGCATAGATCATGATGAAGGCGCCGGATTCGCTGACGCCGACACCGATGAATTTGCCGATGTCCTTTTCCTCGTAGACCAGGACGTCGTCAGCCGGGCCGCCGCGCGCGGGCCGGCGGAAGATCTTTGCGGGGCGGCCGTTCGACTCGCGCCAGACCCAGAAGAGGTACGCGCTGTCGGGCGAGAAAACGAACCCGCCATGGCCGTCCGTGACCGAGCCGGGGAGGACTTCGCCGGTCGCGATGTCTTTCACGTTGATGGTCCAGACTTCCGAGCCCTGGTCGTCGGCGGCGTAGGCGAAGAGCTTGTGGTCGGGTGAGTGCTCGGACTGACCGACGCGGTAGAATGACTTGCCGGCGGCGAGCGGGTTCACATCAAGCAGGATTTCCTCCGCCCCGCCCTCGCGCGGCGTGCGGGCGTAGATCGGATGCGACTGGCCGGCGGCGTAGCGGCGAAGATAGGCATAGGGGCCATCGACGGCCGGCACGCTGGAATCGTCCTGCTTGATGCGGCCCTTCATCTCCTCGAACATTTTTTCGCGTAGCGCCGTTGTGTCGGCCATCATCGCGTCAGCGTAGGAGTTTTCGGCGGTGAGATAGTCGTGGACGTCGGCCTTGAGGACGCTGGGGTCCTTCAGGACTTCCTGCCAGCGATCGTCCTTGATCCACTGGTATTCATCCTCGCGGATGCGGCCGAGCTGGGTGATCGTCTTGGGGACTTTCTTCGCGATGGGCGGGACAGGAACGGTCTTCGCCTGCGCCGGCTGGCTGCAGGCGGCAAGCACGCCGATGGCGGCGCTGCCGAGAAGGAAGACACGACGATTCACGGCACGATTGGCGGCATGTTGCATGGAGATGTTCCTGACCCTGAGACTGCACTCAATGTTCGGTTCGCGTGCGCGTCAATAGTCGCTTGGGCGGTTCAGGCGAGCTTCGTCGCGGCCTTGAGGCGGTAGACCAGTTCGAGCGCTTCCTTCGGGGTCAGCGTGTCAGGGTCGAGACCCGCAAGCATTCGGTCAGCTTCGGAGGGGACGATGTCTGCGGCTGGCGCCTCCGCGAAGCTCGCGAAGAGCGGAAGTTCTTCGAGCTTCTTCGCCCCGCCCTCTTTGGCTTCGAGTTTCTTCAGGACGGCTTCGGCGCGCTTCACCGCGGCGCTGGGGAGGCCGGCGAGCTTGGCGACCTGCACGCCATAAGAGCGGTCGGCGGGACCGGGTTTGACTTCATGCAGGAAGACGAGGTCGCCCTTCCATTCCTGCGCGCGCAGGCTGGCGTTGGAACAGGCGTCGAGTGTTTCGGCCAGGCCAGTCAGCTCGTGATAGTGCGTGGCGAACAGCGCGCGGCACTTGTTGACGTCGTGCAGATGCTCGACGGCCGCCCATGCGATGGCGAGGCCATCCCAGGTTGATGTGCCCCGGCCAACTTCGTCGAGAATGACGATGGAGTCCCGTGTTGCCTGGTTGAGGATCGCGGCGGTCTCGATCATCTCGACCATGAAGGTGGAGCGGCCTCGGCTGAGATCGTCCGAGGCGCCGACGCGGGAGAAGATGCGATCCGCAAGGCCGAGGCGAAGTTTCCGCGCGGGCACGTAGCAGCCCGCCTGCGCCAGAATGGCAAGCAGCACGTTCTGGCGTAGGAAGGTGGATTTGCCGGCCATGTTGGGGCCGGTGATAAGGGTGAGGCGTGGGCCTGATGATCCGCGTGCATCGAGGCGGCAGTCGTTTGCGGTGAAGCCCTGCCCTTGTGCGCGCAACGCCGCCTCGACAACGGGATGCCGCGCGCCTTCAGCCTCGAAGACCGGGGCGTCAGCGATTTCGGGACGGGTGGCGGAGAGCTCGCTCGCCCATTCGGCGTTGGCGGCGGCGACGTCGAGACGCGCGAGCCCGTCGGCGACTTGCGCGAGTTCGGGGCCCAGCGCGTCGGCTTCGCTGACCAGACGGTTGAAGATTTCCATCTCGCGGGCGAGCGCCTCTCCATCGGCGCGTGAGATTTTCGCTTCAAGCTCGTTGAGCTGCGTCGTCGAGAAGCGCATCGCATTCGCCATTGTCTGGCGATGGATGAAGGTGGCGGCGAGCGGCGGCTTCATCAGCTGATCGCCGTGCTTGGCGTTCACCTCGATGAAGAAGCCGAGCACGTTGTTGTGCTTGATGCGCAGGCCCGAGATGGCGGTGTCGGTTGCGTATTGCGCCTCGAGCCGCGCGATAATGGTGCGGGCGTCTTCTTTCAGGGTGCGGGTTTCGTCCAGCGCGGGATCGAAGCCGGGGGCGATGAAGCCGCCGTCGCGCGTCTGTACGGGGAGATCGCGTGCGAGAGCGGCGGCGACCTGGCCCGCGAAGGCGCCGAGGCGGAGCTTGTCGGCTAATGACAGGGCTGCGCAGGCGGAGGCGATTTCGGCGGGGGGTGCGTCCTGAGACGATAGATCGGCGCAGATTTCCTCGCCGACGCGGAGACAGGCGGCGAGTGCGGACAGATCGCGTGGGCCTCCCCTTCTGAGAGAGAGGCGCATGCGGGCGCGTTCGAGATCGCTGGCGCGCTTCAGGGCGTCGCGGGCGAAGTCGCGGCGGTCGGAGGCGTCGAGAAAGAATGCGACGGCGTCGAGGCGCTGTTCGATCTCTTGCTTGGAGCGCGAAGGACGGCTGAGGCGTTGCGCGAGAAGGCGGGCGCCGGCGGCTGTGACGGTGCGGTCGATGGCGGCAACGAGGGAGCCCTGTCGCTGCCCACGCGATGAGCGCTCGATTTCGAGGCTGGCGCGGGTGGCGGGGTCGATGGCGAGGAAGCTGTCGGGGGCGGTGCGGATGGGCGGATCGAGACACGCCTGCCCGCCCGCCTGCGTCACCGCAAGATAGTCGAACAGCAAGCCGGCGGCGATGAGTTCGGCGCGGGTGAAGGTTCCGAAGCCGTCGAGGGTCGACACGCCATAGGCGTCCTTCACGAGGCGCTCGCCGAGCTTTGCATCGGCGCGGGCGTCGGGGCGGGGGGTGAGCGTGAGGCCGTGCGTGGCGCGGGCGACGTCCGGGTGGGACATGGCGGCGTCCGCGACCAACACCTCGCGCGGAGCGATGGCGCCAAGCACGTCTTCGAGCGAGGCGGGCGCGAGGCTGAAGACTTCGAGCCGGCCGGTCGAGACGTCCGCTAGCGCGAGCGCGGCCTCCCGCCCTCCCCCGGCGAGCCCGATGGCGGCGAGGCAGTTGGCCGAGCGGGCCTCAAGGAGCGATTCCTCGGTGATCGTTCCGGGCGTGACGATGCGCACGATCTCGCGGCGAACGACGGCCTTGGCGCCGCGCTTCTTCGCTTCGGCCGGGTCTTCGACCTGTTCACAGACGGCCACACGATGTCCGGCCTTGATCAGGCGAGACAGATAGCCCTCGGCGGCGTGATAGGGGACGCCGGCCATCGGGATGGGCTGGCCATTGTGCTGGCCGCGATGGGTCTGGGTGATGCCAAGCGCTCTTCCAGCTAAAATCGCATCCTCGAAGAACAGTTCGTAGAAATCGCCCATCCGGAAGAACAGCATCGCGTCCGGATGGCGCGCCTTCAATTCGAGATATTGCGCCATGAAAGGCGTTGCGCCTTCGACAGAAGGAAGCGCGCCGCCGGCTGGGGCGCCACTTTGAGCAACTTCCTGCTCCGGTGGAGAGGGTGCGGACCCTTTCACGCTTGATTCCAACCCCTTTTGCGGCTCAATGCGCGCCTGCCTCGCCGGGCCTCGCGTCACCGGCGCGACCTGCCTAGTCACCCGCGACGCCGCCCTCAAGTCCTAAAGCCGCCAGTCCATACATGACAACCAAACGCCCCAGCTTCACAGACGAGGAAGCCCTCGCCTTTCACCGCTATCCACAGCCGGGGAAGCTGTCGGTAACGCCGACCAAACCGATGGCGACGCAGAAGGACCTGTCGCTGGCGTATTCGCCGGGCGTGGCGATTCCCGTGCTGGCGATCGCGGCCAATCCGGAGCTGGCCTACGACTACACCTCGAAGGGTAACATGGTGGCGGTGATCACCAATGGCACGGCGATCCTCGGGCTGGGCGATCTCGGGCCGATGGCGTCGAAGCCGGTGATGGAGGGCAAGTCGGTGCTCTTCAAGCGGTTCGCGGACGTCGATTCGATCGACATCGAGGTCGACGAGAAAGACCCGCAGAAATTCATCGACTGCGTGCGCGCCATCGGCGCCACCTGGGGCGGGATCAATCTCGAGGACATCAAGGCCCCGGAGTGCTTCATCATCGAGAGCGAGCTGCGCTCGAAGCTCGACATACCGGTGTTCCATGACGACCAGCACGGCACGGCGATCATCGCAACCGCCGGGCTGATCAATGCGTGCAAGATCACGGGGCGCCAGCTCTCGGACGTGAAAGTGGTGATCTCGGGCGCGGGCGCGGCGGGATTGTCTGTGGCCGGGTTGATCCGCCATCTTGGCGTCAAGCGCGACAACATCCTGATGGTGGACCGTTCCGGCGTCATCTACGAGGGCCGCACAGAGGGCATGGACCAGTTCAAGTCCGCCTTCGCAGTGAAGACGAACAAGCGCACGCTGGCGGAGGCGTTCGAGGGCGCCGACGTGTTCATGGGCCTGTCGGCCAAGGGGACGGTCAGCAAAGCCATGGTGAAGTCCATGGCCAAGAACCCGATGATCTTCCCGATGGCGAACCCGGACCCGGAAATCACGCCGGAGGAAATCCGCGAGGTCCGCTCCGACGCGATCATCGCTACAGGCCGATCGGACTATCCGAACCAGATCAACAACGTGCTGGGCTTCCCCTACATCTTCCGCGGCGCGCTCGACGTGCGGGCGCGGACGATCAACGAAGAGATGAAGGTCGCAGCAGCCCAGGCGCTGGCGCAGCTGGCGCGCGAGGACGTGCCGGATGAGGTGGCTGCCGCCTATGCCGGCGCGCGGCCGACATTCGGGCCGGACTACATCATCCCCGCCCCGTTCGATCCGCGCCTGATCTGGTATGTGCCGCCACTTGTTGCACAGGCGGCGATGGATACCGGTGTTGCGCGCAAGCCGATCGCCGACATGCAGGCCTATCGTGATTCACTTGCGCAGCGGCTCGATCCGGCCGCGGCATTCCTGCAGCGCGTCTATGGCAAGGTGCGCTCGGAGACCGCCAAGCGGATCGTGTTTGCGGAGGGCGAGGAGCCTGCCGTGATCCGCGCCGCCTGGCAGTTCAAGACGCAGGAACTCGGCGAGCCCATTCTTGTCGGACGCGACGAGCAGGTGAGCCGCAACATGCAGCTGCTCGGCATTCCGGCCGGCGAGCTGCAGGTGATGAACGCGCGCGTCTCCGACCAGAAAGAGGTCTATACAGAATTCCTGTACGGGCGCCTGCAACGGCAGGGTTACCTGCACCGCGATGCGCAGCGGATGATCAACCAGGACCGCAACGTGTTCGGCGCCACCATGGTCGCGCTTGGCCACGCCGACGGCATGGTGACCGGCGTAACGCGCAATTATGCAACTTCGCTGTCGGACATTCTTCAGGCCATCGATCCGCGGCAGGACGTGCGCCCGATCGGCCTGTCGATCATCATCGGCAAGTCTGGCCCGATCATGATTGCCGACACAAGCGTCACCGAAATGCCCGGCGCGCAGGAACTGGCCGAGATCGCAATCTCGGCGGCGAAGGCGGCGCAGAAACTTGGCTTCACGCCGCGCGTCGCTTTCCTCTCTTATTCCACCTTCGGCAATCCGCCGGGCGAGCGCATGGCGAAAGTGCGCGACGCGGTGGCGCTGCTCGATGCAAAGGGCGATGTCGGTTTCGAGTACGATGGCGAGATGGCTGTTGATGTGGCGCTGAACCCGGAAGCGCGCCGGCTCTATCCGTTCTGTCGTCTCACGGGCGCGGCCAACGTTCTGGTGATGCCGGCGATCCACTCGGCGGCGATCTCCACCAAGATCGCAGCGACGCTCGGCGGCGTGACAGTACTCGGCCCGCTGCTCGTGGGGCTGAAGTCGTCGGTTCAGATCGCACAGCTCGATGCGACGGCGCAGGACATCGTGAACCTGGCGGCGTTCGCGGCTTACAATCCGAACGGGTGAGCCGCCCTACTCCGCCGCCTGCGGAGTTACGGTCTCCGACTCGGCCAGCGGCTTCTTCGTCATGGCCTGCCGCGCCCATTCGGCGGCGGACAGCGCGACCGCGATCATGCCGATCCAGACAGTGACGATGAAGAAGTCGTGATAGCCGTTGGTCTCGATGAAGACGCCAAGCTCGGCACGGCCAAGCGAGCCAATCAGCATCACCAGTGAGCCGAGCAAGGCATACTGAACCGCCGCGAATTTCGGATTCACCATGGCGGTGAGGTAGGCGACGAAGGCCACGCTGGCGAATCCTCCCGCGACGTTCTCGACCGCGATTGCAATGATCAGCCGTGACAGCGCCTGATCGCCGAATCCTGAGAGCGCCGGGCCGAGACCCGTCACCGCAAGGAACGCGTCCATTCCTACCCCGCCCGCAGCCAGATCCGCGAAGATCAGGTTGGTGAGAGCGGCAATCAGCGCGCCGAACACGAGGCAAGGCAGGCGGCCAATCGCGATCAGGGCGACGCCGCAGATCACCGAGCCCGCCACCGT
Organism: Alphaproteobacteria bacterium; assembly: GCA_031419455.1. Lineage (GTDB taxonomy): Bacteria > Pseudomonadota > Alphaproteobacteria > Caulobacterales > Hyphomonadaceae > UBA7672. Next base: position 10,307 of record JANOKS010000068.1, read on the forward strand.
CATGAAGACGCCGATGGTCTTCGAGGCGATGGCGACATCGGTGTTGGAATGCCCCAGCGCGCCCTGGCTGATGGCGGGATTGCCGATGAGGCCGACCGTCGGATCGCCAAGATAGAAGGGATAGGCGAAGCCGCCCCAGATCAGGTCCACGAAGCGGTACATCAGCACCAGCCCGAGCACGAGGATGACCGCCCAGCGCAGCCGCTGCACGAGATCCATCAGCGGGTCGAGAATTGTGTGGAAGAGCGTGTCGGCGGCCTTGGTCGCCCACGACCCTGCGGGCGTTATGTGTGTCGCGGCGACCGGCTTTCGCCGCAGCAGCCACGCGGCGATGAGACCCGGCAGCAGGATCAGCAGTGAGACGATGATCGGCGCCTGGACGCGCGTGAAGATGGCCGTTGATGGCGGCGGCGTCTGCGTCAGCGAGTCGATGAAGAACACAACGATGATGCCGATCGCAACCGCCCAGCCAGCGGCGACGACGGCGACCGTGGTCTGCACCGTTTTCGGGGGGAAGGACGCGGCGAAGGATGGCCTTGTGTCGCGGCCGCCCGACTCGGTCGCCGAGTGATCGGGCTCCTGCGCAACCAGCGTGCCGGTCGCAGAGATGGCCATGCCGACTGCGATGATCAGGTAGACGGTCGACCAGGGAATGTGATCGGCCAGCGTCAGCGCGAACAGGCCGGTGAACAGGCCGGCAAAGCGGTAGCCCATCTGGTAGACCGCCGACATCAGGTCCCTGTCCTCGTCGGACTCGGCGATCTCGATCCGCCAGGCTTCGAGCACGATGTCGTGCACGGAGGACGCAATCGCCACGATGACGCTGATGCCGGCGAGGTAAAGCACGCCCTCTGACGGACGCGACAGCGCAAGCAGCGCAAGCAGTCCCGCAACGATCAGCTGCATCACCAGCAGCCAGCTGCGGCGTGGCCCGAAACTGCGTAGGAACGGAATGCCGATGCGGGGGAACCATGCCTTCTGGAAACCCGGCGCCCAGATCAGCTTGAACGAGTAGGCAAGGATGATGAAGTTCAGGATGCCGATCTGGCTCGGCGTGACGCCTTCGGCGGTGAGCCATGCGTTGAGTGTGCCGAGCACGGCGCCGTAAGGTATCCCTGCCGCAAGCGACAGGAGCAGCATCGCCAGCATCTTCCGGTGGCGCAGCGCCTTCAGCGCGCGAAGCCAGCGCGGGACGGGCTTCGGCTTTGCGTTCGCGGTTGAGGCTGCCTCGGTCATTCTGCAGCCTTGGCACGGACGTGCGCCCAGCGTTCGGCGAGTTCGCGCAGGCGCGGCGGATCGATGGGCTTGGCGGCGAGCTGCGAGACGCCAGCCTCGCGCGCGCGCATTTCCAGGTCGGGATCGATATCAGCGGTCAGCGCCACGATGGGCGTCTGCGAGACCGGGCCTTCGAGGCTGCGAATTCGCCGCGTCGCCTCGAGCCCATCCATGACCGGCATGCGGATGTCCATGAACACGACGGAATAGTCCGTTTCGCCCATTCTTTCCAGCGCCTCGGCGCCGGTTCCCGCAGTGTCGACCCGGAACCCGGCGGCGGTGAGAGCGCTGCGGGCAAGAAGCGCATTCACGGCATTGTCGTCCGCGATCAGCACCGATCCCGCCTCGCCGGGCTTGCGCCTGGGCGCGGGTTCGGCCAGCGCGGCATCCTGCAGCGACAGGCCGACGCGTTCGAGCAGCGATGCCGCGCGCAACGGGCGGATCAGGTAGCCCGCGCATCCCATCTGGCGGAACTGTTCGATGCGGCCCCGGTCGCCGGGGCGCAGGACCACCAGTGTTCGCTTTTCCCGCGCGATCGTTTCGATCTGCGCGGGCGGCAGGGCGGCGTCGAGAATGACAATTTCGGCCGCCTTCCAGTCGTGAACCTGACGCGCCCCCTCGCGGCCGAGCGCCGAGATGCAGGCAAGCGTGGACGCGGGCGGCAGGTCGAGCGCGACACGCAACGATCGTTGCGACTGCGCGCGCTGGGCTGATCCGGGCGCCGCCAGCATGGGCAGCTCGACGACGAACATCGCGCCATGGCCATAGGCCGAGCTGAGGCTCACCCTGCCCTTCATCGCCTCCACCAGCCGCGCGACGATGGCGAGGCCGAGACCGACGCCGCCATCGCGCCGCGCATCGGCGGCGCTGACCTGGGAGAACGCTTCGAAGAGATGCGCCTTGGCATGGTCCGGGATGCCCGAGCCGGTATCACGCACGACGAGCGCGAGGCCTTCGCCGCTTGCGGCCGGCCGCGCCTCGATCAGCACGGCGCCCTTGTCGGTGAACTTGATCGCGTTGCCGGCGAGGTTGAACAGGATCTGCCGCAGCCTGCCTGCATCGCCGATCATGCGCGGCGGAAGATCGGGATGGACGACGCCCGCGATGTCGAGACCGGCGGCGTGCGCGCGGGGGGCAAGGAGCTCTGCAACATCCTGCACGAGATCACTGGTGTCGAACGGCGCTTCGTCGAGGGGGATGTCCCCTGCCTCCATGCGCGAATAGTCGAGCACATTGTTGAGCAGGTCGAGCAGGCGCGAGCCCGACTTGCGGATGGCGCCGGCATAGTCCTGTTGCGCAGGCGTCAGCTCGGTCTCCTCGAGCAACGCGGCCATGCCAAGAATGCCGTTGAGCGGCGTGCGGATTTCGTGGCTGACGGCGGCGGTGAAGCGATGCGCCGCGTCAGGCTCCTCCCGCGTGTCCGATGTCGCGAGGCGGCGGCCGTCCACCGGCTCCGAGACGCGCCAGCTGCGGCCGGCAGCATCGACGATCTGCGAGGCGATATCGACCGATGGCAGCGTGAAGGGTGCGAGCATGCCCGGGATGAAGCCCGACAGCGGACTGGCCGCGATCACCTTGCCCGCGGCATCGACGACCAGGGCAGCGCCCGGCCAGCTGCGCGCGATGGCGGTCAGCGGGTGGGGCGCCGCGTCGTTAGTCGAGACCGGACGTGCTGCAGCAGGCTTCATCGCGACGACCCTGTGGGCGCCGTGCTGACCAGACGATTAACGGGTCGCGGCCTGCATCAGGCTGGGCAAGTCGCCGAGGTCGCCCCCGGCCTCGCGTGCGAACAGTTTTCGGGCAGGCGGAATTGCGCCTGCCAACGCCATGGCTGCGCCTGCCGCCAGCCGCACCGGCAAGGCGGAGGTGAAGGTGCGCGCGAAGCCTTCCATCGCGGCGGCCGTCGCCACCACGTCGCCGCGCCGCCAGCGCGTGTAGGGGGCAAGCGCACCTGCCGCGCCGATATCGAGACCGGCGCGGGCGGCGTACTGAATGACATCGACCAGCGCTGCAATGTCCTTGAGGCCAAGATTGAGCCCCTGCCCCGCCAGCGGATGGATGACGTGGGCGGCGTCGCCTGCCAGTGCAACACGCGGACCCTCGAAGCGCTCGGCGATATAGAGGCCGATGGGGAAACTGACGCGCGGCCCAGCGAGCTTGGCACCTGGAATGAAATCACCGGCGCGCTTGGCCAGCTCCAGCTCGAACCCGTGCGCGTCCAGATCGACCAGCGCAGATGCAACCGCAGCCCTCTCGGTCCAGATCAGGTTGGCGCGATCGCCCTCGAGCGGCAGCACCGCCATCGGTCCGCTCGGGAGAAACACCTGCCGCGCCACGCCATTGTGCGGCCTTGCGAGCTGCACCGTGGTCGAGACCGCGGCGGCGTCATAGTCATGTCCCTCAAAGCGAAGTCCGGCTTGGCGGCGCACGATCGAGCGCGCCCCATCGCAACCGACGACCAGAGGCGCATGCACTTCGCCGCCGGCAAGCTTCATCACGGCGCAGGGATCGCCGAACGTCACGCTTTCGATGCGCGCGCGCGCGAGCAGCGTGACGCGCTTCTCCGCCGCGACGGCTGCATGCAGCGCTTCGGCCAGCCCGCCCGCCTCGACCATGTAGCCGAGCACAGGCTCGCCGCTGTCTTCGGCGATGAAGGAGATGCCGCCGACGCGGCCTTCGGCGTCCACCTGCGTCACCGGCTCCGCCCCCGCCAGAAGGTGCGTCTCAAGCCCGAGCGCGCGAAAAATCCGCCAGCAACCATAGGCGACGAAATAGGCGCGCGTGTCGGTTGACCCTTCACACGGCGGCGGCGCGGCGTCCGCCACCACCACGTCGTACCCGCGTCGGGCGAGCGCCAGCGCCAGCGTCAGGCCGACGGGTCCCCCGCCCGCGATAGCGACGTCGCAACGGTGGATCGGGGACGAGCTGGTCATGCCCCTGATCTAGTCCATCGCGGCCCAAAAGAAAAAGGGGCGCGACCGCAAGGCCGCGCCCCATCTCTCTTTTCACCTGGCGCCGCGCCGGCAGCGCCAGTCTTCGAGGAACCTACGGGTGGTAGGCCGCCTCGCCGTGCTCGTTGATGTCGATACCTTCTTCCTCGACCTCCTGCGACACGCGGCCGCCGGTGGTAAGTTTGACGATGAACCACACGATCGAGGAGGCGATTGCCGACCACACGACGGTGAGGCCGACGCCCATGGTCTGGTACGTGACCTGTGCGGTCATGTCGTAGGCCAGAGCGCCGCAAGTTGCGGTTGCCGCGTCGCATGTCGAGAAGTCGACAATGCCCGCGCCGCCCAGGAGCGGATCGACGAGGATGCCCGTGCCGATGGCGCCGATGATGCCGCCGATGGCGTGGATGCCGAAGGCGTCGAGGCTGTCGTCATACTTCAGCGCGTTCTTGATGACCGAGCAGAAGATGACGCAGACCGGCGAGACGATCAGGCCCAGCACGATCGCGCCGACCGGACCGGCAAAGCCGGCTGCCGGCGTGATCGCCACGAGACCCGCAACGATGCCCGACGCCGCGCCCAGCATGGACGGACGGCGACGCAGCGCCCATTCGACGATCACCCATGACAGACCCGCAGCGGCCGTGGCCAGCAGCGTGTTGATCATGGCGAGTGCGGCATAGCCGTTCGCTTCGAGGTTGGAGCCGGCGTTGAAGCCGAACCAGCCGACCCATAGCAGGCCCGCGCCGACATAGGTCAGCACCAGCGAGTGGGGAGCCATCGGCGACTGTTTGTAGCCAAGGCGCGGTCCGAGGATGATTGCGCCCATCAGCGCGGCAATGCCCGCATTGATGTGCACGACCGTGCCGCCGGCAAAGTCCAGCGCGCCCCAGGCCCAGATCTGGCCTGCGCCGTCGGCGAGCATCGTTGCATCCTGGCCGATGGCCGAGGTCGCGCCAGCCCACCACCAGACCATGTGCGCCATGGGATAGTAGGAGAGGAGCGGCCAGAGCACCGCGAAGATCACGACGCCCGCAAACTTCAGACGTTCAGCAACGCCGCCAAGCACGAGGGCCGCGGTGATGCAGGCGAAGGTCATCTGGAAGGCGACGAAGACGAGTTCCGGGATGTAGACGCCGACCGAGAACGTTTCGACGTTCGAGGCGGGCCCAACTCCCTGAAGGAACAGCTTGCTTGTGCCGCCGATGAAATTGTCGAGATCGCCGCCGCTGGTGAAGGCGAGGCTGTAACCCCACAGGCACCACGCGATCATGCCGATCACGGTCACGGTGGTGACCTGCATCAGCATCGACAACATGTTCTTGGTGCGGACCAGACCACCGTAGAACAGTGCGAGGCCCGGCACGATCATCAGGAGGACAAGGACGGTCGAGACGAGCATCCAGGTCGTGTCGCCCTTGTCTGGCGGCGGCCAGGACGGAGCGGCCTCTTCTTCAGCAGGCGCCGCTTCCTCGGGCGCCGCCTCGACTGCCTCGACAGCTTCGACTGCAGGCGCTGCGGCGTCCGGAGCGACCGCGGGCGTTTCGGCGACTGGCGGAGCGTCTGTCGGCTGCTGTGCCGAAGCCGGGCTCAGCGTCGTGAACATGACGGCGGCGGCGATTGCCGCCAATCCGGCCTTCAGGCCGGTCCCCCAAAGCGAAAGTCGATCCAGTCGACTGATCTTGTTAAACATTTGTCTCCCCTGAGGTTGGCAACGCAACCGGCGCATACGAACGCACCCCCTCAGACCCGAACGACCCCCGGGAGATGCGTCTGCGATAGGGGGTGGGGCATGCCTCGCGGACAAGCAGACCGCGCGCCGCACTTCGGGACTCACAGCGGATTGCACAATAATTAGGCGCCAGCCTCGTCGCTCGCTGCCCTTAAGAGCAAGATTTTCTTGCAGTGCACCATAATCCGGGGCCGCACGTGCGGAGCCGGCAAACGGCGCTACACGGATCGGATGAACGGTCGCAAGGCTGGATCATGGGGATAGGTCCCGGATGCGCCCTCGCGCGTCCGGGACCCTTTTTTGCCCGAAATTACAACAGCAGCGTAACGATATATTCCCGCCAAACCGCTACGAGCAGCCCGCTTTGGTAGCGCCCCGTTAAGCCCCGCCGCGCCAGTGTTGTCCTGCTAATTTAACCTTGTTCCAGCGAGGACGAAGGCATGCCGCATCCGCGTGCGCCCCATTCCGAGGACCACGGCGGCGACGCGCGCGGCTCAAGCGCGTTCAGCCGGTTCCTCTCGGGGCTGGCCGCCTTCTCGGCCGGCGTCTTCATCTGCGGGGCGTGTTCGTCCTATTCGGCTGGCGACCCGAGCTTCAACATGGCCGTCGCGCGCCTGCGCGACGCCGCCACCGGCCTGGTCAGCGAGGCGGGGCCTGAGAACATGTTCGGCCATGTCGGCGCGGCTTTTGGCGACATGCTGATGCAGGGCTTTGGCTGGACCGCAATCCTGCTTGGCTTCGGGCTGATGATCGGCGGGGTTCGCCGCGCCTTCGGTATCGGCCAGCAGGATCCAGCCGCCTGGATGTGGGGCCTTGCCGCCATCCTTTTCGCCGCGTGCTGCCTCGCCGAATGGCCGATCCCGAAATCGTGGGACATGTCGGCAGGGCTTGGCGGCGTGGTTGGCGAGGTGATGCTCGCGATCGCCTCGACGCCGTTTGCGGCGCTGAAGATTCCCGAAGCGCAGGTGTGGGCCTCCGCCCTCGCCGGCCTTTGCACCATTCTCTTCGCTGCAATGGCGATGGGCATGGGCGCAAGCGACGCGACCTCGCTGTGGCGCGCGCTCACGACGAAGCCCGAGCGGGATATGGAGATGGAGCCGCAACGCGCCGTGGTGGGCGTGCCCGCCCTCGCCTCGCGCCCCGTCGCCGCCGGCGGATTGATGCAAGGCGTAATGCGTCTGCTCGGCCAACGCCCACGCGAAGTGATCGAGCCGATCGTCTACACCGAAGAAGACGGGTTCGAGGATGGCGAGCGCGGCTTCTTCAACGCCGTCGAGAATTCCGAAACGCAGGCGCGCCAGCGGCCGATCGTTCCACGCGTCCTCGAAGGCCGTCCGGTTCCTGATGCGGCGCTTCCCGTCGCAGCGGCGCCGGCCACGCCGCGCACCATCTCGCGTCCGTCGCAGCCCTCCTCCGCCAGCCAGCAATCATCGCAACGCCCCGCGCAGCAGTCTGCGCGCGTGCGCGACCCGAACACCGCCGTGCCGCCGATCGAACTGCTCGACGTTCCGCCGCCGCGGCGGTCGGAGGTCGACGAGGCCCGCCTGCTCGACATGGCGGATCGCCTCGCCGGCGTGCTCAACGAGTTCGGCATCAAGGGGCGCATCACCGAAGTTCGTCCCGGTCCTGTCGTCACGCTGTTCGAGCTCGAACCTGCCGCTGGCGTGCGCTCGTCGAAAGTCATCGCGCTGGCCGAAGACATCGCACGCGCCATGTCGGCGACGTCTGCGCGCGTCGCAGTCATCCCGGGCCGCAACGCCATCGGCATCGAGTTGCCCAACCCCAATCGCGAGACGGTGTACCTGCGCGACCTGCTCTCCTCCAACGAGTTCACGCGCGCGCGCATGGCGCTCCCGCTGGCGCTGGGTGAATCGATCGAAGGCCAGCCTCAGATCGGCGACCTCGGCAAGATGCCTCACCTGCTGATCGCGGGCACCACCGGCTCGGGCAAGTCGGTCGGCATCAACGCGATGATCCTGTCGCTGATGTTCAAGCTGCCGCCCGAGAAGTGCCGCTTCATCATGATCGACCCGAAAATGCTGGAACTCTCGATCTACGAGGGCATCCCTCACCTGCTCGCCCCGGTCGTGACCGATCCGCAGAAGGCCGTGCTGGCCCTGAAGTGGGTCGTGCGCGAAATGGAGAGCCGCTACGAGATCATGTCGAAGATGGGCGTGCGCAACCTCGCCGGCTTCAACCAGAAGGCCGAGGAAGCGGCGGCGCGCGGCGAGCACCTCACGCGCCAGGTGCAGACCGGCTGGAACAAGGAGACCGGCGAGGCGATCTGGGAAAACGAGGCGATGAAGCCCGAGCCCATGCCGCATATCGTTGTGATTATCGATGAAATGGCCGACCTGATGCTCGTCGCCGGCAAGGACATCGAAGGCGCCGTCCAGCGTATCGCCCAGATGGCGCGCGCGGCCGGCATCCACCTGATCACCGCGACGCAGCGTCCTTCGGTCGACGTCATCACCGGCACGATCAAGGCGAACTTCCCGACGCGTATTTCGTACATGGTCACGACCAAGATCGACTCGCGCACCATCCTTGGCGAACAGGGCGCCGAACAGCTCCTCGGCATGGGCGACCTTCTCTGGATGCAGTCGGGCGGCAAGATCAGCCGCGTCCACGGTCCGTTCGTGAAGGACGAGGAAGTCGAGCGCGTGGTCAACTGGCTCAAGGACCAGGGCACGCCTCAATATGTGGAAGGCATCACCGATCCGGTGGAAGAAGAAGCTTCCGTCGCTGACGCCGCCTTCGGCACGTCGTCGGGCGATCCGGAAGAGGACATGTACCGCGAGGCCGTCACCGCCGTGGTGCGCGACAAGCGGCCGACCACCTCCTACGTCCAGCGCGTGCTGCGCATCGGCTACAATCGCGCAGCCAGCATGATCGAGCGGATGGAGCGCGAAGGCGTCATCTCCGCCGCCGACCACGCCGGCAAGCGCCAGATCCTCACGCGTGACGCAGGCCGCGCCGCCGACCGCGACGACGACGCGGCCTAGCCACATTCGCGGTTGCAGCAAAAAAGGCCGGCTCATCCGAGCCGGCCTTTTTAGTTGAATGCTGCGGTCCGCCCTACTCCGCGGACGCCTCTTCCGCTTTCGCGGCCTTGCGCTGGGCGGCTTTCTTGGCGCGGGCGTCAGCCATGTCCTTCTGGCGCGTGACCTTCTTTTCGGCCGCCTCTGTCGCGCGGGTCTTTTTGCGTTCGACGAGCGCATTGGCGATAATTGGCAGGAGGCGTGTGGCCTCGGCCTGCTGTTTGGAGGCAGCGCCCTTGGAAATCCGCTCGGCATTGTCGTGGAGGTTCTCCAGCTCCTTGTCCGTCAGCTGGGGAATTCTGTCTTCGATTGACACCGGGGACTCCTTGTGGGCGCCCTCCGTGCAGGCATGCGCCAGCGCTTCCAAAGAACGACCGCTATGAGATGCGCTCAGAAGGGCCAATAATCAAGGCAAAGTGACCGGCGCCGAACGCTTTTGCCAACAGCTTCCAGATGCGCTATAAGCCCGCCATCGAGTTTCGGCCGACGACTTGGCCTGACGCCGCCCATACTTGGCTAACGGCGCCCGCTGACGACATCCACCTACGCTTGATGCTCCAAGGACGGATCGCGTTCGCGCGGACGTCGTCACGTTTGATTTACAAGGAAGACCCAGAAATGGCGACCGGAACTGTTAAATGGTTCAACACCACAAAAGGCTACGGCTTCATCCAGCCGGATAACGGCGCGAAGGACGTTTTCGTCCACATCAGCGCCGTGGAAGCTGCCGGCCTTCGTGGCCTCGTCGACGGCCAGAAAGTGACCTTCGAAGAACAAGCCGACAAGCGCTCCGGCAAAATGTCGGCCGTGAACCTGCGCGTCAGCTAACCCTGTCGCCAAATGGCTGTCCTGATGGCGAGCGCGTGCAGCCGCGCCGCTGACAGGAACGAGAAAGGCCGGCCCCCCGACTTTGATGTCAGGGGCCGGCCTTTTTTCATTTCAGATAGCAGCCCCAGGCAGCCGCCGCGGATTGCGCCTAG
>JANOKS010000069.1:0-3026 GCA_031419455.1 Alphaproteobacteria bacterium
CAAGCGCAGACGGATTCCTTCGAATGGCGGTTCTCAACTGAGAGATCAAGTCAAGCCTTTGGGTTAGTTGCCAATTTCAAGCTATGCTACAACACAGGTATCGCCCATCCCGCCCGCCGCAACCGGATAGTGAATTAAGGCACGGGATCCACTAACTTCGGGCTAGCGAGCCGCAGTGACGGGCACGCTGTGAGAGAGCTGTGGCAGACCGCGTCGTCCTCTGTCGTGCGTAAATCTTGTACTAAGGACACCCTCAACAATAATTACTGCGTTTGTCGGGCGCGCGGATTGATCGCATAGTTCCACTCTGGATGGAACACATCGCCCTCGATGTTGAGGAGCTTCATCTCGGCGTTTTTGATGCGAATTCCTTTTTTGTAAATCCGCTCGTCGAGGGCGCATTCGATCGTCAAGCCGGTTTTGGTGGTCGTAGCCCCGATCAACTCGACGACCGCCATCCGGCTTTCGAGTGGCTGGCCGCGCCAGTTCTGAGTGATGTGGCAGAACATCTTGTGCTCGATGCGATTCCATTTCGATGTGCCCGGCGGATAGTGAAGCACCTTGAGCGTGAGCCCGGTCTCATCGGCGAGGTTTTGCAACTCTACTTTCCACAGCCTGACGCGCGCCCCGTTTGAGCCGCCGCAATCGGCTGTAACGGTCAGTTCGTGCATGTCAGGATAGCGCTTGGCGCCGATCCGCTCGATCCACGTGCGGATGGCGTTGACAGCGAACTCGGCCGTGTCGCTTGAGATGCCGAGACTGACCCACCCTGTGTTGGCTCCGATGTCGTAGACGCCGTAAGGTGCAACCTTGCCGAGCGCCTTGTCCTCAAAGTCGTGCGTCTTGACCAGATGAGGATCGCCTTGGGGGCGATAGTCGCTGCCGCCGTTCTTGAAATTGCCAACCAGTTCCTTCTTCTTGGTGTCGACGGAGATCACCGGCTGGCCCTGCGAGTGCGCCGCAACCACCTTGGCGTTGATGTGCTCGAATTGCGCATTGCGGTCCGGATGGCTCGCGCCCTCGCGTGTCTTGCGATTGACCTGACGGGAGTAGTCGAGCTTGCTCTCCAGCAGTTTAGCCACCGTGTTGGCGCTCACCTCATGCCCGCCCTCCTGGAGCGCCGCGGCGAGCTTGGCGGGGCTCTTTGACACCCATTTGAGGGGTCGCATCGGATCGCCCATCGTCATCGGCTCGGCCAGACGCTGCAGATCCGACACCAAGGTCGGGTCGCGCTCGTGTCGCGGCTTCGGGCCGCCGCCCTTGCGGCGCACGCGGCCGTCGGGCAACGGGCCTTCAGCGAGATCGTCCTCGCCGCGGTTGATGGTGGAGCGCGCAAGACCGGTAATCTCGCTCACGATGGCCAGCGCCCCATACCCGGCCGCCCTGACTTCGTTGGCCGCGAATAACCGCTGCCCCCGCTCGTCGAGCTTGCAGCCGAGCATTTGCCAACGAAGCCTGATGCCTTCCTGGTCGATCATGCGCTGAGACCGCAGATGCGCCATCAGCTCCTGCTTCAGCACGCCCCGCGCCTGTACATAAAGGCTCCGATAGATGGTCTCGTGCGACACGCGCCATGCCTCAGTGTGCGCGGCGACAATCAGGATACGGCTCTCACCCTGATTGTCGCGCTATACGTTATGGTCTATGTCCCTCAATGGCTAACGCTGACCGCTCTCGTTAGCTGAAAGCGACAGAACGGCGCGCTTGAGCGCCGTGGTTGCGCTGAAAAGCAAGGCCATGGTCCGCCGGCGACAAGCTCGATTGAGGCAAGCGGCCGCTAGCGTAGCGCTCTACGCCTTGGAACCGAAACATGACTTACGCGACAATCCATCTCCACCTGACACCCTATCCCGCGCCAACGTCACTGCGTGCGATCGACTACGCATGTGCTCTGGCAAAACTGTTCGAAGCAAAGCTGAATGTTTCCAGCTCGCGGATGATTGTTCGTGCGCCGCCCAACTGGATTGTCGGCGCGATGATGTCGAGCATGGCGCGGGAACTCGAGGCCATAACGGACACGACAACGAAAGCTCTTGAGTGCCATGTCACGCACCAGGCCGAGTTGTCTGGGATAACTTTCGAGCTGTCGCATGTGGCGGAGAAGTGGCCAGGAGGACTGAAGGACAATGCGTGGCTCGGTCGTGTAAGCGACCTCTGCATACTAGGCCTGTCGCCAGACGGCACAGAACCACGTTTGTATGTCGAAGACTGGCTGTTCGGAGCGAGTCGCCCTTGCCTCCTATACCCCGATAACTCGACGCAATCATTTTCGGCGGAAAATGTTCTGATCTGCTGGGACTTTAGCAAATCAGCTGCTCGCACTGTCAGCGACGCCCTCCCATTCCTCCACAATGCCAACCGCATCCGTGTAGCCGTCTTCCGTGGTGAGAAAGACATCCCCGTTGCCGACCCCGCTACCCCGCTAGTCGCTTTCCTTTCCGGGCATGGCATCACGGTCGAAGCGGAAGACGTTGAGATCGGCAAGCGGACCATTGGTCAGGCAATCCGAGAACATGCGGATGCGACTGGAACCAACCTGATCATGATGGGTGCTTTTGGACATTCTCGCCTGCAGGAGTTCGTCCTCGGCGGCGCCACCCGGGAGCTACTCAACAAATCCACGATTCCGCTCCTGATGTCGCATTGAGCTCAGCAGGTCTAGTGTTCAGCCCTATCTCGTCGATGAGTAACCCGGCGCGGCCGGCGACAGGAAGTGAATCTCGCAAGAGCCGATGGCCGACGGCGTCTTAACGTAACCAACTAATCAGCGGGAACCGGATGTACATCATCACCGCCAGGCGGATGATTTCAGGCGACGTCTTGAAGTACCGGAACGGGTTAGCTTTCATCCCACGAGCCTACGAGGCGAAATCTGCCGCCAGCAAGCCGATTCCCCTGACAATGCCTCGGGGACCTCGGCGCGCGGTTTCTTGCGACGGCGGCTAGCAGGCTTCTGACTTATGAACCACGCAATGACCTCGTCATGGGGGATGTTTGGGGGCAAATAGTCTGGATTGAGATCGCGA
>JANOKS010000070.1:0-50609 GCA_031419455.1 Alphaproteobacteria bacterium
CGGCGCGGGGCTAGTAGGGTGCATTGAGCGAAGCGAAATGCACCCTACGTATCGTGCTCGCCCAGATGATCCAGATCAGCACCGGCTGAAACAGCAGCCGCGCCCAGAGGACGACGGGGCCGAGGGCCTGGTACTTGTCGGCCTCGATCAGCATCTGGATGTGGACAGGCGTGACGCAAATGGTGAGCGCGGTCAGGCAGAGGCCGGCGATGTGGCGCAGCGGCTTGTAGAGCAGTGCAAGCGCGCCCGCGATTTCGAGAACGCCGGTGAGATAGACCATCTCAAGCGGGAATGGGACATAGGGCGGCACGACGGAAACGAACGTCTTCGTCAGCACGAAATGACCGGCGCCGCCGACGATGAACCAGAGCATCACGAACACACGCCCGAGCATGCGCCCGACGCTGCGCGGTGCTGGAGTGGAGAGCTCTGCGGGATCAACTCTCACGCTAGCTTCCCGTAAGTCTCGCGGGCACCGCTGAGGATTTTTTCGTACTCTTTCTCAAGTCCACCGGCAAAGACCTTCAACCTCTCAGTCTGGGCCCAACTGGTGACATACTCGAACAAAAATATTGCCGCCTTCAGCGGTACGTCAAAATTCGGCACCACGTACTCGTCTTGGTCATCCAAATGCGCAACAAACTTGTCTCGAAACACTCGAACTTGAATTCTGTGTTTCTCAAACTCGCTTTCGTTCATCTCTAAGTGCTGCAGCATCGCGACTCGGAACTTCGACGAGTCTTCATGCATGGTAACGCTTACCACGTGCTCCCATCCGTACTTGCTTGGCGACTTTGGCGGGCGTTTTAGAAGAGCGTACGGCTTCTCGCCAAGCAATTTGCACCAGTCCAGTACCGCTACGTCGATGAAGTCGCCGTCTATCAGTCGCCAGAACATTTCATTGGGCGTGGTCCGTTTCTTTTCGGCGTCTCTGGCTGCTCGGTGAAACGCTAGGTTACGCACGAAATGCACGCTCAGCCGCTGAACACCCAATACACGTTGGGTAGGAGAAAGGCTCACTCGCGTCTCCCTAACATGCTCATTGCGCTGCGTGCTTGTTCTCCAGCACCTCAACCTCTTCCTTCGAGCCGAGCATCACCGAGACGCGCTGGTGCAGGCCCGCAGGCTGGATGTCGAGGATCTGCTGCTGGCCGTCGAAGGACTTGCCGCCGGCCTGCTCGACGAGCAGCGACATCGGGTTCGCTTCGTACATCAGGCGGAGCTTGCCGGGCTTGTTAGGCTCGCGCTTGTCCCACGGGTACATGAACACGCCGCCGCGCGTGAGCACGCGGTGCACATCGGCCACCATTGAGGCGATCCAGCGCATGTTGAAGTTCTTTGCGCGAGGGCCGGTCTCACCCGCGAGGCATTCGTCGATATAGCTACGCACCGGGTGGGCCCAGCGGCGCATGTTCGACATGTTGATCGCGAATTCCTTCGTCTTCTCGGGGATGCGGATGTTCGCCGCGGTCTGCACGAACTGTCCCGTCGGCGGGTCCATCGTGAAGGCGACGACGCCTGATCCAAGCGTCAGCACGAGCGTCGTCTGCGGGCCGTAGACGCAATACCCGGCAGCAACCTGGTTGCGCCCAGGCTGCAAGAATGGGTCCTCGCCTTCTCTCGCGGGAAGGACCGAGAAGATCGTGCCGATCGAGACATTGACCTCGACATTCGATGACCCGTCGAGTGGATCGAACAGAAGCAGGTACGGCGCCCCGGGCGTGAGCGAACGCGCCTCGTCCTCTTCCTCGGAAGCGGCAGCGGCCACCACGCCGGACGCTTTCGCCATCGCCATGAGTTCGTCGTTGGCTAGAATGTCGAGCTGCTTCTGCTCCTCTCCCTGGACGTTGCCCGTGCCAGCCGAGCCGAGGACGCCGGCCAGCGCGCCGCGCGAGACGAGGTAGGAGATGGTCCGGCACGAATCCGAAATCGCCTCAATCAGCACGGCAAGGTCACGCGGAGCGGGTCTTTCATCGCCCGCAGGGTCGGCGAGGAATTCGCGAAGCGTGCGCGCGGTCATGGGTCAGCCTTCTGCGATTCAGGTCTGGACTAGGTAGCGAATGGCGGCCCGGATTGACAGGGTGTTGCGGGGCGTGGGTTGGCCGGCCGCCTACGCCCCGCCGCGCTTCTCGTCGCGCACCGCGTTGATGTACGACCACAGCATGTGCGCTGCGACGCCGCGATAGGGGCGCCAGCGCTCGCCGGTCTTGAGGAATTTCTTCGGCGGGTGGCGCTTCCGTTCGCCGGTGATCATCCGGTAGGCCTCGGACAGGCCGATGTCGGCATGCGGAAACACGTCCCAACGACCGAGACAGAACATGAGATAGACGTCAGCCGTCCACGGGCCGATGCCTTTGACGGCTACCAATTCAGCCTGCGCATCTTCATCCGAGGCTTTCGCCACACGCTTCAGGTTCAGCGATCCGCTCTCTACGGCCTCGGCAATCGAGCGAATATGGGCGATCTTCGGTCGCGACAGCCCGCAGGCGCGCAAAGCGTCAATGTCGGCCGCCAGCACGCTCTTCGGCGTCACCTTGCCGAGTAGTACCTCCGCCCGGCCCCATATCGTGCCGGCCGCCTTGGTCGACAGCTGCTGGTACGCAATGATCCGCGCGAGCCCCGCATAGTCGCCCTGCCGCGTGCGCCACTCCGGCACGCCGACGCGGGCATGAGCCGTCTCAATGATCGTGCACTGTTTGGCGAGAGCCTTTACGGCCTTGCGAAGCTGCTTCGGGTCGGTGACGTCGATCGTGCTCATGGCGGGAGCCTAGCAAGACTTGCCACAAGCGGCCCAGTCCCCTCGTGGCCTCCCCCATCCCGGCTTCGCCGTACTTCCCCCGCTTCGCAGGGGAAGAAGCTGCTAGGCCGCAGCTATTCCGGGGGCATGGAGAATTTCTCCAATCCGGCTATAAGGCCGCGATGTCGAAGCAATCCCCCATCCGCCGGCTCCGCCGTGACCGCTCCCGCCTCCAGCAGGAGCTGGCCCTCGCCCAGGGCACGGACGACAAGGCGCAGATTCCGGTTCTCACCAAGCGCATCCGCGATCTCGACCAGGAGATTGCAGCGCTGGAATCGAAGAAGCCGGAGAGTTGATCAGGCCGGTTTGGCGGCTACAAAGGCCGCCAGAAAGTCCGACAACCCAAGACCGGCCAGAAGCGCGCCCGGGCGAGCGGCGACGGCCTGGCGCAACTCAGACAAAGCCTGCTTTTCGCCTGCCGAGAGATTCCGCGCCGCAATGAAATGCATGGGCGTCTGCGCGAAGCTGCGCTCTTCGACGAGGCCGGATTCCAGCACGACGAGATTTGCATGCCGCCTGTCGCGGCGAATCTTCTCCAGCAGGCTCGTCACACCGGCCGCAGGGCCTTCCAGCACCTGCAGGAAAACACCCTCATAGAACAGCATCAGCCCGGTGATGCCAGCGCCCGAATTCGCTGCCTTTGCGCGGAGATAGATGCGGTCGAGTTCTTCCGCTCGCAGCACGCCGATGGCGGTGCTCATGTAAACCGTGCGGTACAGGGCTCCGGAAGGCATAGCCGACTCCGTTCAACCTGTTGCAAGCATGGGGCCACAAAGGTGAATGGAGAATTAGCGTTTCTGTCGCACTACGGTTCCGTGACGCTCTGCGACATCGCTGCAACAGCATGTGCTAACGTGATGGTCTCGGTATCGCCCTCGCCGCTGATGCGCAACGGATGCCACCGCCGCTGGAAGGCACGCACCACTGCGGCGGTTGGTGCGTCGAAAGCGGAGGTCACGTCGATCCGATAGCCGATCGTTGCAAGATCGCGCTGCAGGCCTTCGACCGTCATGCCTGCATCTCCCATCGCTGCGCCGTGCATCATCCACGGTTCGGGGCGCGAGGTTTCGGGCCAGAGGCCGATGCCGGCTTCGGAGAGGAGCTTCCAGGGGAAGAGTTCGCCGGGATCTTCCTTGCGGTCGGGCGCGATGTCGGAATGCGCGACAATGTTCACCTGCGGGATGGACCAGCGCGAGAGGATGCCCTGGCATAGCGCGATGACCGCGGCGACCTGCTCGTCCGGAAAGGCGCGATAGCCGAATTCGTGGCCGGGGTTCACGATCTCGATGCCGATGGAGCGAGAGTTGAGATCGTCCCTGCCTCGCCACCAGCTGCGCCCCGCATGCCACGCGCGCTTGTCTTCCGGCACGAGCGCAAAGACGCGGCCATCCTCCTCGACCACGTAGTGGGCCGAGACGCGAGGCTCCCGATCCTCGCGCAGGCGCGCCAGCGCGGAGGGGCCGTCGGGCATGCCTGTGTAGTGCAGCACCAGCATGTCGAGCGGGTGGAGCCGCTCGTTGAAGTTGGGGCTGGGGGCCGGGATGATCGCAAGGCTCATTGGCTGATCTTGTCGCCAACCGGGGCTTCAGGGAAGCGCCGGTTGCGGCGGACGCCAATAATCCCCACGCCCGCCAGCGCCATCGCCCCGCCCAGCACCATCTGCCACGTCACCGATTCGCCAAGCATGACGACTCCTAGCGCGACGCCCATCACGGGCGTCATCAGGGTCAGCGGCGACAGCAGCGTCACATCGTATTGCTTGATCAGGCGGTAGAAACTGCCATGGGCGAAGATCGAGACGCCAAGAACCGCGAAGATGCTGGCGGCATAGACGCGCCAGTCGAGCCCCACATAGGCGTCGGCCTGGCCCGTTTCCCAGACCAGCGACATCAGGGCGAGCGGCACGATGGAAAACAGGCCGATCCACGCCTGCAGCCGCATGGCGGGCATGGGCTCGATCCGCTTCATCAGGATGTTGGCGATGGCCCCCACCATCGCAGCGCCGACCAGGTAGATGGCGCCGATGGTGAAGGTGAACTGGTCCGGATCGGCCACGATGATGATCACGCCAACGAAGGCCAGGATGATGCCCACGGTCCGGTAGATGCCGATCTGCTCCTTCAGAAACACGATCGACAGGATCGTCGTGAACGGCACGCCAAGTTGCCCGATCACGGAGGCGACACCTGCCGTCGATGTGGCAAGGCCAAGAAACAGCAGGCCGAAGTGAATCCCCGCCATGCCCATGGCGATGAGGAACATCATCCCGATCTGCCGCGGCGCCGGCAGCAGGAATGGCGCGAGCACCGCCGCCAGCAGCGCAACCCTGACCGCTGCGAAGAACAGCGGCGGCACGTCGCCCACCGTCACCGTCCAGCGCGTGACCACGAGGTTCAGCGCCCAGAACAGGCACACAGCAACAAGGAGCGCGAAGTCCACGGGTTTCATGGGTGAGCGCTAAGAGGAAAAAGTTGAACGACAAAAGGACGGCGCGTCTGCCTGCTTCCTTGTCCAGGGGGAGCAACGCTCGCCCTCCTCCCCCTTGTGGGGAGGAGGTAGGCGGTGGGGGGCCTCTCAGCATTTCTTGATGTTGGCATTTCGCTACAGCCCGCCCGCGGAGCCGCCCCCCTCACCCCGCCCTCTCTCCACAAGGGGGAGAGGGGTGAGACGAGCGGACGGTTGTTCTGTTGAGACGAGGTGCGAGCAATAGCTGCCGCACACGATCCGGATTGCCAGTCGAAACCCTAAAGCTCGATCACCCAGCCATCGGCCGTGCGGCGGGCATCCAGCGTCTGCGGCTCGGCCGGCTGTACTTGGGCGCGGCGGCGCGGGCGGCCAACGGTCAGGAGCACCGCGGCGATCGCAAGCATGATGCCGATGAACGTCGTGGCGACCAGGGCGGCGAGCGCTGCGAAAATCAGGAAAAGCCCGAAACCTGCCTTCGCCAGCACGCTGAATACGCGCTGGATGCCAAGCATCAGACGCGATCCGATGTCTGTCTGGCCAAGCATTTCGGTCATGGGCGGCGCTCCCTAGGACTATCAAGGTGCGTCCGGCTGCCCGAATGTCAATCGGCGCGGGTGAGAATTCCACGCTCGTTGCGTATCCGGGCATAGGCTGTGGTTATCGCTGCCGATTTTTCGTGCGCCACGGGTTCGTACTCGCGCGGCGCAGACTTGGTCGCTGCCAGCGTATCAGGATGATTCTGCAGCATCAGGCGCCGGTAGGCCGCCCGAACCTCCTCGAAGCTGGCGTCGTGGCGCACCCCAAGCACGAGATAGGGATCGTCGCCGTCGGGCCCGAGATGGCTGGCCTTGATGCGGCGGAACTGGTCGTCGTTGAAGTTGAAGAGATCGGCGACGCTATTCAGGTAGTCGAGTTCCTCTGCGGTGATCGCGCCGTCCGAAGCCGCAATGCGGAACAGCGCGTCGATCACGCCTTCAAGCAGGCACGGGCGATCACGATAGCGTTTGGCGATCCGGCGTGCGTAGGATTCGTAGCCGAGCACGGTCTGCCGCGCGATATTGAACACGCGCTGCATGGCCGCACGGTCCTCCGGCGCGACTGTGAACACGCGCGCGAATGCGGCGACCTCATCCGTCGTGACGAGCCCGTCGGCCTTCGCGAGTTTGGCGCTGAGGCCGATGATTGCTGCGGTAAATTCCACATCGCCCGGGTCAGGCGCGCATGTGAGTGCGGCCACGTCCGTCCCCGTTTCGTCGTCTGGCTCGAAGGCTTTCCGGGCCAGCGACGACAATTGCATCCAGATGCTCATCCCATCCGACTTGTAGCGATCCCGATCCTGTGTGCAATCGGAAGTCAGATAAGGGACTTGGAATTCCCGGATGCTTCCCCATATTGCAGGAGCGCCCGGAACTGCGGCAGGTTTTCGGGAGTATTGTCCGCACTGCTGCAAACGGCGCCTACGCCTGAAGCGACCGAGGCCGGGAAACAAGTTTTGCTCCCAGCGATCTAGTCCCCCCACGTCCCCCCGCTGGGACAGAAGCGTCGCCGCCGCCCCGCAAGGAGCGGCGGCGATTGCTTGTGGGGTGCTAGTTCTGTGTGGCGAGACGACGCATCAGATCGCTCGCGGACGTCACCGGGCCAGAGACCGCGCCCGAAGTAACCTTCATCACATCTCCGCGCGCAGGCGCCTGGTCGCGATTACCTTGTCCCTTGCGATGGTTTCCCGATTTCTCACTGCGCGGTTTCTGCTGCTGTCCAGCTGGCGCACCATTGCGAGCAGCCATGCCGGCGCCGGCTCCGCCCTTGCCACGACGGCTGCGGCCTGAGCGGCCCTCACCGGCTGCCGCCTCGCTGCGATGCCCTTGCTCCGCGCGCGGTTCAGTGCGCGGCGCATTACGGGCCTCGCTGCGCGGATCGGCACGGCCGCCACCGCGGCGATCGTCGCGGCGCGGCTTCTGCGGCTGATGGCGGCGCGGTTGCGCCTCGCCGCGCGGCTCGGCCTTGGCGCCGCGCTTTTCGTCCATGTTCGCATTGGCCGACAGCTGGGCCAGCTGGGCGTCATTGCGACGGTCTTCGCTGGGGATTTTCTGCCGCGTGACGCGCTCGATGTCGCGCAGCAGCGAACGTTCGTCCTCGGCGCAGAACGCCACGGCCGAGCCATCCTTGCCCGCGCGCGCCGTGCGGCCGATGCGGTGGACATACTGCTCAGGCACGTCCGGCAGCTCGAACTGCACCACGTGCGTCACCGACGAGATGTCGATACCGCGCGCGGCGATGTCTGTCGCCACGAGGGCGCGAACCTTGCCGTCCTTGAATTCCGCCAGCGCCCGCTCGCGCTGGTTCTGGCTCTTGTTGCCGTGGATCGCAGACGCCGGCACGCCGCCGCCTTCGAGGATGCGGGCAACCTTGTCAGCGCCGCGCTTGGTGCGGGTGAACACCAGCACGCGCTTGAACGCTTCGTCGGCAAAGAGTTCGGTCAGCAGGCCGCGCTTGCGGCCGGCTTCCACGAATACCACGCGCTGATTGACGCGCTCCACCGTCGTCGCCGGCGGGGCGACGGAGACTTTCAGTGGGTCCTTGTTGAGCAGGTCGTTGGCCAGCTTCTCGATATCCACCGGCATGGTGGCCGAGAAGAAGAGGTTCTGGCGCTGCTTCGGCAGGTGCCGCACAATGCGCCGGATGGGGTCAATGAAGCCCATGTCGAGCATCTGGTCGGCCTCATCGAGGACGAAGATTTCGGTCTGCGAGAGGTCGGCATCTCGCTCGCCGAGATGGTCGAGCAGGCGTCCGGGGGCAGCGACGATGACGTCGACGCCGCGCGCCAGCGCCTGCCGCTGCGGGCCATGGCCGACGCCGCCGAAGATGGTGGCGACGCTGAAGCCGAGTTTCGCGCCATAGGCCTTGAAGCTGTCAGCGATCTGCGTGGCGAGTTCGCGGGTCGGCGAGAGCACGAGCACGCGGCATCCGCGCTTGGGCGCAGGTTTCCGGTTGGCGGCGAGGCGGTGGAGAATGGGGAGCGCAAAGGCGGCGGTCTTGCCGGTGCCCGTCTGGGCGATGCCGAGCAGGTCGCGGCCTTCCATCACGCCGGGGATCGCAGCAAGCTGGATCGGCGTCGGTACGGTGTAGCCCTTCGCGGTCAGCGCTTCGAGGATCGAAGCGTTGAGGTTGAGGTCTTTGAACTGGGTCAAGTGGGAGGTTTCTTTCGTGTGCGCGAACGCGCGGACGCCTGTCTGTGCAGGTCCGCCGAGGCGCTTTTTCGATGGGAAGGCCCGGCGTGTGCGGGCGTTCATGCGACTTTTCTGGGCGCTCAACGGGCCGGGACCTGTTCTCAGGTCCCTCACGCAGCCGGAGCGCCGATATCGCCCCTCTTGAGAGGCGCGCGGGTCATATCAGGGTCAAAAGCCCTAAAGTCAAGCTAACGGACTGAATCTGGCCGAAGAGTCGCGGGTCAGCCGCCCATCACGAGCGCGCCGATCAGCAGCCCGATCTCGATCCGCACCCAGCGAAGATCGATGCCGCGCATCACATTAACCACGGCCCTGGCCATGTTGCTTCATCCTGCCTCGCGACTCGCGCGATCGATTTTGAGGTTAGGGCAAGACCACATCGGGGCAATCGTTCGCACCTGACGCGTGACTTCTCGCTCTTAACACTCCCGTCCCCGGTTGCCGCCGTCTCCTCGCCGGTCCACAGCGTGCCGCCATGAACGCTGCGATGCGACAAGCCATAGTGGTGGGCGCAGGCCCGGCCGGACTGTCTGCCGCCGAGGTGCTGGCTCAGGCCGGGTGGCGCGTGAGCATTCACGAGCGCATGCCCAACCCTGCGCGGAAATTCCTGCTGGCAGGCCGCGGCGGCCTCAACCTCACACATTCAGAACCGCTCGACGCTTTCCTCGACCGCTATGGCGCCGCCCGCGCGCGGCTGGAGCCCGCGATCCGCGCCTTCACCCCGTCTGACCTCCGCGCATGGGCGACGGGCCTTGGCATCGAGACCTTTATAGGTTCGTCGGGCCGCGTCTTTCCCGTCCAGATGAAAGCCTCGCCCCTGCTCCGCGCCTGGCTTGCGAGACTTGACACGCTGGGCGTCAAGCTCGTGGCGAGATCGCGATGGACGGGATGGGATGAAGACGCGCTCACATTCGAGACGCCAGACGGCGTTCGCGCGGAATCGCCGGATGCGACGATCTTCGCGCTAGGCGGCGCAAGCTGGCCTCGGCTCGGTTCCGATGGAAGCTGGACGGACGCATTCCGCACGCGCGGCGCCGAGATCTCTCCGTTGCGCCCCGCGAACTCCGGCTTCGTAGTCAACTGGTCCGGGATTTTCCGCGACAGGTTCGCCGGCGAACCGCTGAAGCGCATCAGCCTTCGCATCGGCGATCACACCGTGCGCGGCGAAGCGATGATCGCGCGCTACGGCATCGAAGGCGGCGCGGTCTATGCGTTAGGCGTCCACATGCGCGATGCGGTCAACGCGCATGGCGAGGCCATGGTCGAGATAGACCTGGCGCCTGACCAGACGCTCGATGCCCTCGCCGCGCGGCTTGGCGGCAACCGCAAGGACTCGACTGCCAATCGGCTACGCAAGGCAGGGCTCTCCCCCGTCGCTGCCGGCCTGCTTCGCGAGAGCATCGAAGGCGCCGCGCTTCCGGTAGGCGCGGAAGAACTCGCCCGACGCATCAAGGCGGTGCGTATCCGGCTCACCGGCGTCAGCGGCATTGACCGCGCCATCTCCACCGCGGGCGGCATCGCATGGAGCAGTGTGTCCGCCGACTACGCTCTACGATCCGACCCGCGCACATTCGTCGCCGGCGAAATGCTGGACTGGGAGGCGCCCACGGGCGGCTATCTGCTGCAAGCTTGCATGGCGACCGGACGGGCAGCTGCGCGCGGGGTGCTAGCGCGAGGCTAGAACGCACCCGCGACGGTCAGCGTCACACTGCGGCCCATCGTCGAGGAGCGGAATTCCTCCAGCGCAGACACATAGTATTGCCGGTCGGTTTCCTTCTCCACGTCGAGCAGGTTCGCGGCCGTCACGCGCACCAGCAGTCCGCCGAGCAACGCCGTGGTCTCGACGAAAAGATCGACGTTTGGGTCCTTGGGCTCGGTCACTTCGAGACGGTCCGCGCGATAGTGGGGGACGGGGCCAACGCTGTTCACCTTGCCGCCCCACGCGAACTTCATCGACGTGACGTCCTGGCGGAATTCGGCCAGCCAGTCGAACTCCTGCTCGCTCGAAATCTGGCGGTTCTCCAGCGTCAGCGGATCCGTCACTTCGGAATCCTGCGCGCCGACATTGAGCTTCAGGAGACCGCCGCCGATGCCCACGTCATCCAGCGGCAGCGTCGCCTCGATGCGCCCGCCCCAGCGCTTTCCATCACCAATATTGCCGACTGCGGTGCACGCGCCGAGCGTGAAGGCGGGCGTGGTGCAAACGCCCGGCACAGCGATGAAATCCTGCGTGTCCTCGATGTCGTCATAGAAGCCGGTGACCGACAACGACCCGCGCTGGCCCAGCGGACGCTTCCACTGCACGCTCGATTTCCAGGTCTGCTCCGGCACGAGGAACGGGTTGCCGACATTTGCCGAACTGCTGATCGAATTGAGGCCGGTGGCGAAATCGCCGAAGTCCAGCTGCGAGACATCGCGCACGACGGAAAGACGCCACTGGTCCTCGGCATTCGGCAGCCATGTGGCAACGGCGCGCGGCTTGGAATAGGTGAAGTCGCGGTCGTTCACGGCATCGCCGGATTGTGAAATCGTCGATGCTTCGTAGTTGAAGCCGGCCTCCAGCGTCAGCTGCGGGTTGACGCGCCACACATCGTTGATGGACGCCTCGATCCGGTCTTCCTCGACTTTTGTCGACGCGATCGGGACAGGAGTCGGCGCATACGGTCCGCCGATCGGACCGACAAGGCTCAGGCGGTCGACGCGCCGATAATTGTAAGCGCCTTCCAGCGCCGCCTCGATCGTGTGCTGCGTATCAGGACGCGTTGTCCAGACGCCGCGCAGGACATGCTCGCCGGCGCGATTGTCCGAATTGTCGATCTGCTGGGCCTGCGGCAGTCCGAAGACATTCTGCGTGATGGCCTGCTGCGGCCGCCAGTTCACCAGCCGGTTGATGGTGATCAGCTTGACCGCATTCTGCCCGTCGAACTTGTGCTCATAGTCGCCGCCGAGATCGACATACCAGATGTCTTTCTCTTCGTACTCGGACGAAACGCTGCCGATTGGCGTGCCATTGCCGAGGCGGACATTGCCGGCGGCATTGTTGGTGAACAGGCGCGGCAGGATGCGGAAGTTGGCGTTCCAGGTGTCGCGCGGGCTAGGCGTCCAGTTTGCGGCGCCAGAGATGAGCAGTTCGCCGGCCTGCTGCTGGTAGAATTCGTCCTGCGTGCGCACCACGGTTCCAAGCGCATTGCGGAACGTCGCGGCGACTTCCTCACGCTCGCCCAGATTGGTGCCCTGAAGCGCGAGCCGGAAACCGAAATTGTCCGTCTTCCACGCTCGTGTGCCGCCGACCTGTGCGCCGACGCGTCCCTGCTCGTACCAGCGCGTCGTCGCCGCAAACGTCGTCGAGACCTGCATGCCCGTCGCGGGCTTCAGCACGACGTTGGCGAGTTCCGTGTAGCCACGCACATCCAAGTCGCCGGCGGCGGATGCGCGGATCAGCTCGATGCGCAGCACCGAGCCCGCCGCGATGCGGCCGAGTTCGTCCCTGAGACTTGTCTTGCTGCTGGGGCGCTGTCCGTCGATCAGCACATTGCCTGCGGTCGCGCCAAAGCCACGGAGGTCTGCGCCTTCATCCAGGCTGAAGCCCGGAAGCTGGCGAACCATGTCCTCGGCGGTGATGGGATTGAAGCGCGCGAAAAAGGCGGGCTCGAATGTCTGGACTGCGTCTTCGGCCGAAGCGGCCTGCGGCTGCTGTGTCGTATCCTGCGCCCACGCCGTCTCGCCGAGCGCGAGCGCGCTCACGGCCAGAACAAGGGCCCGTCTCCACTGCCTCACGACCGGTCCTCCCCTGGCGACGTGTGACCATCTGGCCCAGCCGTCCTTTTTTATGTGTGAATCCAGCTGACGCCTAAACGTCAAACCTGTCCCACAATGACTAGGAGATTGGGGAATACCCCGGAGGTCAACAGAAAAACCTGCGGCGCCGCCAAAGCTGGACACGCCTGTGACCCCACAAGCATAGGCGTCCGCGGCGCTACCATTCCGTAGCTAGTAGTTGAGTATAGGCCGCAGCCAGCGCTCGGCTGTCGCAAGATCCCACCCCTTGCGGCGGGCGTAATCCTCGACCTGGTCTTTCTCGATGCGGCCAACTGCGAAATAAACCGCGTCCGGATGGGATAAATAAAGACCCGACACCGACGCCGGCGGGTTCATCGCATAGCTGGAAGTGAGCTCGATGCCCGCCTTCGCGGTCGCATCAAGCAGCGTGAACAGCGTCGCTTTCTCCGTGTGATCGGGCTGCGAAGGATAGCCCGGCGCCGGGCGAATGCCCTGGTATTTCTCGCCGATGAGATCGTCGTTCGTCAGACCCTCGTCAGGTACGTAACCCCACAGCTCCCGCCTGACACGCTCGTGCAGGTATTCTGCGAACGCTTCGGCGAATCGATCTGCGAGCGCCTTCACGATGATCGAGGAGTAGTCGTCGCCCTTGTCGATGAACTCTTTGGACTTCTCCATCTCACCATGGCCCGACGTCACCGCGAAGCCGCCGATGTAATCGGCGCCCTTCGACGCGGTGAAATCGGCAAGCGCGAACTGACCCTTGTCGTTCGTCTTTTCCATCTGCTGGCGCAGCGTGAAGAAGCGCGCGATCTCTTCCTTCCGCGCCTCGTCCTTCCAGACAACGACATCGTCGCCATCCCGGTTCGCCGGCCAGAAGCCGACGACGCCCCGCGCCTTGATCCACTGCTCGCCGATCATGCGCTGCAGGATGGCCTGCGTATCGCTCCAGAGCGACTGCGCCGCCTCGCCGATCACGTCGTCCTCGAGGATCATCGGATAGCGGCCGACGAGATCCCAGCTGGCGAAATACGGCGTCCAGTCGATGTAGCGGGCGAGCGTTGCGAGGTCCGCCTCGATCTCGCGCGCGCCCAGAAAGCTTGGCTTCGGCGGCGAGTAGGACGACCAGTCAATCTTTGGCGCCAGACTGCGCGCCGTCGCGAGATCCACCCGCGCCTTCGCCTGCCCGCCCGAGCGTGACTCGCGGATCTTCGCGTACTTGTCCCTCGTCTCGCCCCAGAACCGGTCGCGCGTCTCGTCATTCATCAGCTGCGAGACGACGCCGACCGCACGGCTCGCGTCCAGCACGTGCACCACCGGCGCGTCGCTGAACATCGGTTCGATCTTGATGGCGGTATGCGCCGGGCTGGTCGTTGCGCCGCCGATCAGCAGCGGCTTGCGGATGCCGCGCCGCTGCATCTCGGAGGCGAAATAGACCATCTCGTCCAGCGACGGCGTGATCAGGCCAGACAGCCCGATCATGTCAGCATTTTCGCTCTCGGCCGCCTCGAAAATCTTCTCGGCTGGCGCCATCACGCCAAGGTCGATCACCTTGTAGCCGTTGCACTGCAGGACCACGCCGACAATGTTCTTGCCGATATCGTGCACATCGCCCTTCACCGTCGCCATCACCACGACGCCGTTGGACTTGTCGGCCATGCCGGTGCGGAGTTTCTCTTCCTCCATGTAGGGCATCAGGTGCGCGACGGCCGCCTTCATCACGCGCGCCGACTTCACCACCTGCGGCAGGAACATCTTGCCCGCGCCGAACAGGTCGCCGACGATGTTCATGCCGTCCATCAGCGGCCCTTCGATGACGTGCAGCGGCCGCTCGACTTCGAGCCGCGCGGCCTCGGTATCCTCGACGATGAACTCGGTGATGCCATTGACCAGCGCATGCGCCAGGCGATCCTTCACCGGCTTCTCGCGCCAGCTCAGATCCTTCTTCTGCACCTCGCCCTTCTGCCCGCGATAGCGTTCCGCGATCTCCAGCAGGCGCTCGGTTGAATCCTCGCGGCGGTTGAGGATCACGTCCTCGACACGCTCACGCAGCTCCGGATCGATGCTGTCGTAGATATCAAGCTGACCGGCGTTCACGATCGCCATGTCGAAGCCGAGCTTGATGGCGTGATACAGGAACACCGAGTGCATCGCGCGCCGCACGGGCTCGTTGCCCCGGAACGAGAACGACACGTTGGAAAGGCCGCCTGATGTACGCGCGTGCGGCAGGTTCTGCTTGATCAGCTTCACGCCCTCAAAGAACTCGACGGCGTAGTTGTTGTGCTCCTCGATGCCGGTGGCGACGGCGAAGATGTTGGGATCGAAGATGATGTCTTCAGGCGGAAAGCCGATGCCGACGAGCAGGTCATACGCACGCTTCGAAATGTCGAACTTGCGCCGCGCCGTCTCGGCCTGGCCCTTCTCGTCGAACGCCATCACGACGACGGCCGCGCCATAGCTCAGCGCCTTGCGAGCCTGCTCCAGGAACTGAGCCTCGCCCTCCTTCATCGAGATCGAGTTGACGATCGCCTTGCCCTGGACGTTCTTCAGCCCCTCCTCGATCACCTCCCACTTCGATGAATCCACCATGATCGGCACGCGTGCGATGTCCGGCTCGGCCGCGATGAGGCGCAGGAAGGTACGCATCGCAGCCTTGGAATCCAGCAGCCCCTCGTCCATGTTGACGTCGATGATCTGCGCGCCGTTCTGCACCTGGCTGCGCGCCACATCGACCGCCTCGGCATACTTGCCCTCGACGATCAGCTTCTTGAACGCCGCCGATCCGGTGACATTCGTGCGCTCGCCAATGTTGATGAAGGACGCGGTTGATTGGGTCATTGATGCGACTTCTTGTTATGGTGGGCGCGATCTCGTTTCGCTTGCCGGCTGGCACGCGCGAAACGCTCCGCGCGCGCCGTCTCGTCCTCGATGCAGTCAACCCATTCCGTCATGTCCGGCTCAGGACTGAAGTAATGAGCGCTCAGGCAATCGCTGTATTCGCGCCCGACGAGCGCGCCGCACTGGCACCGGCGACAGATTTGGCCAGCTGGACCGCAGCACCCGTGGCCGAGTTTGGCGTCTATCACGACTCGCTCATCCACGTCGGCGAGATTGAGCCAGATGCGATCCCCCGCGAGCAACTCACCTTCGCCGTAAAAATGGCCGCTCCAGATTTCCATCCAGACCGTAACGCCGCTACCCGCCGGTACGGCGGCCGGATCGCCGGCTTCACGCGGATTGATGTCCGCGAAGTCTGCGGGCGTTCGACGCGTCGGATTGATCTCGACGGCCCTCGTGAGTTCAGTCTGGCAGCGGCCACAGACGAGAACCTTCAACGATGTCTCGCCCGGCGAGGCGTCCTTGGAATGCTCGGACGTACGACTGCGGAAACTAGCGGTCATGGCAATCGCGCTATCGTCTGGCGGGCGCAGGAATTGCCGCGGTCACTTCGATCTCGACCAGCATGCCGGGGCGCACAAGGCCCGCGACTTCGACGGTGGAGCGGACTGGGCGGTTGGGTTGGGCTGCGCTGCCATAATGGCGGCCATAGGCGCGCATCATGCCGTCGAAATCCATGACGCCGACGCCTGCGGGTTTCACAAGGTACACCGTCATCGCAACGACGTCCGCTTCACTCGCGCCAGCTTCTCGGAGGGCGGCAGCGATCCTGGTGAAAACGCTTTCGGCTTGCTGTTCCGTGTCCCCGTAGGCGCCGCCGGGCAGCGTATCGGCCACGATCCCCGGCAAGCGCAGTGTAGCGTAACCGGGCGGGATGATGATGTGCTTCGCGTAGAAGGCCGTCGGCGAAGCGTATTCACGGTGGATCACGCTGGCGGGCGCTGCGACTGTTTCCGAAACATCCGTGATCACGCAACCGCCGAGCACAACGGCAAACGCGCAGACAGAAACTGTCCGTATCATTCCGCCGCCTCCGAACGCTTCAGCCCCGGCAGGCCGTCAATGCTCTTCGCATTCTTCGTCAACCGGCTCTCATGCCATGCATCGAGCTCCATGTGATCGATGTAGCGTCGTAGCTGATCTCGCTCGCCCTTGTACTCCATGAACGGCACGGCCCAGCCGCAGCTGTCCTGCACCTGTGTGATGTCGGCAAAGATGATGTCGCGCGCCCGCTCATGTCCGGGCGGGAATTTCGCAATCTCGTCCTCAAAGCCCGCATCGTTGAACTGCATCACGGTTCCGCGACCGTACAACCGCATGATGTTCGGCGCGCCATCATAGGCGCAGAACATGAAAGTGATCCGCCCATTCTCGCGCACATGCGCGAGCGTCTCCGCGCCCGATCCGCCAAGGTCAGCATACGCAACGCGGTTGGGGCCAATCACGCGAAAGCTGTCATAGCCCTTCGGACTGAGATTCACCCGCCCGGCATCCGACAGCGGCGCCGTCGCGACGAAGAACATCTTCTGCGCCTTGATGAAGGCGACATGCTTGTCGTTGAGTTGATCGTAGAACTTGGCCATCACGCCAACTCAAACGGCTCAAGCCCCGCCAACCGCAACGCCTTGGCGCGCACCGGCGGTTGACGCGGGACGATGCCCTTCACCGACTCCGCCACATGCCGGATGTGGTCCGGCGTCGTACCGCAGCAGCCGCCGAGGATGTTCACCAGCCCCTCCTTCGCCCACGCTTCCACGGCGTGCGCCGTCTCGTGCGGCTGCTCGTCATACTGGCCCATTTCATTCGGGAGCCCCGCATTCGGATAGGCCGCCACCAGCGTATCCGCCACGCGCGCCATCTCGGCGATGAAGGGGCGCATCAGGTCGGCCCCCAGTGCGCAGTTGAAGCCGACGGCGAACGGCTTCGCATGCTTCACGGAATTCCAGAACGCCTCCGTCGTCTGCCCGGACAGCGTGCGCCCCGAACGATCGGTGATCGTCCCCGAAATCCAGATCGGCAGCTTCTCCAGCCCTTCGGCCTCAAGGTCCATGATCGCCTTGATCGCCGCCTTGCAGTTCAGCGTGTCGGTGATGGTCTCGATCAGGTAGAGATCGACGCCGCCCTCGTTCAGAGCTTTCACCTGATCGCGATAGGCGCGATAGACCTCGTCGAAATCGACAAGCCGCGCGCCCGGATCGTTCACGTCTGACGACATGGACAGCATCTTGTTGAGCGGGCCCATCGAGCCAGCAAGAAAGCGCGGCTTGTCCGGCTGCTTCACCGTGAACACATCGGCCACTTCGCGCCCGATGCGCGCGCCTTCATAGTTGATGTCCCACACCGCCTTGGCGTCGAGCTTGTAGTCGTCCTGGGCAATCGTCGTCGCGGAGAACGTGTTCGTCTCCGAGATGTCAGCGCCGGCGTCGAAATACATCTCATGCAGCTTCGCCACGAGATCCGGCCGCGTCAGGCACAGGATGTCGTTGTTGCCCTTCATCTGCCCCGCATGCGTCGCGAAACGCTCGCCGCGATAGTCGGACTCCTGCAGTCCCATCTTCTGGAACATCACGCCCCATGATCCATCGAGGATCAGGACGCGCTCCTTCGCCGTCTGCTTCAGCTTCGCAATGCGTTCCTGCCGGGTCATTTTCTGACTCCTTCGCGCGGGGGTGGAACAGAGACCGCGCCATTTGCATGAAGCGGGAAGAAGGGATTGTAAGCGATCTCCCAGAGATGCCCTTCGGTATCGGCAAAGTGGCCGACATAGCCGCCCCAGGACGTCTTGTAAGGCGGCTTGAGGTTCACCGCGCCGGCCGCAAGCACACGCGCAAAACCAGCATCGACGCTCGCTTCGTCAGCAACATTCCACGCCAGCGTCGCGCGCCGAAAACCCTGCCCCTCGTTGGGCACGCCAGCATCCTCAGCCAGCATGTCGTTCGGAAACAGCGCAAGCACCACGCCATCCATGTCATAGAAATGGATCGTCGCTTGCGAGGCGTGCGAACGCTTCAGCCCCATCACCTCATAGAAGGCAGACGCGCGGGCAAGGTCCTCGACGCCCAGCGTCACCAGCGCAATCCGGATCGCAGGATCGCTCACGCCTTCGCCTCCGGCTTGATGCCCAGCAGCCGACATGTCGAGAGCGACAGACCCGCACGGTTCATTGTGTAGAAATGGAAATGTTCGACGCCCTGCTCGGCGAGGCGATGGCACAATTCGGCGGCGACATGCGCCGTCACGAGATCGCGCGTCTCCGCGTCTCCATCCAGCCCTTCATACAGGTCAGCGATGCGCGTCGGGATCGCCGTCCCGCACAGGTCCGCCATGCGCTTCAGCCCTTTGAAATTCGACTGCAGCATGATGCCCGGCACGATCGGCTGGGATATGCCGGCCGCGCGCGCGCGATCGAGAAACTTGAAGTACACATCGGGATAGAAGAAGAACTGCGTGATTGCCCGCGTCGCGCCCGCATCGAACTTGCGCTTCAGGTTGTCGATCTCAGCCTTCAACGACGGCGCATCCGGATGCACTTCGGGATAGCAGCCAACTGAAATGTCGAACTCGGCGATCCTGCGCGCGCCAGCGATCAGGTCGTTCGCATATGCATAGCCGCCCGGATGCGGCTCATAGCGCGTGCCGATTCCCGCTATCGGATCGCCGCGCAGCGCCACGACGCGCTTCACGCCTGCGTCCCAGTAGTCGCGCAACACCTGGTCGATCTCGTCCTTCGTCGCTGCGACGCAGGTGATGTGACCCGCCGGCTTCAGCGAGGTTTCCTCGGCCATCCTCTTGACGATGCCGTGCGTGCGCTCGCGCGTGGAGCCGCCTGCGCCATACGTCACCGAGACATAGGACGGCGCGAGCGGTTCAAGCCGCTTCACCGAATCCCAGAGCTTGCCCTCCATCTCGGCGTTCTTGGGAGGAAAGAACTCGAACGAGACTGTCGGCGTTTTCATGCTGCGGACCTCTTGCCCGGCGCTGCGTGGACGGCCTTCTTGCTTTCGGCCGACCAGACCATCACGGAAATACCCTTTTCACCGTTGGGAGCGCCGAACGTCTTCGCGGCTTTCACGGTCAGCCCCGCACGATCGGCCCAGCGCGCCATGTCGGCCTCACTCACGCCGAGATGGCGATGCGCATGCTCGGCGCGCAGGTGTTCCAGCGTGTGCGGTGCAAACTCGACGACGATCAGCCTGCCGCCGGGGCCAAGCACGCGCGCCGCTTCGATCAGCGCCCGCCCCGGATCGTCGAGGAAGTGCAGAACCTGATGGATGATCACTAGGTTCGCAGCATTGTCCGCGTAGGGCGAGGCCGTCGCGTCGCCATGCCGTACCGAGGCGTTCGCTGCCCCCGCTTCCTCCAGCTTGCTGCGCGCGACCGTGAGCATCTGGTGCGAAAGGTCGATGCCCTCCACGCGCCGCGCCTTGCCCGCGAAAAGCGTCAGCATGCGTCCCGTGCCGGTGCCAAAATCCACGACGAGATCAAACGGTCCCGCGCCCGCCGCGGCGAGCACCGCTTTCTCGATATCGGCCTCGGCATAATGCAGCGCCCGCAAGCGGTCCCACTCATCGGCCACGCGCGCGAAGTACTGGCCCGCGGCCTCCGCCCGCTCGCCCTTCACGTCACGAAGACGATCGAGGTCGCGCTTCAGTTCGGCGTCCTTCGGATCGATGGACGCGATCAACATATCAACCAGCGCGCGCGCCCCGCCCCCGGCTGGCAGGCGGTAGAACACCCACGCGCCTTCGGGGAGCCGCTCGATCAGTCCCGCTCCGGTAAGGAATTTGAGGTGACGCGAAAGTCTCGGCTGGCTCTGGTTCAGGACCTGTGCAAGCTCGCCCACGGAAAGCTCGCCATGCGCCAGCAGGGCGAGAATCCGCGCCCGGGTGATTTCGCCAGCAGCGCGGAGTTGGGTAACCAGTTGGGCGAGACTTACAGAATGCATATAACGATATAAACATATCCTTATATGAACTCAAGCACTCCTTGCGTCCCGTTTGGCCCGACTCCTGCTCGTTTCCTCAAAGATTGCCTTGGCAGCCGTGGTCCGCACAGGTTGATCCTAACGTAAACTGGCCACATATCCGCCTGCGGTGTGAGAGCGTCCTGACATGAAACCAGTCCACGTCCGTTTGTCCTGCAGCGCCGCAGCTCTTTCTGCGTTGGTTACCGCCGGCTGCGCTACCGTCACGGCGGATAACCCCGACCCGTATGAGGATTTCAACCGCCAGATGTTCGCCTTCAACGAGGGGCTGGACCAGGCGGTGATCGAACCTGTCGCCTATGGCTACCGCGCGGTGACGAATGAGCCGGTCCGCGAGGGCGTCGGCAATTTCGCCAGCAATCTCGGCGAGCCCCTGACCTTCGTGAACCATCTCTTGCAGGGAAAGCTTCCTGATGCGGGCGCAACGCTGGGGCGCTTTGTCGTGAACACAACAGTGGGCGTCGCCGGCGTGTTCGACCCAGCCTCCACCATGGGCATGCAGCGCACCAACGAAGACTTCGGACAGACGCTGGGCGTCTGGGGCGTAAACTCCGGTCCGTTCATCGTCCTCCCCTTCCTTGGGCCGACAACCCCGCGCGACATCGTCGGCAAAGGCGGTGACGCGGCGCTCAACCCGCTCAACTATCCGGAGTTTGAAAGTGACGACGAGATCCGCCTCGGCATCACGGTGCTCGGCGGCATCAATGCCCGCGAGGGCGCGATCGAGCGGATCGACGAGCTGCGTCAGCAGATCGATCCCTATACCACACTCAGGCGTTTGTATGGCCGCACAAGGGCTGCCGACATCGGAATTCCCTACGATGAGCCGAATGACGCCCCAGAACTGACGGATGACGAACTAGACTTTTGAACGGGTCGTACGTGGAGGCTTCGATGAAACTCAAAGGCATGATGGCAGCGCTTGCTGTCGCCGCCGCATTTGCGCCGGCGGCCTTCGCGGACAAGAAGTCCGAAGCCTATGTCCAGACCAACGCCAACTCCGTGCTGAGCGTGCTGAACGACAGGTCGCTCACCTCCGAGGCGCGCGAGAAGAAGTTCGGCGAGTACATGAACAGGTTCGCGCACATGCCCTCGATCGCGCGGCGTGTGATCGGCACGAACTCGCGCTCGTTGAGCGAAGCGGACTTCAACAAGTACTACAAGATTTTCGAGACCTACGCCCTCGAAGTCTACCAGGTTCACTTCGACCAGTTCCGCGGCGAAGGCCTGCGCGTCACGGGCTCGAAGGATAACGGGCCGCAGCGCTCAACAGTCGAGTCGGTGATCAAGAGTTCGCAGACCGGCAAGGACACCAAGGTCTATTGGGACGTGCTGTTGAGCCAGGACGGAAAGTCGTATCGTGTGCGCGATATCGGCATCGAACTTGGTGGCACTGTGCTGTGGCTTGCCCAGGAACAGCAGGCGCAGTTCGTGAACTATCTCGACCGCAACAATGGCGACATCAACAAGCTGATCGGGCGGATCAACGTCCTGCTGGCCGACATGGAAGCGCGCAAGAAGGACGGTCGCGGCTCAGCCTACAAGGGGTGAACCGATAGGGGCTGACGCGGGTACTCGACGGTTTCCGAGGAGCGATGTACAATCCTGCAACCGCCGCACCAACAAGCGGCGACAAGGGAGAGTACGAGATGTTCCGCAAGATGATCGCCGCGGTCGCGTTTGCCGCCACGCTGTCGCCCGCCGCGATGGCCCAGACCACCGAAGTCAAGTTCAGCACCGAGAAGTCCACCATCGGTGAGCTGCTCGACAATGCTGAGGCCAAGGCCGCCTTTGTCTTGGTGATGCCCGACATCGCCAACCACCCGGACATCGAGCAGGGCCGCGAGATGACCCTGCAGGCGATCGCCGACATGGGCTATGCCGACGCCAAGAAGTTTCCTGAACTCAACTTCGAACTGGCCAAGATCAAGTAGGATTTCGTTAACCTATGCTAACGAATCGGCGCGATACTTTAGGGATCGTGCCGATTTTCGTTAGTTTGGCTGAATAGCTGCGACGGTACGGCGCAAAGGCGGAACTGCCCAGTGTCGTTGGGCGTCTCCATCCTGCAACCGATGGAAAAACAAGTGACAGAAGATTTCAAACATCCCGAACGTCCCCGCACCAACGTCATGTGGTGGACCCGGCGATTCGCGGCCCCGCTGCGTGAGAGCTTCCCCGCCGATGTCGAATCCTCCGACCAGTTCATCGACCTCCTCGAACAGGCCGAGCGCCGCATCGCAGCCAAGAGGCAGGAGTCCTAAGTCCCGTCATCGCCGGCGCCGTGGCGCCGCAGCCGGGGCTCGTCGACTTTCCAGATGATCACCACAAGCGCCACCGCCATTGTCGCCAGCGTGGCCCAGAACGCACTGTGATAGCCCCACAGCAGAACCAGGCCCGCGCCCACCAGCGGCGCCAATGCGCCAGCCGCGCCCTCGGCCGTGTTCGATAGCGCCATGCGCATCGGCACGTCGTGCGGATGGCCGTACTCCAGCACGATATTGCTCGTCGACATCGAGAAGCCTGACTGTCCCGCCCCGATCAGCAGGAACGCCAGCGCGTAGGTCTCCACAGAATTCGCCATCATCAGCCCGGCGATGCCAGCAATGTTCATCACGGTGGAGATCACGAAGGTGGAGCGGAAACCCTGCCGGTCCGCGAGATAACCCCAGACCAGATTCGAGAGCGTGTCTGCGCCCATGTAGGCGAATGACAGCACGGCCAGCGTGGCGCCGAACGCCTCGGGCTGCGCCTGCGCCGTGATGCCGAGCGAGAAGATCGCGTAGAGAAAGAAGAAGGGCTGGCCAATGCGCGAGCCCATCACCAGCGACCGCGCCACCATGAACCAGAAGAACCCATCATCATCGCGCATCAGCCCCGGCACGTCCTTCACCCGCTCGCGCAGGGTCTTGCGCGCCCGCACGGTCGGCGGCTCCGGCTCGCGCATCAGGAGTTGAAGCGCAGTCAGCCCCAGGCTGGTGAGTACAAACGCCACGAAGAACGTCGTCGCATAGCCATTGCCCCACACGTTGTTGGCGACCAGCCACGACCCCGCGAAATAGGACAGCAGCGCCGCGATCAGTCCTCCCGTGAGATTGCGCCACGCCTGCAGCCGCCCGCGCAGCCTGATCGGGATCACCTTCGCCAGCAGCAGCTGGAACGCCACCCGCTGCGGCCCCTGGAAGAAGCCAAGCAGGAAGAGGAACAGCAGCGCAAACGCCAGCGCCGCCGGCCCCACCATGAACCAGCCCGAAATCGCCAGCCCCAGTATCTGCACACGCATCAGCAGGCCCAGCGTCACCGACACCGGCATCACTTTCTTGCGATGTTCGATCTGCGAGGCGCCGATGATCGGCGAGACGATCATGCCCAGCTGCTGCAGGCTCGACCCGATGCCAACCCAGAAATCCGACCCCGAGATCGAGTAGAGAAAGGCCGGCACGAAGGTTGGCGTGTTCACCAGGCGGAACCCGGTCATGCCCAGCATGCCGTGCACATAGTGGCCTAGATAGTTGCGCTTGAGATTGTCCTCGACGAACCTGTCGTAGGCCGCGTCCGCCTCGACGACCGCCGATGATCCGCGCCTGCCAGCCTTGTCCACAATGGGTGTATCGTCCAAGACGATGTCCCTTCCCCGATGCAAGTCCCTGCCTGATGCCGGGGTATGCGCATCGACGCTTCTAGTCCCGCAGCGCCGCCACTTGAAGTGTGACGCGTTGCAGCGTCTATGAATTCCGCGCACCTGTACATTTTCGACGCTGCAATCCGGGACGGACCTCATATGAAACGACTGCTTATCGCCCTCGCCGCAAGCGTGGTGTTCGCCCCCTGCGCCTTGGCCCAGGCTGCACCAAAGCCAACCCCCGAGCAGCTGGCCAAGACCTATGAGGAAGATGAACTGAGCCTCGAAAAGTGCGGCGTCCCGCGCAACGCCGCCGACGACTACCGCCCCACCCCCATGACGCCCGACCAGACCCGCGCCCCACGCATCAAGTCCACGCAGGACTTAAATGTGGACGTCGTCGCGTCCGGACTGCCGAACGCATGGGCGCTCGCCTTCCTGCCATCCGGCGAAATGCTGGTCACCATCCGCGGCGAAGGCCTCCGCCTGCTCTCGGCTGACGGCAAGACATCGAACCCGGTCACCGGCACGCCGGCGATCAAGAACGCCATCCGCCTGTTCGGCATGCACGACGTCATCCTCGACCGCGACTTCGCGAGCAACCGCACCCTCTATCTCGCCTATGTCACCACGCCGGAAGGCAAGCCGATGACCGGCTCCATCGTGCGCGCCAGACTCTCCGCAGACGGCAAGTCGCTGGAGGATTACACCATCCTCAAGGAAGGTCCCGGCATGATCCCGCGCCGCATTGTGCAGGCGCCGGACACAACGCTTTTCATCCAGACCGCCGACATCATCACGCCCTACGTCAGCGTGCAGAACCTCGGCAGCCCGCAAGGAAAAGTCCTGCGTCTCAACACCAATGGCACAATCCCCGGCTCCAATCCCTTCGTCCCGAGCAAGGCAGCCGATGCCTCGGTCTACGCCTACGGCTTCCGCGATCCGCAGGGCATGACGCTGCATCCGACCACGGGCGACCTCTGGCTGATCGAGAACGAGCCGCGCGGCGGCGACGAACTCAACGTCGTGCAGGCCGGCAAGAACTATGGCTTCCCGCTGATCTCCTACGGCCGCGACAATGACGGCAAACTGCTCAATGGCGGCCTCACGCAGAAGGCCGGCCTCGAACAGCCGATCTATTTCTGGACGCCCTCGGTCGCGCTCTCCGGCATGACGATCTATGACGGCGCAGCCCTGCCCGCCTGGCGCGGCGACGTCTTCGCCGGCGGCCTTTCCGGCATGCAGCTCATCCGCCTCGACATGGAAAACGGCCGCGTGATCGGCGAGGAAAAACTCCTCCGCGACAAATGCAAACGCATCCGCGACGTCCGTCAGGGACCGGACGGTATGCTGTATGTTCTGACGGACGATGCGAACGGCGAAATCTGGAAGATTTCTCCGAAGTAGTGCTCGCAACGCCCGTCGACTTATCGATCGCGCACACTCCTCCCCCTTGTGGGGAGGAGGTAGGAGATGGGGGGCCTCTCAACGTTTCGAGACATCAGCTACTGATCACCAGCCCGACCGCGGAGCCGCCCCCCTCACCCAAACCTCTCCCCACAAGGGGGAGAGGGGAGAGATGAACGCCCGGCGTCGATGTTGAAGCAGTAATCTAACCCTCTCCCAACGCCTTCCGCATCGCCTCCACCGCCGCATCAAACGCCAGCATGGTCGAGGTATGCCGCGGCGGATATTCCCGCACCGGCTGCAGGTGGCGTAGCTCCCAAAACGCGCCATCCGGCGGCTCGGCGCCATCCTTCAGCATCGCGCGCAACGCATCGCGCGCCGCCTCGATCTCCTCCAGCGAGCGCCCCACCGCATGCCGCGTCAGGATCGACGTCGCCGCCTGCCCCAGCGCGCACGCCTTGGGCTCGACGGCGATCTCGGCAATGCGCCCATCCGCATCGAGCTTCACATCCACCTCCACGGTGGATCCGCAAACCCGCGACACCTTCAGCGACGATCCCTGCGCATCGCTGAGCCGTCCGACATGCGGAATATCCGCCGCCAGCTCCAGAACGCGATTGTGGTACAGGTCTCCGAACATGCTGCGTATGTCGGTCGGATTGCGGTGGGGATCAAGAGCTCTGAGCCACCGAGAGACCCCCTCCGTCGCGCTTCGCGCGCCACCTCCCCCACTTGCGCTGCAAGTGAGGGAGGCAATCTGGACGTCGCCACAGGCACGGTGCTTGCCTCCCTCGATCGCCACGCGATCGGGGGAGGTGGATCGCGCGTTCTTCACGCGCGAGACGGAGGGGGTCCCTCGACCGTCAACCGGTCTAACTCCCCGCCCTCACCCTCGCAAAGAACGCCGCCACCGTCGGCGCAAAGCTCTCCTGCACGATCAGGTCCGAATGTCCGCCGCCCTTGAACTCGACATACTCGGCCGCGACGCCGTCATCCTTCAGGGCCTTGCCCACGGAGCGCGCCAGCTGCACGGATAGCGTCTTGTCCTTCTCGCCGCCGAGCACCAGCACCGGCCCCCTGAAGCCCTTCAAAGCGTTCGCGACGTCGATATCGCCAAAACCTTCCGCGATCTCGATCCGCACGAATGGCGCCGCATACCAGGGCGTCCACGCCTCAGCCACTTCGCGCGCGTTTCGGGCAGACGTCTCGATGATCACGCCATCCGTCTCCGGCAGACGCGCCGCCAGCTCCGAACACACCAACCCGCCCAGCGAGTGACCCCACAGCACGATCTTCCGCCCCGCCGCCTTCTCGCGCACCAGCGGCACAAGCTCGTCCGCCATCTTCTGGAAGCGTTCGGGGCTCGCCTCGCCGCCCGTCTCGCCATAGCCGGGATAGTCGAACAGCAGCACATCGCCATGCGGGATCGCGACGACCGTGTAGCGGTAGCCGCTGCGTTGCCGCGTCGATGCATTGCCGCCGCAGCGCACCACCAGCGTGTCGCTCGGCGCAGCCCGCGTCACCAGCGTGTAGGCCAACCCGCCCTCGCCCGTGCCAAACCGGCCATGCTCCACCTTCGCGGTGACATAAGGTGCAGCCTGTTTCGGAAAGCCGGCGTCAATCTCCGCGCGGCTCGCCCACACATAGTTCCAGTCCGCCTCGGACCGGAACGCCAGCTCGCCGACCATTGTCTGCCCGGTCTGCTTCGCCAGCGCCTCATCATACGCCACCGGCTCGAACACCGTCGTCTCGTCGATGCTGACGACCATGCAGGCGCTGGCCGCAAGCGCGGCCACACACGCAATCGCAGACCTGATCATGCCGCGTCCTGCCCCGCCATCACCGGCGGCGTCAGTTCCTTCATCCACGCCTTCGGCTTCTCCGAGAACAATGCCGCGCCCGCGGCCCGCGCGCCCGTCACCAGCGACTTCCGCCGCGCATCCAGCACGTTGAGAAAGCCCGCCGGCCGCTCGCGCCAGCGCTTCACGCCAGCCGCCACAACTTCGATGTCCTGCACCTCGCCCAGCAATTCCGCGAGATCGCGCACCCCGGCCACGCGCCGGTCGAGCGCATCCGGAAACTGCTGCCGCATCAGCCTTGCCTGCAGTGCGTGATACTTCGCCTGCTTGCGCCATTCGTGCAGAAGCTCAGGCTCCTCGCTGTCGAGCGCCGCGTGCATCGCATTGCGCGCCATGCGGTATGTCTCGCCCAGCGCCGCCGCAAGGTCGCCGCGCTCGCCTCGCTCCAGCGGGGGCACAAGCGCGTCAGCATGCGCGTCCAGCCCAGCGATGAACGCAGCGATCGCCTCGCCCGTCTCCACCGTACCGCGCTGTTTCTGGAAGCGCTCCTCCAGCCGCCGCGTCACATCCACGCCAATCCGCGTCACCAGAAACGGCCGCAGCGTCTCCAGCGCCTCGATGCGTGCGCCGGCGTCGCGCAGGGCGGACAAGAGCCGCGCCTGGTCGCGCCACCACTTGTTCTCCCGATCAAACGTCTTGCCCTTCATCAGCGGCCGCGCCAGCCGCAGCGCAGCGCGAATACGCTTGCAGCGCACGCGCGCCTTGTGGGCAAAGGCTGACGATTCCTGCTGCGCCTCGGCGCATTCGGCAGACAGCTTCTCCACCTGCTCGCGGATGACGCGGCTCAGCCCCTCGCCGGGCGTCTCGTGAGGAACCAGCACGAAGCTCATGCCCCAAACCTCATGTGAAGATCAGTTTCCGTTGTCGTTGTAGTTGCGGTTCGGGTCGCGCATGTGCAGGCGCACATAATGCGATTCCGGACGCGGCTGGTTCGGCCAGAACTTCACCGTCCACGAATGCACATTGTCGTTCACCGAATAGACCCGCTCGCATTCAAGCAGGGGCACAGGCGCGCCATCGGGCCTGTTGCCATCGCGGCAGACGAAGCCATCCGCCTCGAACACTTTCTGCGCCTCGACTTCCTGTCCGCCCTTCCAGCGCCCGCCGATGAAGCGGCGGAAATCCTGGTCCACGGCGCCCTCGGCGTCGCGGTCCCAGAAGCCGAAATTCGTGCCGGCCGGACCCGGTCCCTGCGGCGGCCGCGGCCCGCCCGTGTTCACGATCGTGGTCGAGCACGCCGCCATCGCGAGCAACGTCACCCCAGCCAGTAATGTGTGTGCAAGCTTCATGAGCATGCCTCTCCCGAACAACCACCCCAATAACACGTCCCGAGCATAAACCGCCCCGCCCCGCCGTCAAACGGGCGACATGCAGCAGGACGTATCACGAAGCCGACTGCCCCATGCCAAAAATGCCGCCGAGCCAGTCCAGCAGGGCCGGGAGCTGCTGGATGAACAGCACCGTCACATAAGACACGGCGATCAGCGCCACGACCGACACCACCAGCCCGACAGCCACGATCACCCCGTCCCGCTGCGCCAGCCCCATGCCCAGCACGGCACACGCCAGCGCCGGCGGAAAATTCCCACCCGGCGGCAGCGGCAGGATCAGCACAATCGCCATGATCAGCACGATGACGCCAATCAGAATCGCACCCAGCCGTCCCGTCATGAACAGCAGGCGCGGCTTCATCAC
This sequence comes from Alphaproteobacteria bacterium, assembly GCA_031419455.1. GTDB lineage: Bacteria > Pseudomonadota > Alphaproteobacteria > Caulobacterales > Hyphomonadaceae > UBA7672. The sequence continues at coordinate 28,736 of JANOKS010000070.1, forward strand.
CCGCTCAATGGCCCGCAGCCGCGGCGCCAGCCCCTCGAACGCCTTCACCAGCGATTTGCGGTCGAATGTTTGCTTGGAGAGAATGCCCGGCAGCCACAGGTCTTCCCGCCCCATCACCATCTGCACCGCCACGATCAGCAGGCAGATCCCCACCACAGTGGGCACGCCGGGCGGCATGGGCACCACCGACGGCAACGCGAACATCAGCGTCGCCAGCCCGAACGAGCGCGTATCCAGCGCGTCAAGGATCTGCCCCACCGAAACCTTCTCGCTCTCGCCACGAACCGCGTGCAGCAGCACCTCGGATGTCGGCTCGCTCGTGGCGCCGGGGTCGCGGTCGTGATCGGAGGCCGGCGTCAGATGCGTCTCCACGTCGAGCCGTCCGGCCCGTCCATGATCTCGATCCCCTCGGCGGCCAGCTCTTTCCGAATGCGATCGGCCTCCGCGAAATCCTTCGCCTTGCGCGCCGCCACACGTCCCGCCACACGATCATCGATCCGCTGCGCGTCGGACGCATCGCCCCGCGCCCACTCATCCGGGTCCGCCTGCAGCAACCCCAGCAACGCCCCAGCCGCCAGCATCTGTCCCTTCATGCGCGGCCAGTCCGCCGCCTCGGCCTTGTTCGCCTCCGTCGCCAGAGCAGAGAGTTCGGCCAGCGCCAGCGGCGTGTTGAGATCATCGCACAGCGCCGCCATCACGCCATCAGGCACGCCCGTGTCATCCGCCTCGGCATCCCTCATCCGCCGCAGCGCGTTGTAGAACCGGTCCAGCGTCGACTTACTCTGCCCTAGCAACGACGCCGTGAAATCCAGCGGCTGCCGGTAATGCCCCGACATCAACGCGAAGCGAAGCGTCTCGCCATCCCATTCCTTCAGCAGGTCGTGCACCAGCTTCACATTGCCAAGCGACTTGGACATCTTCTCCGAGTCCATCGACAGGAATCCGTTGTGCAGCCAGTAGCGCGCCATCGGCTTGCCGTGCGCGCACTCGCTCTGCGCGATCTCGTTCTCATGGTGCGGGAAGATCAGGTCGAGCCCGCCCGCATGAATGTCGATCGTCTCGCCCAGCACGGCCTTCGCCATCGCCGAGCACTCGATATGCCAGCCCGGCCGCCCCTCGCCCCACGGTGAATCCCACCGCGCTTCAGCCGGCTCGCCCGGCTTGGCGGCCTTCCACAGCGCGAAGTCCGCCGGGTCTCGCTTGCCCGCATCCACCTCGACACGCGCCCCCGCCACCATGTCATCCCGGCTGCGACCCGACAGCTTCCCGTAGTCCGCCATCGAGGGCACATGGAACAGCACGCCATCCTTGCCCGCATAGGCATGGCCCTTGTCGACCAGCGTCTCGATGATCTCGACCATGCCAGCGATGTGGTCTGTTGCATGCGGACGATGCGTGGGCTCGATCACGCCCAGCGCAGCCATGTCCTCGCGATAGATGCGCTCGTACAGCACGGTGATCTCGGCGATCGGCCGCCCCGCTTCCGCTGCGGCGGCGATGATCTTGTCGTCCACATCCGTGATGTTGGCGGCATAGACCACATGGCTCTCGCCATACTTCGCCCGCAGCAGGCGAAACAGCACGTCGAATGCGACGGGAGGCCGCGCATTGCCGATATGGGCGTAGGACCACACCGTCGGCCCGCACACATACATCGTCACCCGCTGGGGGTTTTGCGGTGAAAACACCCGCTTTTCGCGGCTCAGCGTGTTGTGGAGACGGATGTCCATCGGGCAGTCTTTTCATTCCGTTAGGAAGTTTGAATCAGGGTTTTCAGGCGGTATCCTGTTGGCGTTTCCGCGCGAGGCGCCTATGTGTCACGCACGTCCGGCCCGATCAATCAGGCTTTGCGGACGTGTTTTTTCAAGGGCGTCGTGATGCCCGGGCGGAATTTCCGCCCCAGTAACGGAGAGGATCGGCCATGGACGCCGTGATCAAAGGCAAGGCCAAGGCCGAAGGCGAGCCCTTCAACCGCCCCTCCCGCGACGAAGCGGAAGACGCCGTCCGCACGCTCATTGCCTGGGCCGGAGACGATCCGAAACGCGAAGGCCTGATCGACACCCCCGGCCGCGTGGTGGACGCATATGAAGAGTGGTTCAAAGGCTATCGTGAAGACCCCCGCGAATATCTCTCACGCACGTTCGACGACGTGAAAGGCTACGACGACATCGTCATGCTGCGCGACATCGACGTGGAATCCCATTGCGAACACCACATGGCCCCGTTCCTCGGCAAGGCCTACGTCGCCTACATGCCGCTCGACAACGTGGTCGGCATCTCCAAGATCGCCCGCGTGGTCGAGATCTATTCCAAGCGCCTGCAGACGCAGGAGACCATGACCTCGCAAATCCTCAACGCGATCCAGGAAGTCCTGAAGCCCGAAGGCGTCGCTGTCATGATCGACGCCAAGCACGAGTGCATGACCACCCGCGGCGTCCACCACCCGAACGTCTCGACAATCACCACGCAGTTCTCAGGCGTCTTCCGGTCGGACAAGGAATTGCGCGAGCGCTTTCTGCGGCTGACGGGGCGGTAAGGCGTCCTAGTTTCGATACAGGATGTCAGCGCACTGAACGATGTCACCAAGCCGGTCGCCGGGCGCACTCACGCGATGCCATGGAAAATCCACGCAATAGTCCAGCAGCACGGCTTCCCGTTCCGCGGCGGATAGATCGGTTGGCGCGGAGAAAAGAGCTGGAGTCGCCTGCTCCGCGAAGTACTCCTCAACGAAGCGTTGTTCCTGTTCCTGATAGGCTTGGCTGGCCCAATTGTAGAACACGACCGTACCAAGATAGCCGCCAATCACCAGCCACGCCTTGTAGCGGTCGCGGCGCTTGACAGGCTCACCCTCCGGATTTTCCGACGCTTCTTTCCATCGCGCACGCATTGCCGACTTCGCATCGTCAATCCGGCTGCGCGGTACAAACACCTGCATTCCGCCCAGCGCGATGGTCCAGCCCCAGTCCACATTGGCGTGATGCGCATTGCCGACGAATGCATCGATGCCCTCGGCGCGCAGAGCTGAGGCCATTACTTCGGCCTCTTCCCGCATATAGAGCGAGATCAGGACTGCATAGTCGCGCCGTTCGTCGCTCATCTGCCCCCCTGCCGCTTCAAGCATCGCCGTATCCGAGGTCATCGGCAATCCCAGCCAGACCGGGGTTTGCGTAACCAATGCGTAGGCACAAGCTTGGCCGAAGAACCCTATGCTGCGACAGTGTGAGCTCCGCCCTCGTCCTTCGAGACGATCGCTTTGCGATCCCTCAGGATGAGGGCTCTCTCAACACTCGCGATCGTGGAGAGGCCTCATCCTGAGGGATCGCAGGCACAACGTCAGTCACGCGCAGAACCTATCGGTGCGATCGTCTCGAAGGACGAGGCCGTGCTCACTGGCTTCACGACAATTCCCTTTGCCCCGCCCCCGAACTCCCTGTAATCCGCGCCAACACCCGCGGGAGATGACGCCATGACCACCGAGCTCGAAAAAACCATCGACGCCGCATGGGAAGATCGCACATCCCTCTCGCCCTCCACCACCGGCGCTGTCCGCAAAGCGGTCGACGACGCGCTCGCCCAGCTCGATAGCGGCGCACTCCGCGTGGCCGAGAAATCCGCTTCCGGCACGTGGAGTGTGAATCAGTGGCTGAAAAAAGCCGTCCTCCTCTCCTTCCGCCTCAACCCCAACCGCATCATGGGCGCCGCCGGCCAGCCGCCCGGCCCCTACTTCGACAAGGTGCCCACCAAGTTCGACGGCTGGACCGACACGCACTTCTCGCAAGCCGCCTTCCGCGCCGTCCCCGGCGCCATCGTGCGCCGCGGATCGTTCGTCGCCAAGGACGCCGTCCTGATGCCCAGCTTCGTCAACATCGGCGCCTATGTCGGCGAAGGCACGATGGTGGACACCTGGACCACGGTCGGCTCCTGCGCCCAGATCGGCAAACACTGCCACCTCTCCGGCGGTGTCGGCATCGGCGGCGTGCTCGAGCCGCTGCAGGCCAACCCCGTCATCATCGAGGACAACTGCTTCGTGGGCGCGCGCTCCGAAGTCGCCGAAGGCGTCATCGTGCGCGAAGGCTCCGTCATCGGCATGGGCGTCTATCTCGGCCAGTCCACGCCCATCGTGAACCGCGCCACCGGCGAGACGCTCTATGGCGAGGTCCCGCCCTACTCCGTCGTCGTCGCCGGCAACCGCCCGGGCTCCACGCCCATGCCCGGCCAGAACTGGACGCCATCACTCTACTGCGCCGTCATCGTGAAACAGGTCGACGCCCAGACGCGCTCCAAGACCTCCGTCAACGAACTGTTGCGGGCGTAATGGCGAAGCCGCCCGCCGCGAAGAAGCCGGCTGCGTCCCCCTCCGCAGCGGCCGGCTATTCCGGCAAGAGCCTCATCGCCAAGCTCGGCCTGAAGGACGGCGCGAAGGCGATCGTCGTCGCTCCACCCACGCACTACGCCAACCTCACCGACCACGCCGCCATTACCCCGAAAAAGACCGCGCCCGCTGCCGGCAGCTTCGACTTCATCCATCTCTTCGTGACCAACGAAGCCGCCCTCGCTCGCGACCTGCCCAGGCTCGAACCCCGCCTCGCGACAGGCGGCATGCTCTGGGTGTCCCGGCCCAAGAAGACCTCGAAGCTCTTTATCGATCTCACGGAAGACGGCATCCGCCGCGTCTGCCTCCCCCTGGGCCTCGTCGATGTGAAGGTCTGCGCCGTGGACGCCGACTGGTCCGGCCTCAAACTGCTGCGCCGCAAGCCGCGCTGAACGCGGCATGGAACTCATTGCGCGCTTCACGCATTCCCCAAGACAAGCAAGTTCAAGGAGACGCAAATGGGGATCGTTTTTATCATCCTTTTCGCCCTCGCCGCGATCTTTGCGATCTCGCTGATCGTGGGCGTTGTTTTCAACCTGATCGGCTACGCTATCGCGGCGCTGCTCGTGGTCGTTGCCGTCACCTGGGTGATGCGCAAGCTTCGCGGCCCCAAGTCGTCGGAACGCCTGCCGCGCTAAGGCATTCCCTTCACAGCGATCACGCTTCCCTCTGCAAGGAATGTCGTCATGCCGTCTTTCGTCCTCTACCTTCTCGGCTTCGTCATTCTGTCCGGCGGAATATTGTTCGGCGCCAGCATTCTCGGCGTTGACACCCAGTGGATCGCCGCGATCGGCCTCGTCCTGCTTGGGCTGGGAGTGATTACCGGCGTCGCCAAGACCCGCCGCCGCGACGCTCCCGCCGCCAGCGAACCCACCAACGACACCTGAAAAAAGTTTCACCGGCCGTACTACTCGCGAGGCCCGCGCCGGCCCGCATGTGTCGCCATGAAACGGTCATTTGAGGTCTCCGTCAGGTATCGCCTGTGCGGGTGCAAAGCCTGCGCTTTTTCGCGTTTAGCGCTATCCAGCGCGCCGCGACGCCCTCACCCGGCAAGGGAATTCGCACGTTAATGGGCCGCTTTTCCCCCGCCATGCGACTTGGCCCGGGCGCTGCAACAATTCGCGACACGCTGGGGGGGAAATCCAGCTTCACAGTTGCACGGGCGTTTAATGGAAGTCCTCAAGGCACATCCGAACACACAGGCCATGCTCGACGCCTGGCAGCGTTTGTCCGACGGGGAAAACGCGTCCGGCGGGCCGACCACGGATGAGTATCCCGGCCTCGTCAGCAACCTCTTCCTGCTTAACCATGTCGACGAGCGCGACTTCGCTTTTCGGCGTGTGGGCGCCACGCTCGACCGGTTGTTCGGTCGCCAGCTCGCCGAGCACGACTTCCTGTCGATCTGGAACGACATCGATCGCCGCCTCGTCGCCGCCGGCCTCTCGATGGCGGTCAAGGATCGCGGCCCCACCGTCATCCACGCGCGCGGCGAAACGCTGGCCGGCAAGCACCTCGATCTCGAATTCGCCCTCGCGCCACTTCTCACCGACGTCGATGGCCCCCGCCGTTTTCTCGGCCTCTGCCAGGCGATCACGCCGGAGGAAATCCTCGGCGGCCGTCCCCTGAGGCGGCTGCAGGTTCTCGCGATCTTCCCGCCCGCGCCGGTCATGCGCCCGGCGATCCGCATCGTCGCCTCCAGATGAAGGCTCAGCCCCCAGAGCCGACCTGCCATTCTCGCCAGCACCCCGAGCTGGCCGGACGAAACACGAAGACGCCGAAGCCGCTCATTGACCGCAAATCCACCGGTCACGTGACGCCCGCCAGCCGGACAGGCAGCCAAGCCATGGCAAGCATTTGTGAACCATTGCGCGGTTAACCTCGCGGCCCAAGGGGACACTCCCTCTGCTGCCATCCGAGGGTTGCTGATGCAATCGGCCCAGGCCACCGACAGGCTCGACCGCCCCTCGATCCGCAAGGCCGAAGGAATCGACCGCCGCCGCCATCGCCGCGTGATGTGGCAGGTCCCGGTCCGCGGCCTCACTGGCTCGGGCGAAGAGTTTGCCTGCAACACAATCGATGTCTGCGCCGGCGGTATCCGCATCAATCTCGCTCGCCCGCTGACGAAGGGCGAGAACCTTGTCCTCTACATTGAGGACATCGGCCGCGTCGAAGGCGTCGTCGTCCGCGTCCTCAACGAGATCGGCTACGCCATCGAATTCCGCGTGCCCCCGCGCAAGCGCGAGAAGATCGCCGACGCGCTGACCTGGCTGGTCAACAAGGACAGGCTCGGCCTCACAGACGAACGCACCGCCGAGCGTCGCCCAGCAGGCGGCCAGGTGATCGCGATCTACGGCAAGGGCGTCTCCATCGCCTGCGCCGTCGCCGACGTCTCGCTCTTCGGCGTCGCCCTCAAGACAGCCGCCCCCCGCCCGATGATCGGCGACCGCATCCAGATCGGCGAACGCGCCGGCACCTGCGTCCGCTACATCGAAGGCGGCTTCGCCGTGGATTTCAGGACGCTGCACGGGACGGATATCTGAGCGTCAGCGCGAACGGCTCTGGACGGCGCATAAGATGATTGCTTCGCACTGGCGGTTACGCGCTAGCCTTCGTCCGTTTCTTTCCACAGCTCGCTGATGCCGCCGAGAATCACTTCTCGCGCAGGGCTGTTGACGAAACAACGGCGCAATGTCGTCAGGGTCGGCTCCAGGGTGAAGCCCTGACTACGCAGCACCGCGAAGATGGTCCGCGCCTCGATGGCTCTTCCGGATCGCCGACAAAGAAACGCCTTCAAGACTTTGGACGGGACGTGGGACGGGTTCGCTATAATGGCATCGTCGATCACCGCCTCCGCCACGGCCCATCGGCCGGCGTGAACGTGCGCATTCGCCTGCCACCACAAGGCGAGGTATTGCAGCATTGCGTCGGGTAGGAGTCGGGCCGCCATCTCGAAATGCGCTAGACATTCCTCGGGCCGGTTAAGCACCGAGCAGGCCCAGCCCAGCGAATATCGCACACGAACATTCTGCGGCCATCGCGTCAAAGCGCGAGCCAGCAACAGCAGCGCCTTCTCAGGATGGCCGACGCCGATCATCGCATTCGCGGCCCCGGTAACAACAAATGGATCTTCCGGATCCAGCTGTACTGCCCGATCGCTCAGCGCCAGCACTCGCTGGATCTCGGTATCGTTGTCGGGACTCGCCATGAGATAGAACACGCCAAGGGCGAATGCGAGCTGTGCGTGAGCGGCAGCGTAGTTCGGATCGATTGTCACCGCCCGGTTGGCTTCCTCGATCGATCGCACCAAGGCGGGTCCGTCCAGCTGGCGGAAAGCGGCATTGCTGCGGATTACAGCCTCCCACGCGGTAAGATCGCGGGGCTTTCTCAGGGAGCGTTGCACTTCCAGGATCTGGATTCTGGAATCGAGCGTAGATGCGACCTCAAGCACAAGCTCTTCCTGCAAGGCGGCAAGCTCGCTGAGCGGGCGATCAAAGCTGGACGCGCCAAGTACCGCGCCGGTGGCCGCTTCTATCAGTTGCGTCGTCACGCGCAGATTGTTCGCTGCGCGGCGGACATTACCCTCGAGAAGGTAGCGCGCGTTCAACTGGATTCCGATGGAAGCGAGATCGCGCGCGCCGCCTTTCTGCAGACTGTGGATGACTGTGCTGGCCAGTACTCGCAAGCTTATGCCGTGAGACAATGCAGCAATGACATCCTCGACCATTCCTTCGGCGAATACGTCGTCCTCCGGAAGTCCGGAGCGGCTGGTAAATGGTAGTACCGCCAATGACGCTGGTTCGCCGCGGTCGTTGATGCCGCCGGAAGATTTAGTGGCGTCCGGGTCTCCGACACGATGGTATCCCGGAGTAGCGGGTTTGATTTCTGGTTGTGAGCCGAAAGCCGCCAGCGCCGCTACGAGATCCTGAATGGGCCCGTCAACTCCGCCCTTCCACCCCCTGAAGTCGATCACCTGAAACTGCCGGAACCCCAAAGGCGGGACCACGCCGTCCAGCGAAATCGGCGCTAGCTTGTCTGCTTCCTGCGCCATCGCCGCTTCATCGGCCACCCAGTGCGAACCAATCGAGTGCTTGGTCCACAATACCAACACCGCCTTGGCGGCGTTAAGCTCAATCTCGGTCCTTTCACGGTACCTTGCTCCCGCAGGGAGCTGCTTGTCCCACCAACAGGACAGGCCCGCCGCCTCAAGCAGTTCCGCGAGTTTCCCAACAGTTTCGTGATCCTCGCGAGCGTAGGAAATGAAGATGTCGGCCATGCTCCATCCTCGCCTCGGCTGCTTCAATGTAGCTCAGGATGGACGGACGGGCCACCGACGTTTGCCACTCGCTCACCTGCCTAGATGCGCCGATTAATCTCCATACCCGCTATCTTCCAGCATCCCAGCATACCGGTGCACCATGTTCTTCACATTCATCAGGTGCGAGACGTCCCCGGTGCGCATTGCATAGGCGGCGAACTTGATGGGGCTGGCCCAGTAGTACATCTCGGCCTGGTCGGCCATGCGGGCCCAGGTCTGGCCGCCTGACTTTTCATAGCGCGCGATCAGGTCTTCCATCGCCTCGCGGCCCGCCGCTGCAAAGTAGAGCGTGAAGTCGGACGCGGGATCGCCGATCTCTGCGTCCGCCCAGTTCTCGATCGCAACGACGCGATAGTCCGCATTCACGAACAGGCGTGGGTGATAGATGTCGCCATTGATCAGCGTGACGAAGTCCGGCCAGAAGGCGTCGCCGTCGATCCACTTCTGCCACAGGCCCCAGAGCTTTTCCGGAACAGGCGCCAGCGTGTTGCAGTCATCCATCCGCTGCCTGACCCGCGCACGCGACTGCTCCCCCGTCATCACTGGAATTCCCGCCGCCCCCGCCGCGCCGATGTCGAGCGCATGCAGCTTCGCCATCGCCTCCGACAGACTCTCGGCAAAATCCGACGGCACCCTCGCCTGCGGCAGCCGCCAGATCAGCTCGCCCATCAGCGGATCGACCTCCGCCGCCGGCACGCCCGGCAGCACGCGATAGGCGATCAGCTTGTCGGAATGCACCTGCCAGTCGGGCACGACGACAGGCACCTTGCCGCGCACATGGTCGAGCACGCGCTTTTCCTGCCGCGACTGCGCCTGCACATCGCCCCGCCGCGGCGATTTCAGCATCCAGTACGCGCCGGATGCATCACGCGCATTGGCGCCGAAATACTCCGCGTTCGATCCGATCGCGCGCAGCATCGACGGATCGTTGTCGAGGTCGATGTCATGGGCTGCGGCCAGCGCCCTGAAATCAGGTGCAGATGTCATGGCGAGCCTCCGGTCATCCCGCCCCCCGGCGAGAGAAGCGAGCAGGGAATAGTGAGTAGGGAGTAGGGAGTAGGTCTTCCCGTGCTCACGATACCATTCCCCATTCCCGACTGCCTATTTCCTACTCCCGGCGCGAAGCGCTACTCGTTCTGCCACGCTGGCTTGCGCTTCTCGGCGAACGCCTTCGGGCCTTCCTTGTGATCGGCGGAATGCATCAGCTTTGCGATGCCGGGAACCTTCTGCTCGAACGCCGTCTTGAGATCGGCCGTGTTGAGACCCGTAAGCACCGTCTCCTTGGTGGCCTTGATCGCCATCGGCGAGCACTCAAGGATCATCCCGGCCCAGCGTTTCGCCTCCTCCAGCGCCTTGCCCTGCGGCACGACCTCGGTGACGAAGCCGATCTCCTTGCCCTCGGCGGCGCTGACCGTCCGTCCCGTGAGCATCATGCCCATCGCCTTCTTCAGAGGCACCTGCCGCGGAAGACGATGCATGCCGGATGCAAGCGCCGCGAAACCAACGCGCGGTTCGGGAAGCGCGAACTTGGCATTCTCCGCCGCGATGATGATGTCCGTCGCGAGTGCAATCTCGAACCCGCCGCCCATGGCGAACCCGTTCACTGCGGCGATCACCGGCTTGTAGAGATCATACCGTGAGGTAAGCCCCCCGAATCCCGACGACGGCATCGGGACGGGCGATTTCTGGCCGGATGCTGCAAATTTCAGGTCGTTGCCGGCGGAGAACGCTTTTTCCCCGGCGCCCGTGACGATGGCGACCCACAGGTCCGTATTGCCCGCGAACTCATCGAATGCCCGGCCCATTTCCGCATTTCCCATGGGATGCAGGCAGTTCAGCTGGTCCGGCCGGTTGATCGTGACGATGAAAAGACGGCCGTCGGTTTCCGTCTTGATGAACTCGTAAGCGCTCATGGGGCGTCTCCTTCAGGCTTTTGTTTACCTTTGGACAAGGTGGTTCCCACTACAACTAGACCCAAAGAGGGGTTAGCGGAACACGCTGTCTGATGAGTGACACTCTGGAACTCAGGCAACCTGTGGAAACAGGTGATGACGAAGGGCTGCACATTGCACCGCCCCCCTTTGAAGGCGCGAAATGGCGCATCAAGATCGCCGACAGGGAATACGGCCCCTATCCTCGCACACGCCTGATCGACTTTCTGAAAGAGGGCCGCGTGCAGGCCGGCACCTTCATCGCCTGCGGCACGGACACGGACTATCACCGCGCCGACTGCCACCCCAACCTCCGCTGGGACTTCAAGGGTCCGAAGAAGCGCAAGTTCGGCGACCCGCGCCTGGATGCGGGCGAGACGGAAGTGCCGGTGTGCAACTACTTCATCGCGGCGCGCCTGCTGGCGGGCAATGACCGCTTCGAGCGCGTTCTGCGCGAAGCCGGCAAGATGACCCGCGCCGCCGGCGACATGTGGGTCGTGCGCTCGAAGCAGACGATCCAGCAGCTCCGCAACCAGCTGGCGCTCGCCGTCAAGCCGCACGAGCACTTCATCATCGTCAACGCCTCGAAGGACCGGCTCGCCTGGTACAATATCGGCGTCGAGAACGACATCTCGGTCCGCGGCGTCTGGGACACGGACGAAGTGCAGTAGGGGAGTTGGCCGTCAGGCTGACGTGTCATGCGGAAAGCGGCGCGCACGGACGCTACGCGGCCCAATCGTCACAAATGCTCCTTGCGCTCGCGACAATGAAGTAGCTGCGCGGTCTTGCAGATAGTTGGGTCGCTGGCTACGAGGCATCGGGTCCAACGCGATCAGGATGATGCCGACAGGCGGCGCCAAGCGCTGTTGAAACACTAGCCGCCCGAACCCAGCATCTTCAGTTACAAGGATCATTCCGAGATCGCGCGCCAGCGCCATGACATCGGGGTCAATCGCGCGGGCTGCCAGATCGCGGGAGAAGGTTATCGCACCGAGCGGCGCGAACGCCGGGACCGTCAGAACGCGATCCACGCATTCGTCGAAAAGCAAGCCTGGCAAAAGCTCGCCGGTCAAGCGGCGACGACGCCTTCGTGCTCCACCAAGTCCGCTGCGTAGGCCATCGCGGCGAGAATGTCCGCTTGGGTAAGGAATGGATAGCCTGCCAGCAGCTCTGTTACCGTAGCGCCGGAACCCAGATGGCCGAGAAGAATGTGCACGGGCACGCGCGTTCCGGCGATGCACGCCTTGCCTCCCATGATGTCGGGATCAATCGATATGCGTGGGTGTACCATGGCACCTTCCTTACCACGGTTGCGTCGCCGGAAAAAGCTAACCGTCCCAGCCGTCCTCTGAGAAAGCGAGCTCTTCGCCCAGCCCCGCGCCGCTTTGTCCGCTGGCATTTTCCCCCATTTCCTGTATGCACCCCCCCAGACACGGCCCTTCCCTTCGGGCGTTACCCGCCCCCGGCCCACGACACGAAAACCAGTTACATGCCCTTCCCGACCGTCCATCCCGCGCTCGACCGCGCCCTTGCCGCGCGTGGCTATGACCAACCGACCTCCGTCCAGCTCGCCGTGGTCGAGGCTGACCAGGACCCTGACCGTCCCAACGCCGACCTGTTGGTCTCGGCCCAGACCGGCTCGGGCAAGACCGTGGCGTTCGGCCTCGCGCTCGCCTCCACCCTGCTGGGCGAGGCCGAGCGTTTCGACCACGTCAACCGCCCCCGCGCCCTGATCATTGCCCCCACGCGCGAACTCGCGATGCAGATCAGCCGCGAGTTCGAGTGGCTCTACGCCGACACCGGCGCCCGCATCGTCGTCGCCGTCGGCGGCATGAGCGTGCGCGCCGAACAGCAATTGCTGTCGCGCGGCGCCCACATCGTCATCGGCACGCCGGGCCGCCTCTGCGACCACCTCACCAAGGGCTATCTCGATCTCTCCGCTCTGCAGGTCGCCGTCCTCGACGAAGCTGACGAGATGCTCGACCTCGGCTTCCGTGAGGAGCTCGAAACGCTGCTTGATGCGACGCCCGCCGACACCCGCCGCACGCTGCTGTTCTCGGCCACCATCGCGCGCGGCATCGCCATGCTGGCGAAGAACTACCAGCGCGACGCCATCCGCATCGACACCACAAGCGCCACCGAACCCCACGGCGACATTGACTACCGCGCGATGCGCGTCTCCCCCGGCGACACCGAGCGCGCCGTCGTCAACGTGCTGCGCTATTTTGAAGCCGGCCGCGCCCTCGTCTTCTGCGCCACCCGCGAAGCAGTGCGCCACCTGCACGCCGCCCTGCGCGAGCGCGGCTTCCACGCTGTCGGCCTCTCAGGCGAGATGGGCCAGCGCGAACGCAACGATGCGCTGCAGGCCCTGCGCGATGGCCACGCCAAGGTCTGCGTCGCCACCGACGTCGCCGCCCGGGGCCTCGACCTGCCGGATCTTGGCCTCGTCATCCATGCCGACCTGCCGACCAACAAGGCGACGCTGCTCCACCGTTCCGGCCGCACAGGCCGCGCCGGCAAGAAGGGCGTCTCCATCCTTCTGGTAACGCATACCAAGCGCCGCCGCACCGAACAGGTGCTCGCCTCCGCCAACATCGAAGCGACCTGGAGCGGACCGCCCACAGCGAAGGAAATCCGCGAGCAGGACCGCCAGCGGCTTCTCGCGCACCCCTCGCTCAGCGCGACTATCACCGAGGAAGACCAGTCCGTCGCGAAACAGCTGGCTGAGACCATCCCCGCCGAACAGCTCGCCGCCGCCCTGATCGGCCTGCTGCGCAACGAACTGCCCGAGCCCGAAGACGTGTCCGACGATGGCCGCATGCGCAACGCCCAAACCTTTGAACGCCAGTCCGGTCCCCGAGACTTTTCAGAGCGCCCTGCTCCGCGCGGACGCAGCGAACGCGGCTTTGCCGCCTCCGAGAGCGATGGCGTCTGGTTCCGCCTCAATGTCGGCCGCCAGCGCAATGCCGATCCCAAATGGATCCTGCCGCTGATCTGCCGCGTCGGCCACATCACCAAGGCCGAGATCGGCCCGATCCGCATCTTCGGTGACGAGACCAAGTTCGAAATCGTCGGCCACGCCGCCGAAGCGTTCGCCATCGCCGTGCGCGACACGCAGGACGACAAGATCCAGATCGAGCCCACGACCACCCCCGGCCCCAGCGACAGCATCCATCCCGCACGTTCGCGCCGCGAAGACGGCGTCCGCGCCGACCGTGCGCCACGTGAGACTCGCGATTTCGGTGATCGCCCCCCGCGTCCCAAGCGCGAGTATGGCGACCGGCCACCCCGCGAACCGCGAACCGAGGAACGTCCGCCGCGCGAAGACTTCAAGCGCTCCGGCCGCGATGAAGCCCGCGCCGCCCGCCACCAGCAGCGCGACAACGAGCGCGCCAAGCTCGCCGCTGACCCTGTCTATTCATCGCTGAAATCGGACGCGCCGCTCCAGGACAAGGGCGCTCCGCCCCCGCTGCATTCCAGCGGCCTCAACCGCAAGGAACGCCGCGACGCCGCCCGCGCCGAAGGCAAGATCGCACCGATCCTTCCCGACAGCGCGCCGCCCAAACGCAAATGGACGCCGGACGCCGAAACGCCAATCGCACGCCCGGCCAAGCCGCATGCTGACACGCGCCTCGCCGAGCGCCGCAGCCGCGACAGCGACCGCCCTGAAGGCTTCAAGCCGCGCGGCCCAAAAGGCCCCGCTGGCAAATCCTTCAAGCCACGCGGCGACAAGCCGTTCGCCAAATCCTTCGGCGGCGACAAACCATTCGCGCGCCCAGGCAAGCCCGGCGGCAAACCCTTCCGCGGCAAACCGGCCGGAAAGCGGGACTCTCGCGGCTAGGTTTGGAAGCCCGCGCTCGTGCTTCGACGGACGCCGCTTCGCGCCTGCTCAGCATGAGCGCTACGAGGGTGCATTCGCCGAAGCGCTCATCCTGAGCAGCGATCAAAGGGAGCGTCCGTCGAAGGACCAGCGCGGGCTCACCGCTTTACCCGATCGCCGCCGCCGCAATCTCGAACGACCGCAACCGCTTGGCGTGATCCCACACCGAGCCCGTCACCATCAGCTCGTCCGCACCCGTGCGCTCCACGAACGACGCGATCCCACGCTTCACCGTGTCAGGCCCGCCCACCACAGAGCATGACAGGGCCTGCAGGATGCCATGCTCCACCATCGGGTCGAGCTGCAGGTCCGCCTTCGGCGGCGGCATCTTGCTCGGCCTGCCCATGCGCAGGTTCGCGAACGCCTGCTGGATCGACGTGAAGAGAAGCTTCGCCTCTTCATCCGTCTCCGCAGCGATGACATTGAGACCGAGCATCACATAGGGCGCCTGCAACCGCGGCGACGGCTTGAAGCTCTCGCGATAGATCTGGATCGCATCCATCATGTCGCCCGGCGCGAAGTGCGAGGCGAACGCGTAAGGCAGACCAAGATGCGCCGCGAGCTGCGCGCCGAACAGCGACGAGCCAAGGATCCACATCTCGACATCCGCGCCAGACCCCGGCACGGCCTGGATCGTCTGCCCCGGCACGGGCGGCTCGAACCAGCCCATCAGCTCGACCACGTCCTGCGGAAACGTATCCGCTCCGCCCATGTAGCGGCGCAGCGCGCGCATAGTCGCCTGGTCCGTCCCCGGCGCGCGGCCCAGTCCGAGATCGATCCGCCCGGGGTGCAGTTCCGCCAGCGTGCCGAACGCCTCGGCCACCATCAGCGGCGCATGGTTCGGCAGCATGATCCCGCCCGCCCCCACGCGTATTGTCGATGTGCCCCCCGCCACATGCGCGATCACCACCGCCGTGGCGGCGCTGGCGATGCCGGGCATGTTATGGTGTTCGGCCAGCCAGAAGCGATGATAGCCCAGCTTCTCCGCATGCCGGGCCAAGTCGAGGCTGTTGTTCAGCGCCTCCCGCGTGGTCGAACCTTCCACAACGGGCGCCAGATCGAGAACGGAGAGCTTTGCCATGGCCGACATATAGGCGTTGTCGCGCGAGTCGCTAGGATGGCGGGGTTCAAGCGTGGGTGCAGAATCGGTGACAGAAGCAAACGGCGTCGCAGCAGCGGAGATCGCACGCGGCTTCTTCGGCGTGCAGCTGCGCTATGCCGACGTGTTATCCGCAAGAGCCGGCATGCCGCTGGCCGAAGCCATAACCTTCAACACCAACGTCCACCGGCTGTTCGCTTACGGCAATCTCGCCAAACAGCCGCCCGACCCCGATTTCCTCGCGCTGATCGACACAGCCCTCGCCGACCCTGCCACGCGTCTCGACACGATCATCGCCGCCTACGCCCGCCGCCCGCCCGACCCATGGCCAGCAGACCGCTTCCCGTTCGGCCGCCACTTCGCCTGCGAAGCGCCAAACGCTGACGGCGCCGTGCGCATCCACTTCCGCAACCGCTTCAACCGCGATGACGTGGGCCCACTGCATGCCTCCAACCTCCCGCAACGCCGCGCCGAGATGACGGAGATGTTTGGGTTCGTCGCCCATCGCTGGCCCGAGACGAAAGCCGTCATCGGCGGCTCATGGCTCTACAACACGCAGGCCTACTGCCGCCTCTTTCCCGCAGCCTACGCCGCCTCGCGCACCCCGCTCCTCGGCCCGCGCCCGATCCATGGCCTCTCCACCTGGGGCCAGTTCCTCGACTTCCGCGGCGCGCTGAAGCCAGACGTGGCCGAAGCGTTCTTCAAGAACCTCGATACGCTGGACGTCAGTCAGCCCTGGCTGAGCTTTCCGTATGCGGTGCTCTCAACGACGGCGCCGTTTGGTGCATTCGGGGACGAGTATCTGACTTCGAGGAAGTCAGGCATCTAGCTCCTAGAGGATCGCCAGAACTGTCCAAGTCGAAGCGCCAACTACGATGCCTGTCGGCACACAATAGGCCGACCACGTTATTTTACGCCCTCGACGACCATTTTGTTTGTCGTTCTCGTTTGAATGCATATCGAGAAAGTATGCGAGTTCCGATTCGATCTGCGCGATCCGCTTTCTGCTTTGGTGATCCTTAAGTATGGCGCTGCCTTCAAAATGAATCGCGTTGAGCTTTTCGCCCGTAGAAGCGACTGCAGCCAGTATGGTCCCAACTACAAAGGGGACCATCGCTAAGCCGGCGCTGAATGACAGGTCTGGGAGACACTCCGCGACACCGAATCCGATTGCTGCAAATGATGCTGCAGCTAGTGCGGCGGTTGTTGCCAAGAGTGATGAGGACTTTGCGTCTAAACTCTCCGCGGCCCGCCACGTGGATTCTACCATGTGACGGGCTTCTGATAACATTACCCCCCTTATCGCGTCGTCGTGTATGAGGTAGTCATCTTTCTTGAAAACGTTTGCCATGGATTGGGATGATGCCCCCGGAAGAAGAAGATAGAAAGAAGATCAATCGCGAACGCGAACACGCGGAGCGGTTGGAGAAGCAAGATCGTGACCGGCGGCGCGAAGAGGAAGAGAGAAGGCGACGCGAAGAAGAAGAGCGAAATCGTCGACGTTAGACAAGGGCAAACAAACGCGCTGTCGCTTGTTGGGGGCCAGACGCATTCAGCCCATCCGCTTGAGTCCCCGCGCATACCGCTTCCAGTTCTCCGCATAATGATGCGCCGAGCCGGTGATCATCTGCACCTGCTGCTCGCTCAGCTCACGCACCACCTTGCCCGGCGCGCCCATCACCATCGATCCATCCGGGATCACCTTGCCCTCGGTGATCAGCGAGTTCGCGCCGATCAGGCAGTTCTTCCCGATCTTCGCGCCGTTGAGGATGATCGAGCCAATTCCGATCAGCGTGTTCTCGCCGATCGTGCAGCCATGCAGCATCACCATGTGGCCTATTGTGCAATCGCGACCGATCTCCAGCGGCTGGCCGACATCCGTGTGCAGCACCGACCCGTCCTGCACGTTGGAATTCTCGCCGATCGTGATCGGATCATTGTCCCCGCGCAGCGTCGCGCCGAACCACACGCTCGCGCCCTTCTTCAGGACCACATTGCCGAGGACCACGGCATTATCCGCCACCCAGCTGTCGGCGTCGCACTGCGGCTTTACCCCATCAAGTTCGTAGATCGCCATCTGGTTGGTGTCTCCTGTTGGCTCTCGCGCTTGGCATTCCGTTGTGACGCCAGCGACTCGAAACCCGGCGCCGGTGTCATCTTCCTGCAACAAACATTGGCAGAAGCAGCGAGCAAGATACTCTGCCGGGAACTGCCCCTTTATGCTTCCGTTAAGCTCGAACTAGTCTACTCCATGAGAAGCTGATTCGGAGTGGCGCGCTTCTTGCGACGCGCATTCCGAAAAACGGGGAACTGGATTGAGTCGACCGCGCACGGTTGCACCATCCGCCTTTGATGCAGCAGGCCGCCCTTCGCGGCCGCCGCCGCCTCCAGCAGTTTCACCCCCACCAATTCCAGTTGAATTCGGTTCGTTCAAACGCCGCGGCGCCCCAAAGGCTCGCGGCGTTTTTGCTTTTCTGCCCGCGCCGCCAAACCCGGCCCGGGTTCTTTCGCCGCCAGAGGAGTACCAGCATGGGTAAACGTTCTGCTGTCCGCCGCGTCCGCGCCGAATTCCAGGGCCGCCGCGACCGTGACGCTGGCGGCGTTCAGCTCAGCGTGATCGAAGGCGGCTGGGACCCGTTGGCGGACGACGATCGTCACCCGCGAAAACGCAAGCGGACGCAGCAGGTCGCCAACGATCAGCCCTACCTGCAGCGCGAACCCCAGCGCGACCAGGCCTATGTCAAGAACGTCGCCCCGAAGACCGAAGGCCAGGCGCGCCTGATGGAAGCCATCGACCGCGCCAACCTTGTGCTCGCGCTCGGCCCCGCCGGCACGGGCAAGACCTATCTCGCCATCGCCAAGGCCGTCGAAGCCCTGCGCGCCGGCAAGGTGGGCCGCATCGTGCTCTGCCGCCCCGCCGTCGACGCCGGCGAGAACATCGGCTTCCTCCCCGGCGACATGGAAGAAAAACTCGCGCCTTATCTCCGGCCTCTTTACGACGCCCTCCAGGATCGCATGTCGGCCAAGCAGGTGAAGTCGATGATCGCCGAAGGCCAGATCGAGATCGCCTCGGTCGGCTTCATGCGCGGCCGCACGCTCAACAACGCTTTCGTCGTCATCGACGAAGCGCAGAACTGCACCTATGTGCAGCTCAAGATGCTGCTGACCCGCCTCGGCTGGAACTCCAAGATGGTTGTCACCGGCGACCCGGCCCAGTCCGACCTGCTGCCCGAACTCTCCGGCCTCACGACCGTGGCCGACCGCATCGAAAGCATGAGCGGCGACATCGGCGTCATCCGCCTGGCGCAAGCCGACGTCGTCCGCCACCCCCTCGTGGCGAAGATGCTGGACGTGCTGTAGGCGGCAGCCAAACTGCGGAGTCATTCTCGGGCTTGACGCGAGAATCTCGGTTCGTGCATCGTCGGAACTTGCGGCGTTCCCACTGCGCCAACAACCGAGATTCTCGGCACGCGCTTCGCTTGGCCGAGAATGACTCCCATGGACGCTCCTAGCCTCTGCTTGACGGCCCAACACTACAACCTTAGGTAGCTACTACCTTGGGTTGCGAAATGGCGGGAGCGTGCGATGGCCGATAGCGGGTCCGATCCCTTCCGCATCCTCGACCTGACCGCCGCAAACCCGCACGCTCGGCGCGATCCGTACCCGCGCCTTGCCGAGCTGCGCGCCCAGTGCCCCATCCACCGCGATGAAGCGGGCGGCGCGTGGCTGGTGACGCGCATGGCGGATGCGCGCGCCATCTTCTCCGACAACGCCCATGCCAAGGATCCCGACAAGGCCGAGCCTGCCGCCATCGCCATCCGTCGCCGGCGCAGCACCGTGCCAGATGGCCTCGCCTTCCCGGATGACCAGCGCGCTTCCATGCTGGAACTCGACGGCGAGGAACACGCCCGTGTGCGCGGCCCGCTGGTGCAGGCGCTCTACGCCCGCATCGCCCGCTTCGAGTCGGACTGTATCCGCATCATCGATGCCGCACTGGACCGGCTGGAAGGCCGCGCAGAATTCGACCTGATGAGGGAGCTGGCCGAGCCCGTCCCCGTCGCCTGCATCGGCGCCATCCTCGGCGTACCCGCGGAAACGCTCGCCACATTCCGCTTCTGGCTCAATGGCATCGTGCAGACTTTCAACCCCAACCGCACGCCCGGCGACGTCGCCGCGCTGGTCGCAGCCTCCAACGGCCTCGCCCACTATATTCGCGGCCGCTTTGCCGATGCGAAAGCCAGCCCGCCCGATGATCTCTTCGGAGACATGGCCAGAATACAGAAAGAACAGGTGCAGGCCGCCGGCGCGCCCCTCACCGACACCGAGATAACCTACAACATCCGCGGCTTGCTGATCGCCGGCAATGTCACCACCACTGACCTGATCGGCAACGCGGTCCACCTGTTGCTGACCCATCCGGACCAACTCGCCCACCTGCGCGCCAATCCGTTGCTCTGGCCCGCCGCGGTGGAGGAGGCCTTGCGGCACCAACCGCCGGTCGACTTCACCTGGCGCATCGCCGCGCGCGACTTGGAACTCTCCGGGTGCGCTGTGAATGCGAGGGCCGCGCTCAACCTCTTCATCCGCTCGGCCAACCGCGACGAAGCAGCCTTCCCGAATGCGCACCAGTTCGACGTCACGCGTCCGCGCGCCGCGCGACACCTCGCCTTCGGCGGCGGCGCACACATCTGCCCGGGCGCGCCGCTTGCCCGCATGGAGGCGAGGCATCTGCTGTCACGCCTCTTCACGCGCTTTCCAAATCTCCGCCTCCACGATTCCGATGCCCCGCCGCAATGGCGCCGCCTGCCGGGATTTCGCGGATTGGAGCAGCTGATGGTTAGCGCCGATTAGTTCCACATTTTATGCAGATCATGTGTTTCCCGGTGAAACAATGGTTGCAGGGCAACACATGCGGTGCGCGGGGAACTAGGCCGGGCAAGCTCCGTTTACACCTCACACAGAGCAATCCGGCTCACAAAGGACTATCCCATGTCCGCCATCAAGACCGCCTTCTGCGCAGCCGTTTCGAGCCTCTCACTGGTCGCGTGCTCCTCCATGGACAGCCTTGATCCGTCGCAGCGCAACGCCGCCATCGGTGGCGCACTTGGCGCGGCTGCCGGCGCAGCTATCTCGGATGACGATCTTTCCGGCGCGCTGATCGGCGGCGCGCTGGGTGCGGCTGTTGGCTACTATACCGGCTGCCAGGAACAGGGCGGGTGCTTCGTCGGCGGCAAGCAGGTCGCCCAGCGCTCAGAGCTGGTCTACGATCAGGGCGACCGTCGCTACTACTACGTCGACCGCAACTCCGGCCGCACCTATTGGGAAAACGGCGAGTTCCGCGGGTAGTCCCTTTCCAATTGCAAAGTTCGTAAGGCGCCGCTCTTCGGAGCGGCGTCTTTCGTTTTGCGATTGAGCTTGCCCTTCATCTGTCGCAGGCTCCCGCATCGGATGTGGAGGGAAAATGCGACACCTGATTGTTCTTGCCGTGCTTGCGCTTGCCGCATGCCAGTTGCCGCCCGCCGTCACCAGCGCCATCCCGCCACCGCCGGAAGGCAACACCCCCTCCCCGCCGGAAGTCATCGCCGCATCGAAGCCAGCCGAATGGCGCGCACTCGATCCCGAGAACACACTCTACATGGATTTCCCCGAAGGCCGGGTGATCATCGAGATGGCGCCGCAGTTCTCGCCCAACCACGTCGCCAACGTGAAGGCGCTCTCCCGCGAAGGCTTCTTCGCCAACGGCGCCGTCACGCGCGTGCAGGATAACTTCGTCACCCAGTGGGCCCAGGCCGCCGAACCGCCACGCCCGCCGAAGGTCGGCGTCGAGAAACTCAACGCCGAGTTCACCCTGCCACGCGCTGCAATCGCCAACTTCGACGTCCTGCCCGATCCCGACACCTACGCCTCAGAGATCGGCTTCATCAACGGCATGACCGCGGCGCGCGACGCCGACAGCGTCTGGCTCACGCACTGCTACAGCATGGTCGGCGTCGGCCGCGAAAACGACGAGAACTCCGGTGGCGGCACGGAGCTCTACGTCATCATCGGTCACAGCCCGCGCAATCTCGACCGCCAGCTCACCATGCTGGGTCGGGTCGTGCAGGGCATGGAGATTATGTCCGCCTTCCCGCGTGGCACGGGCGATGCCGGCTTCTACAAGACGCCGGAAGAATACCAGCACTACGCCGACATCAAGGTCGCCGCTGACCTGCCGCCGGAGAAGCGCACGCCGCTGGAGATCATGAAAACCGACAGCGAGAGCTTCGCGACACTGGTG
>JANOKS010000071.1:0-125442 GCA_031419455.1 Alphaproteobacteria bacterium
CAGCACGCGCCCTGTTTCTTCAGCGCCGCGCCATGATCGTAGAGCTGCAGCGTCACGCCGACGACATCGTACCCGGCGTACTTCAGCAACGCCGCCACGACCGACGAATCCACCCCGCCCGACATCGCGGCCACGACGCGAATGTCGCCACGCGGCCGCGGATCTCCTGGAAACAGGTCGAGGTCAGCCCCCGACAGGTCCACGTCTTTCAGCTTCGAGAAATCGCAAAGCCCGTCCGCGACCGGAAAGTTGGTTTCGACGGGAATAGTGGGCTCGCCACGGGGCCCGATCAGGGTAGCCATATCGCGTCTCCAGCGGGTTCAAGGCCCGTCGCAGATTGATGTTGCGGCGGCTTCTACCGCAAAGCCGTGGCGAAAAACAGGCCGTCCGTGAGGGACTTCGCAGCGCTCGACGGTTGGGCTATTCTCGCCGCATGGCAGACACGCTCACCCTGCAGATTCAAGCGGAAACAACGGCAAAGTTGCAGCGCATTGCCGCAGAGACTGGCGAAAGCGTCGAGGACGTGGCGCTAAGGCTTGTGGAAGAAGGCGCCGCTTTCAACGACGATCTGGGCTTGGACGAAGAACAGCTGGCCGAGCTTGACCGCCGGTTGGACAATCCCGGCCCCTATGCCTCGCCCGAGCGGGTAGAGCGGGTACTCAGCCGATTTCGCCCAAATGGCCCATGATCGTCCGCTGGCTGGACTCTGCAGTCGATGACATGGAGCGTATCGACGCCTGGTTGTCCTCGCTGGAGTATGTCAATCCGCAAGGTGTGCGCGGCAAGATATACGACACAGTGGCAAAGCTGGAGAGATTAGGCGACATCGGTCGCCCTTGGCGAAAAGGCAGCCGCGCCGTGGCTGTGAGAAACGCACCTTACGTGATCGTCTTCAGAGTCTTTGATGATCACTTGGCGATCGTGTCCGTGTTGCATCAGGCCGGTATTCGTTAGTCATGGCTGGTCTGTCGGCTCCACCCTCTCCCCACCACTTCCAGACCACCCAGCCGCGCGAGCTGCTCGGCTGCATCGAACATGCGGCCGAACTCGCCACGAAGGCCGCAGAGGATCACGGCGCCTGGCGCTGGCTTGTCATCGCGATGACGCTGGGGGTGCAGAACGCCTGTCTCTGCGCGCTCGACCATGGCGATGAGTACGGCACAAAGGCGATGACCCGCACCGACGCCCGCGAGGTGAAGCGCTGGACCACGAATGGCCGCCGCGGCCCCGAGCCCTTCGCCATCCGCGAGCCGCGCATCGTTTCCCCGCTCGAACTGCTGCGCCGCACTGGCGACCCCTATTTCCTGCGCCCGCCTTACCAGCTTCCGCTCGACCACGGGATCACGGAGGCGTTCGATGATCTCGTCGACCTGCGCAACACATTCCTGCATTTCAGCGAGGACGGCTGGACGATCGACCTGCGCGAAATCCCGCCGCTGATCCTCGTGGCGTGCGATGTCGTCCGCCACCTCGCCGTCACCCAGCCGATATACCTCCGCCACGCCGGGTCCCGCCACCGCGAACGCGTCGCCGCGGCGCTCGACACGATCGAGGCCGCGATGCACGACTACCCGGACGTTCATGTAGACGGCGAAGCTTGAGCCCCGAGCCTGCGCGCCTGAGCCACACGTCCACCTAGCCCGCCGGCGCGTAAAGACAGCATGCGCACACTCCGCTTTGTACTCGGCGATCAGCTCACGTCCAGCCTCTCCGCCCTGCGTGGCGCGGAGCCGGGCGACATCATCCTGATGGCGGAGGTCGCGGACGAGACCACCTACGTGCCGCATCATCGCAAGAAGATCGTCTTCATTCTCGCCGCCATGCGCGCCTTCGCCGCCGAGTTGCGCGCGCTAGGTTATACGGTCGACTATGTGAAGCTCGACGATCCCGCCAACACCGGCAGTTTTTCGGGCGAACTTCAGCGCGCCGTCGCACGCCACAAGCCGCACCGCATCGCCGCCACGCTCGCCGGCGAACACCGCGTGGTCGCGATGCAGCGCAGCTGGGCGGACCTTATCGGCGTCCCTGTCGATCTCGCCGAAGACGACCGATTCATCTGCACCCGCGCAGACTTCGAGCGCTGGGCGGCGGACCGCAAGCAGCTGCGCATGGAATACTTCTACCGCGAGATGCGCCGCCGCACGGATCTGCTCATGGATGGCGACCAGCCAGAGGGCGGCCGCTGGAATTTCGATGCCGACAACCGCAAGCCTGCATCGGCCGACCTGTTCATGCGCCGCCCACCCGCCTTCGCGCCTTCATCCGAAACTCAGGCTGTCATCGATCTCGTCGCCCGCCGCTTCCCGAAGGGCTTCGGCGCGCTCGACGGCTTCGACTACCCCGTCACGCGCGTTGACGCGGAACAGGCGCGCGACGACTTCCTCGCCAACGCCCTGCCGCGCTTCGGCGACTATCAGGACGCGATGCTCGCGGACGAGCCCTTCCTCTATCACTCCATCCTGTCGCCTTGCATCAATGTCGGCCTGCTCGATCCGCTCGATCTCTGCCGCCGCGCCGAGCGCGAGTATCACGCCGGCCGGGCGCCGCTGAACGCGGTGGAAGGCTTCATCCGCCAGATCATCGGCTGGCGCGAATACGTGCGCGGCATCTACTGGCGCGAAGGTCCGGACTACCTCACACGCAACGCGCTAAATGCCACGCGCGCCCTGCCGCCGTTTTACTGGACTGGCCAGACCGACATGCGCTGCCTCAGCCAGGCTATCGGTCAGACGATCGAGCAGGCCTACGCCCACCACATCCAGCGCCTGATGGTCACCGGCAACTTCGCCCTCATCGCGGGCATCGATCCGCATCAGGTCCATGAATGGTATCTCGCCGTCTACGCTGATGCGTTCGAATGGGTCGAGGCGCCCAACACGCTCGGCATGAGTCTCTTTGCTGATGGGGGCCTGCTCGGCTCGAAGCCCTACGCAGCAGGCGGCGCCTACATCAACCGAATGTCCGACTACTGCAAGGACTGCCGCTACAAGGTCAGCGAGAAGACCGGCCCATCGGCATGTCCGTTCAACTATCTTTACTGGGATTTCGTCGCCCGCAACGAGACGCTGCTCGTCCGCAATCCGCGCACATCGCAAGTCGCGCGCGCATGGTCGAAGCTCGATGCCGATCGACAGCTTGCAGTCCGCGACAGTGCAACGCGCTTCTTGACACAGCTCGACCGCGAAGCCGCCGCCTGGAAACCGGAGTACTGATCTACTTCGTCGCCGCTACATCCACCGGCGGCTTTGCCCCCGCTTCAGCAACACGCCACACCGCATTACCGACATCATCCGCGACCAGCAGCGAACCATCCCTGCCGATCTCCACACCGACCGGACGACCGAACGCGATCTGTTTCTCCGCGTCAATGAACCCTGTCAGCACATCGATCGGCTGGCCCATAGGTTGGCCGCTCGAAAACGGCACGAAGATAACCTTGTAGCCTGAATATGGATCGCGGTTCCAGGATCCGTGCTGTCCGATGAAGGCGCCGCTCGCGAACTGCTCGCCCAACTTCGCGCCTTCTGCAAAAGTGAGCCCGAGCGAGGCTGTATGCGCGCCCAACGCATAATCAGGTGCGATGGCTTTCGCCACCATCTCCGGCCGCTCCGGCTTTACGCGCCTGTCCACGGTCTGGCCAAAATAGCTCCACGGCCAGCCATAGAAGGCGCCGTCTTTCACCGAGGTGATGTAGTCGGGCACGAGATTGTGGCCCAGCTCGTCGCGCTCATTCACCGCAGTCCACAAAGCGCCGCTCGATGGCTCCCAGTCCATGCCGTTCGGATTGCGCAGGCCTGTCGCAAACAGCCGCTTCTCTCCGGTGGCAATGTCGATCTCCCAGATCGCCGCGCGGCCCTCTTCCTTCGCGATCCCGTTTTCGGCGATGTTGGAGTTGGACCCGACCGTTGCATACAGCTTGGTCCCGTCCTTCGATGCGATCAGGGCCTTGGTCCAATGATGGTTCAGTGGCCCACCCGGTAGATCCGTCAGCTGCGTCGGCGCCCCCGCGGCCTGCGTCGCGCCTTCCTTGTAGGGCACGCTCACGACAGCATCGGTGTTCGCGATGTAAAGCCGGCCGCCGGCCAGCGCCATACCGAAGGGTGAGTTCAGCCCGGTCAGGAATGCAGTCTTGGTCTCGGCAACGCCATCGCCGTCGGTGTCGCGTAGTAACGAGATGCGGTTGGCCGTTGGCGTCACTGCACCGGCCTTCTTCATCGCTTCCTTCTGGAAGTATCCGCGAATGCCCTTGCCCGCGTCCGGCCTCTCCGGCGCATTGGTTTCCGCCACGAGCACATCGCCGTTCGGCAGCACGTATAGCCAACGCGGGTGATCCAGCCCCGTCGCAAACGCCGTCACCTGCAGCCCTGTAGCAGCCGTTGGCATCTGTCCCGGCGCCCAGCGCTTGGCTTCGGCGACCTTCACGGTGGGCAGCAGCGAGGACTCCGGCGCGTCAAGTTGTGGCGTTGTCCCCATGCCGACCGCCACAGGATCGTCCGCCTGACCGGCGCAGGCCCACAGGGCGAGCGCGAGTCCGCCAGCGGACAGAATCAGGAATTTGCGCAAAGTCATGACGTGCCTCCACGAGGCCCGATCCCGCGAATGAAATGTATGCCAAGGCGCCCTGTTCCGTCAGGCGGCTGAAACGATGCGGTATTTCACCTTTGACGCCCCATCGCCGCCAGCATGGCATCCGGGTCAGCGCCCATCCCCCTGACAGTCTCTTCCCATCGCGCCAGCGCGTCCCAGTAGTAGTCGAAAATGCATGGGCAGCACCCCCGACGACAGCAGGACTCGTCATCAGGCTTGTTCGGCGGCGCTGGCAAAGCGGCGGTCATTGTTACCGCCTACCGCAATTTGTGGCTCACGGCACGGCTAGCGGCGCTTCACCCGTTCTCCAGCTGCGCAAGACGCTCGGCCTGATCCTCTGCATGCAGCGCATCGAGCAGTTCCGCGATGTCGCCTTGTACGAACTGGTCGAGATTGTAGGCCGTGAAGTTGATGCGATGGTCAGTCACCCTTCCTTGCGGAAAATTATAGGTCCGGATGCGCTCCGAGCGGTCGCCCGAGCCGACCTGCAGTTTCCGCGCCTCTGATCGCGCCGTGTCCTTCATCTCGCGCTCGCGCTCATAGAGCCGGATTTTCAGCTGCTCCATCGCCTTGCGGCGGTTCTCGTGCTGCGACTTTTCTGACGACGTCACAACGATGTTGGTCGGCAGGTGGGTGATGCGCACGGCCGAGTCCGTCTTGTTGACGTGCTGCCCGCCAGCGCCCGAAGACCGATACGTGTCGATGCGGATGTCCTGGTCGCGGACCTCGATGTTGACTTCCTCTGGCACTGGCAGGATCGCCACCGTCGCCGCGGATGTGTGGATGCGGCCCTGCGCTTCGGTCGCCGGCACGCGCTGCACGCGATGGACGCCGCTTTCGAACTTCATGCGGCCGAACACGCCCGCGCCGTTGAGCTGGGCCACGACTTCCTTGTAGCCGCCCATCTCTCCATCGGTCGCCGAGACAAGCTCAACCTGCCAGCCGCGGCCGGACGCGTACCGCTGGTACATCCGCCACAGATCGCCCGCGAACAGCGCGGCTTCGTCGCCGCCCGTCCCCGCACGCACTTCGATGATGGCCGAGCCGTCGTCGTCGCGCTCCTTCGGCAGCAGCATGAGCTGCATCTCGCGCTCGATGGCCGGCAGTTTCGACCTGATCTCGGCCCGTTCCTCGATCGCCATGTTGACGAAATCGCGGTCGGCGCCGGCGTCCTCGATGAGCGCCTCGGCCTCGGCGAGCTGGTTGCGGAGCGTCAGCACCTCACGCGCCTTCTCCGCCACGCGCTTCAGTTCGGCATGGTCGCGCGAAAGCTGGACGATCTCCTTTGCATCGGTCGCGACGCCCATGCGCGCCTCGACCTGCTCGAAGCGGTCAATCATCTGGCGCAGGCGTGATTCAGGCAGGACGGCCATTGGTGTTCCAAGCGAATAGGGAGTGGCGAGTAGCGAATAGTCTCGCGGACGTCCAGCCGCCGCCCCACTATTCGCTATTCGCTATTCGCCGCTAGATCCCGAACAGCCCCAGCACATTGCGCACGGCGATAATCGCCAGCACCAGCGAACCGAGGTTGAAGACCGCAAAGCGCAGCGGCACGAAATTGGACGTGACCTGGATGAGGCTGTGCACGATCCGTATCGCCACATAGGTCCACGCGAGTCCCACGTTCAGGCCATCCCAGACGCCGACGAGGTGGGTGTAGACGCACAGGGCGTAGAATATGACCGGCTGTTCGTGCAGGTGGTTGTAGTTGTCAGCCACCCACACCGCCTTGGGGTTCATCGGCGGCAGGTTGGCGTAGGATTCGGAGCCCTTGATCTTTGCCGGGTCGATGCCTGCCTTCCGCATGGCCGGGATGCGGCGCAGGTACAGCCACACCAGGATTACCAGCGTCCAGACGACCAGCGCCAGGACTGGCGTCATCATGTTTGAAAGCGATTGCGGCATTGAGACCCTCCAGCGAGGGGCGAACATAGGGGCGAGTCCGGCCGGAAATCCAGCCTCGCCGATCGACGCCGCGGGGTGCTAGTGTCAGCCGGGTGGCACGGGAGGGATTAATCCATGAATCGATTGCTGGCTGCCGCCGCCCTGCTTTCCATTGCCGCCTGCTCGACAGCGCCGCCGGGTGCGCCATCGCTTGCGCCCGCGCCAGCATTTGCGCCAGCGCCGGCCGAGGAAGCGGCCATACTGCAGGTCATCGACAGCTTCCTGCTCGCGGTCGGCAATGGCGACCGTGAGCTGCAGAAATCGGTCGAGCTTCCGGACGGAGGGCTGGCCATCTATCGCTCGCGCGATGGCGTTGCCGGTCCCGTGCGGCGGATGCCGGCCAGCGACTTCCAGAAACCCACGCCGGATCACGACCCGTTCGTCGAGATGTACTGGGCGCCGGACATGCTGGTTCGCGGGTCTTTCGCGCAGGTGTGGACGCCCTACGTGCTGCGCGACAATGGCGCCGTCGTGCATTGCGGCATCAACGCGTTCCAGCTGGTGAAGCTGGAAGGCGGTTGGAAAATCCACTCCGCCCTGTCGAGCATGGAGCCGGGCGCGTGTGATGAACTCGGCGCGGCGACCGCCACCGGGCTGCGACCGCGCGATGGCTGGCGCGAGACGCGGAGCGAGTAGCGGTTACAACTCCCACCCTTTGCGGTATTCGCGGTCGAGCAGGTGATCCATGCCTGAGAGGTTGGTGATCTTCCCGACCGCGCCGTCATAGGCGATCGGCTTGCCTGCGTTCATCGCCACGACACCTAGCAGCATCGCCTCGGTCAGCGGACCAGACACGTCGAACGGGTTGGAGATTTTCTCCTCGCCGCGGATGGCGCGGATCCAGTTGTTCTCGTGGCCCTTCGATCCGTCGATGATGCGTGGCAGGGACTGCGGTATCTGGGCGCCGCGCGCGACGGCTTCGTCGCCGATCAGCGTCGGCTTGGCGCCATAGGTGTCGTGCAGCAGTGACCCCTTGTCGCCAATGAAGAGCACGCCGCCCTCCTCTTCCATGATGCGCTCAGCCGGAAGGTTCGCCACGGTCGGCGGGGCGAGGCCGCCATCCTGCCAGACGATGCGCACCGGCCCACCCTTCGCATTGCCAAACTCGTAGTAGGTGATCGCGGCGAGCGGATAGCTCGTCAGCACCTCGGGCCGCTTGTAGTCCCACGGATCGGTGTCGCCGCCCCACAGCGTGTGGCGCGTTTCGACCTTGGTCGGCAGTCCCAGCTCCAGCGCCCACACCGGAAAATCCATCAGGTGGGCGCCCATGTCGCCGAGCGCGCCCGTGCCGAATGGCGTCCAGCCGCGCCAGTTGAAGTGCGCGTAGTCGGGGTGATAGCCCCAGTCGACATTGGCGGGCCCGCGCCAGATGTCCCAGTCGAGGCCCGCCGGCACAGGCTTCGCTTCCGGCTTGCCGACGCCCTGCGGCCAGACCGGGCGGTTGGTCCAGATGTGGACCTCCTTCACCTTGCCGATGGCGCCGCCGCGGATCAGTTCGACCGCACGCCGGCCATCGTCGCTCGAATGCCCCTGATTGCCCATCTGCGTGACGAGCTTCGGATTGTCCTTCGCCATCTTCGTCAGCAGGCGCGACTCGCGCACGGTGTAGGTCAGAGGCTTCTGCACATAGACGTGGAGGCCGCGCTCCATCGCCATGCGGGCAGCGACCGCGTGATGATGGTCCGGCGTCGCGATGACGACGGCCTCGATGTCGCGCCGCTTGTCGAACATCTGGCGGTAGTCGGTGAAGCGCTCGGCCTTGTCATAGGCGGCTTTCAGGTCAACGCGCTCGGGACGCAACTGTCCATCCTTGAGCATCTGGCGCGCCACGCGGTCGAAATCGACATCGCAGGCGGCGACGATGTTCTGGCCGGTGAGCGCCGACATGTTGCCGGCGCCCATGCCGCCCGCGCCGATGGCGGCGACGTTGACCCGCTTGCCGGCGCCTGGCCGCACCGGCCCCTGAGCCGTCGCGCATCCGGGCAACACCGACCACGCCGCCGCCGCTACCCCGCCTGCGAGAATCGCGCGCCGTGAATGTTTCCTGCCCGCAGCCTGTCCGCGCTTGTCCATGATCATTCTCCGCCCGATTTGCGTTTCCCTGGGCGGATGACGTTTCTGCGAACGGCGACCGCCCCGCGGCAGCCTGCCTCAGCAACCCTCCCGAGGAAATAGCGCCGTTGGGTGAAGTTCAGGACGATGTCATCGACGGAACAGCCGTCAGGCCAACCTGCCGCCGCTCGTGTCGAGCACGCCGAGAGCTGCTGTCAAAACCGCTGCGGAGCTACGCAAGGCGGCTTTCTCGTCGGCCGTGAGCTCCGGCGTCAGCACGCGTTCGGCTCCACCCGCGCCCAGTATACAGGGCAGGCTCAGGAAAATGTCGGTAATGCCGTACTGCCCCGTCAATAGCGTGGAGACCGGCAGCACGGCCTTCTCGTCGCGCAGGATTGCCTCGCAGATGCGAACGGTTGCCGTCGCGACGCCAAATGACGTGTAACCCTTGCCGGCGACAATGCGATATCCGGCCTGTCGTACATCCTCGGCGAGCGTGTGATCGTCGATCGCATGCTCCCCTCCGGCGAACTGGCGAAGCGGGATACCGCCGATTCGCACTGTCGAGAACGCGACGACTTCGCTGTCGCCATGCTCGCCCAGCACGTCGCCATCCACAGACGCGGGCGCCACGCCGAGAGTGTCGGCCAGCAATTGTCGCAGCCGGCTCGAGTCCAGCAGCGTGCCCGTCCCGATAACGCGGCCATGCGGCAGGCCGGCGTGCCGGGAGGCGACCAGCGCCATGAGGTCGACCGGGTTCGACGCAACGACGATCACGCCAGCGAAGCCTGCGCTGCTGAGTTCCTTGACACAGGCCGTCACGATGTCGGCGCTTCGCGATGCGACTGACAGCCGGCTTTGTGCGCCCTGCGTCGCCGCGCCCGCGGTGATGACAGCGATTCGCGCTGAAGCTGCATCGGCATAGTTTCCCGCCCAGATCCGCGCGGGACGGGCCAGCGCGTTCGCGTGCGACAGGTCCGCCGCTTCGGCTTCCGCCAGCGCCATGTCGCTGTCGATCAGGACGATCTCACGAAACAACGCCCTCAGCATGAGCGCGTAGGCGGTGGTTGCGCCGACATGGCCTGCGCCGATGATCGCGATGCGTTCCCGCGGGTGCATGCCGGCTCCTGTAAACGCTGGTGCGCGCCACTGTAACTCGCGCGCGTGCGGATGGTTCGAGCGACACAGGTGTGTGCGGTAGCGCACAGAGTGGGCGCTCCCACTGCAGCCTGTCGGCAACCGCCTCACGTCTCCAGTTCGACGTCCCAGTAGAGATAGTCGAGCCAGGTCTGATGCAGGTGGTGGGGCGGGAATTTCCGGCCCTGCTCCTGCAGCTGGAACGTCGTCGGGCGATGCGGCCGCCTGCTTGGGTGCATGCCGATCTCGCGCGCCAGCCGCCCGCCCTTGCGCAGGTTGCACGGGCTGCACGCGGCCACGATGTTCTCCCAGCTCGTCCGCCCGCCCTTGGAGCGTGGGATGACATGGTCGAACGTCAGGTCCTCGTGGCTGCCGCAATAGGCGCATTCAAAGCCGTCGCGCAGGAAGACGTTGAAGCGGGTGAACGCCGGCTGGCGGTCCTGCTTCACGAACTCCCGCAGCGCGATGACGCTGGGCAGGCGCATGGTGAGGGAGGGCGAGTGCACATACTCGTCGTATTCCGCCACTACATCCACCCGCTCGAGAAAGACGGATTTCACTACCTCCTGCCAGGGCCAGAGGGAGAGCGGATAGTAGGACAGTGGACGGAAATCGGCGTTCAGAACGAGGGCGGGCCACCCGTTCGGCGCGTGCGTTGTGACCTGTGTCATCAGGTACTCGTCGTCTTTGGCGACCGGGGCAGCGCCACCCGCCGGGCCGTCAGGTTCCCCAGCCGCGCCACGTGGCTCCAGCAACCGGGGTGAGCGATTCTCTGCCACAACATCGTAACAGGGGGGCGACATGTCCAGCCCTGACGGCATAACATAGCGGAAAGTCGCCCGGAATGAGGTTCCGGAGACACGGCGACAGGGATCCCGCCCGTGCGCCTATTCGCAGCGGAAGTGGTCCGGGCTCTTCCCGTCTCCCGTTCCCGAATAGACCGCAACCTTGGGATACGCACACAGCTTCCGCGACCCGCCGGCCGCAAAGCTGGCCGTCAGTTCATCCGGCGCTGTCTTCGAGCTGACCCATTTGTCCAGCGCATCGAGATAGTCGACCCGATCCGGCCCGGGACCGCCCGCGCAGTGGCCGACGGCGGGCAACATGAACATCCGCACGTCGTTCTTCGCCGACGCATCCTTCGCATAGACCTTGTCCAGGTAGCTGATGCTCATGTTCGGCGACAGCGCCGAGTCCGACCAGCCGTGATACATCAGCAGCTTCCCGCCATTGCCGCGGAATGCCGAGAGATCGGTGTTCGTCGGCGACAGCGTCATCTGCAGCAGCTTCATCTCTTTCGGCAGCTCGACGAGGTTCGTGCGCGAATGATCCCATGTCGGATCGCCCTTGACGAAGTACCGCATGAACTCGCCCGAGAACCCATAGGCGAGGCTCGGCTGGCCCGGACCGACGCGGTCCTTCGCGCCCAGCAGCCAGACGCCCCAGTCCGCCTCGGTCTGTTCGCCGCCCCAACCGAATCCGACATGAAAGGGCTTGCCGTTCACCATCGGTCCCTTGACGATCGCCTCGACGGCGCCGACCTGAGCAGGCGTTAGGCAGTTGGCTTTCGCGCCGCTCTTGCACTGGATGGTCTTCGCCTCGAACGTGCATTTGCGCGGATCGCCGAGAATGCCATCCTTGAGGCCATCGAGATTGTCGCACTTGTCGAGCACGGCCTTCGCCACTGTCTCGCGCGCCGTCTTGTCGATCAGCGGCGCATCAAGCTTCTTCGGATCGGGATACATCTTCTGCGTCACCGTCGAGAACGCCGCCGTGATGCCCTGGAAGTCGATCGCCGGCGCGCCCGCGATGATGCCGTCGAAATCCGTCGGATAGCGTTGCGCCATCTGCAGCGCCTGACGTCCGCCATTTGAACAGCCGGCGAAATAGGTCCGCTCCGGCGCCCGGCCGTAGCGCGCCTGCACCATCGACTTCGTCGTCGCCGTCACACGATGGATCGAGGCGTGCGCATAGTTTGCGACCCGCTCGTAATCGCCCATCGCCCACACGCCATCGATGCCGCGTCCGGGCGAGGAATGTCCGGTGTCCGTGCCAGCTGTCGCATAGCCCTTCTGCAGCGCTTGCAGGCTCATCGCCTGACTCTCGACGCGTCCGGCAAAACCGCCCTGTCCGCCCATCACGAACTTGCCGTTCCACGCCTCGGGCAGCCAGATCGAGAAGTTGATCTCCTTCCCGATCACGCCATCCACCTTGCACAGCGGCACGGGCGAGGTTGCGGGTGTTGCGGCGGTGATCTTCACATCCGGCGCCTGGAAGCCCTTCAGCGACTCGCACGCCACTTGCGCCTCGGCGACGCCCATGCCGGCCAGCAATGCCAGCGCCACACCGCTTCTGAGTTTCCGGATCAATGCACCCTCCCACGTTTCTGTGGGCGCACTCTGGCGCAACGGAAGCAGGACGCAAGCCGCAGTGCGGCATGCCCTCGCGTCCACCATAACCTTGATAAGAGGCGCGCGTCCTAGTCGAGCACGTTGAGCAGCGACAGGCTGCGCAGGACGTTGAACACGCTCGACGACGCCTGATACGCAAACTGCGCCTGGTTCAGTCTCACGGCCACCTCGGCAAGGTCCACATTGACAATTCCGCCGATCGCCTCGTCCAGCGCGTTGAGGCGCGATGTCAGGCGTGCAGAGGAAGAATCGACTTCCTGCCCCAGCCGTCCGTTCTCCGCCTGTGCGCTCAGCACGCGGTTGAATGCGTCGTTGAGTGAGGTCAGTTCGCTCTGGATTGCCGCCTGCTGCACGTTGGTCAGGTCGCCGCCGAACGGACCATCGGGGCCCTCGTCCATTTCAGCAAGCCGCTTGATCGAGGCCATCGCCAGCGAGATCACATCGTCGGCCACGACGCCGGCGCCGACATTGCGGCCTTCCTCGACCCGCATCTGCTGTGGCGCAGCGCCAGCCTCGATGAAGTCGGACAGCGGGTTGGCCGCAAGATCGCTCAGCGAGCCCGCGGTGATCGGCGCGCGATCGTTCATCACGCCGCCGAACAGGAAGCGTCCGCCAAGGTTCGTGTTCATCGCGTCCTTCACGACTGCGAACGCTTCCTCGAGTTGGGCGCGAACGCCCTCGCCGCTTTCGAGGCCGAGGTTCTGGAACAACTCCTGCTTCAGCTTGTTCACGGCTTCCGCCGCGCGGCCAAGCGCTACGTCCTGAATCTGCAAACGCGTTGTCATTTCGCGCGTCGTCGCCTCGAAGCCCTTGAGGCGGCCGACAAGCCGCTCGGCAGACACCAGCGTTTGCGCTTCGCGGCCGTAGCCCTTGAGATCGTTTGCCCGTGTCTGCGCCGAACTCTGGCGCGCAGCTTCGACCAGTTCCATCTGAGCGCGGCCGATGTCTCCGAGGGACGACAGCGGTATCATTGCGGAGGAGATGCGTGTCATGATTTATCTCGCTCAGACCATGTTCAGGATGATGTCATAGAGATCGCGCGCTGCCGTGATCATGCGCGATGCAGCGGCATATGCCTGCTGGTAGGTCGTCATCTTCACCAGTTCCTCGTCGAGGTTGACGCCCTCTTCGCTCATCCGGCGTTCGCGCACTTCCTGCCGGACTGACGCGGCTGCAGCCCGCGCCGCATCCAGCGCTTCGGCCCGCACGCCGGCATGGCCAGCCAGCCGCGCTGCATAGTCCATGATGGACGTCACCTGCCCGGTGAGCGTGCCCGCAGTCGCGAATGTCTGCGGCCGCGTGCCGCCAGCTTCGATCGCCAGTGCGCCGCGTCCATCGCCCGGCGAAAGCACACGGGTTCCGGCGGCGGCGCCCGTAAGGTCGGCTTGCGCGCTGCCGAGGCGGTCAGGGTTTGCTTGAATGTCGGAGCGTATCTGAAGACTGCGCGACCGCTCTGCCGGCAGGGTCTCGCCGAATCCGAAAATGTCCGACATCGACAGGTTGGTGTCGCCCCGGTTCGTCGAATCCTCGATCACGTCGATGCGGCCGACATTGTTGTTGGTGACGACAAGGCTCAGCCGGCCGTTTGCGTCCAGCGAAGTCTGGCCATAGCCAGCGATCGTGGCATCGATGTCGGCTCGCAGTGTAGCGACAGTCGTTCCGGCGCCGACCGTGAAGTCGACGCGACGTGCGATCGAGCCATCGTGATCGCGGATCGCGAAGGTCACCGTCTCGCCTGCCGTGAAGCCGTGAAGGTCCGCGCCCGACAGGCCGGTCGCGTAGGATAGCGGGGCGCCGTGGGACACAAGGTCGTTGAGCCCGAAGACGTGGGAGAACCCGCGCCCGCCGCGCACCGCCGGATTGGTCGCATCGCTCGAAATCACGACGCCCGTCGCTGCGAGATCGGCGGAGATCGCGAACGCGCCTCCGCTGAAGCTGGCCGACCCGTCGCCGCCCAGCGCCGCATCCAGCGCTGCCTGAAAGTCGCCGATGGAGTTGGCGAAGGTGGTGATGTTGGCCTGATCGTCGAGGATCTCGCCCACGTTGAAATCGACCCGCAGGTTACGCACCACCTGACCGTCACTATCGACGATTGCGATATTGGTGACGCCGGTGAAGTTCAGCCGGTCGGTCGCGATCAGGCCCGTGTTGCGGCCGGTCAGTGCGCTTGGCGCAGGCACGGCGCTGGCCTGGTTGTGCGCCGCATTCAGGGCCTCCGCTGCACCCGCAGCGAATTCACCGAAGGCAAGCTGCAGGTCGACCAGTTCCTTGTCGCGCGCCCGCAGCAGGCCGTTCAACTCGCCGCCGTTGATGTGTGAGTCGAGCGGGATTTCCGTCGTCGATCGCGGCGACATCATCACGACGCCTGCATAGGGCTCATTGCCCGCACTGGAGTCGAGCCCGAGAATGGCCGCGTCGATGTCCACCATCAACAGGCCGTCCGTCGTCCGGATCTCGATACCGCCAAGCGAGCGTTCCTGCGTGCGGATGTCGATGATCTCGGACAGGCGGTCGAGCATCCGCGCCTGCTCCGTCTCCGCCTCTGACGCAGAGAGGCCGGCAATGGTGGAGCGCTGGATCGAGGTGTTCAGGCGGGCGATGCCGGCCATCAGCGAATTTGCTTCCTCGACCGACGCCAGAACGCGCGAATGGGCTTCATCACGCAGCGCGGTGATCTCTCCGGAGGTGCGTTCCAGCTGCGACAGCATCGTCTGGAGGTCGGACAGCGCCGCCGAACGACGCAGCGCCGAGGCGGGATCGACGGCCAGCGCGCCGAAGCTGGCGAACACCGGGTCCAGCGTTGCGAAGACGGTGGAGCGGTCGGAAGGATCGCCCAGCAGGCCCTGCGCGCGGTCCATGAACTGGGACAGGACGTCGGCGGCGGCGACATCAGCTGCGCCACGCATCTCCGCGGCGGCGAGATACCTGTTGGCGACGCGAACGATATCGACCTCGACGCCGGCCATGCCGCCCGAGGATGCACGCGAGTTGAAGTGCACATCGAGGCGCGAATAGCCTTCGGTGTTGACGTTGGCGACGTTGGTCGACGTCGCCTTCAGCGCCTGCTGGTTCGCAGACAGCGCGGAAAGCCCCGTTCCCATGATGGTAGAGATCGACAAGACCTTTTCTCCGTCACCGGAAGGCCCTGCAGATCTTGCCGGGTAGGCGCGATCTGCCGGGCCGCCTTCGCGACCAGACTTGTCCGGCGTCGTTCCATCATCCTGAATACGTTCGCTAAATCTGCGCGACGGGAGCTTCTGCCCCGAACACTCCGGCGAGCTGGCCGCAACGTTGCCGTTAACCACGCAAGTTGCGGGCCAGCCGGGAGTTGGATCGGGTGAGCCCCGCGCAACGTCATTGAAGCTGAACCTGCCGGGCAAGTTTTGCCGTGTAGCGCAGCGACTCTTGCCGGGCTGGGAGACTTCAGCGCGCTCGCGTTAACCAGCCAAACCCCCATTCGTGCGGGCTTTTCAACGCAAACATTAATGGCTCGCCGGTTGCAGACCTTTTGCTGATCCGCGTCCGAATTCCCGGGCGCAGCCGTAGAAGCCGTGGTCAGCGTTTGTCGATTGCAGCCGCCCTCCTGATGCCGACCAGCCCGCCCATGACGGGCGAGGCGCGCGTGACGGGAACCGATGGCGGCGGCGCCTTTGCAACGTTGCTCGGCGCCGAGATGAATCCTGCTGCAACGTCAGCGGCGCTCACGACGCTTCAGACATTCTCCACCACAGCACCTGCGCTGCAACTGCAGACCCTGGCGTCGTCGGATACGAATGATGGCGCAATCGCCGGCGTTGACCTGACAGCGGCCGCCAGCAACGCGGCCGCGAGCGCTGGCGTGGATGCCTCGGTGGCGCCGCCTGCAACATTACCTGCCGCCTCGACCCAAGTTGATGGCGCGACGACGACTCTGCCCGTATCTGATACAGCCGCGCTGGCGCCCACCGCGATCCCGCCGCAGCAATCGTCAGCGGCAGTCGCTGCGGTGGCGACGATCCCAACCCTGTCGAAGACGACGGTCGCAGTGACGGACGCTGAACCTGAAGCCACGCAGCCTACCGCGGAGGCTATCGCTGAAGGCGCTGCAACTTCATCGGGCGCTGTCCCTCCGACGCCCACCGGCACACTCACCGTGACGCCGGTCGTCATCGCTTCAGTCGCGCAGCCCTCGACTGAAACTGGCGCTGCGGTGTCGCCGCCAACGCTAGCGCCATCCGAAACCGCTCCCGCAACCGAAGCCGTCACACCGGATACAGCAGAGCCCGCCCCCGCCAACCCTGGCGGTCGCACGTCCGCCACGCAGACCCCGAACCAGCCAGCAGCGGCAACGGCAGCGCAGCCCACCGCGACCACCCAGACGGCTGATGCAGTGGCGGCCAAGCCGGACTTTGCCGCGATCCTTGCGTCCCAGTCGGCGCAAGCCCCGGACGCCGGCACACAAACCACAAGCCAGACGAGCGAGACTGCGCGATCGACCCCGACTCCGGCGCCGGCGGCGCTGCAGTCGGCTCCAGTCGCGACGATCCAGGTCTACAACCGCATCATCGAGCGCGCCGATGGCCGTGCGCAGCGCTTTGAAATTCGCCTCGATCCAGCAGAACTTGGCCGCGTCGATGTGCGCATCGAGATCGGCGCCGACCGCAAGGTGCATGCGGTGCTCGCCGCCCACGACAGCGCCGCCCTGTCGGACCTCATGCGTGGACAGCGTGCGCTTGAGCGCGCGCTGGCGGACGCCGGCATCGATCTTGCCGACAATGGCGTCCGCTTTGAACTCGCGCGCGACAATGGCAGCAACAGCGCCAACCAGCAGCGCGAGGGCGATGGCCGCCCGGCCCAGGCAAATGTCTGGCGGCGCTTCGACACCACCATGCCGGCGACCGAGGATACCGCGGCCGCCGTGCAGCCAAGCTGGCGCCCGCAGCGACTTGATCTCGTGGCCTGAAGGATTATCGCATGACCGACGCCATTTCCTTCGTCCCCGTTCCGACCACCAAAGCAGGCGCCGGCACAGCCGCGTCGCAAGCCTCGCTGACCGACAATTTCGACACCTTCCTCACCATCCTGACCGCGCAGATCCAGAACCAGGATCCGCTCGAGCCGATGGACTCCTCGAAGTTCACTGACCAGCTGGTGCAGTTCTCCGGCGTCGAGCAGCAGATCAAGTCGAACAAACAGCTCGAAGATCTTCTGGCCGCTACCTATTCCAGCGCCGGCGCCGCGCTGTCCGGCTATCTCGGCCAGCAGGCGGAAATCGACACCTCGGGCGCGCAGTTCACCGGCGAGCCGATCAACTGGCGCTACACCCTTCCCTCCGACGCCGCCAAGACCACGGTCACCGTCACCGATGCGTCGGGCCGCGTGCTCTATTCCAAGCCCGGCGAACTCGGCGCAAGCGCGCACGACTTTGAATGGGACGGCACGCTCAACAACGGCAAGACCGCTGAAGAGGGCCAGCCCTACTGGATCAGCGTGATCGCCGAGGATGCGAACGCGAAGTCCATCACGCCGGCGCATTCGCTCGTCACCACCATCACCGGCGTCGATCTCACCTATGGCGAGCCCGCGCTGACCACCCCGGCCGGCGTCTACGCCTATGCCGACATCAAGCGGCTGATGCGCCAGTAGCGCTCGACCGACGACTTCGACTGCGGCGCAGAAGCGCGCCGATCCGGGCTGCAAAGCAGCCGACCCAACCCGCACACGAACCAGGCCTTCGGGCCACCTGGGAGCTTCGACCATGAGCATCAATTCCGCCATGCTAGCCGGCGCCGCCGGCATGCGCGCCAACGCCAGCGCCCTGGCCTCGATCTCCGACAACATCGCGAACGTGAACACGGTCGGCTTCAAGCGGCTTCGGACCGACTTCACGTCGCTGCTGAATTCGCAGAACCGCCAGACCACCTACAGCGCCGGCGGCGTCATCTCGCGCTCAAGCCCACTCATGACCGAGCAGGGCTCGGCGACCGCTTCAGCGGTTTCGACCCACCTTGCCGTGTCAGGCGACGGCATGTTCGTCGTGCGCGGCTGCAGCGACGACGCCACTGACCGCGATCCATACTACTACACACGCGCCGGCCAGTTCACGCCAGACGCTGACGGTTACCTGCAGAATGCCGCAGGCTATTACCTGCAAGGCTGGCCCGTCGATGCTTCGGGCGTGGTCAACGCCAACCCGACCGATCTCAACGCACTCGAAGCCGTTCGCGTCTCCGGCATCGCAGGCGGCGCTGAATCGACCGCGCGCGTTTCCCTGTCCGCCAACCTGCAATCCTCGCAGGCGGTGTCTGCAGCGGCGGCGACCTATGACGCGACCGATCCCGCAAACAACATGGCGTCAGGCGCCGTGACGCCCGACTTCCAGGTTCCGATCCAGGTCTATGACAGCCAGGGCGGCCTGCACACACTGACATTCTCCTTCCTGAAGCAGGGTCCGAACGCCTGGTACGCCGAGGTTAGCCTGCCCGCTGGCCAGGTCCAGGATGGAGCCCCGTTCGTCAACGGCCAGCTCGCCACGGGTGTCGTGACCTTCACCACTTTCGGCCAGCTTGATGCGGCAAACTCAACTCTGCCGCTGTCGGTGACAATCGGCGCCACGGGCGCTGGCGGCTCGGAATGGGACCCTGCCCTTGGCCTTGCGACGCAGACGCTGTCGCTCGACATGGGCGGACCGGGCGCGCCCGGCGGCCTCACCAACTATGACTCGCCGTCGGTGCTCGGCACCTCGCAGATCGACGGCACGCCGTTTGGCTCGCTGGCGTCGGTCGACGTGGACGATGATGGCTTCGTTACCGCCATCTTCACCAACGGCCTCACGCGGCGGATCTACCAGATCCCGCTGGCGACGTTCGGCAACACGAACGGCCTGCTGTCCGAACATGGCGGCATCTACCGCCTGGGACCGGACGCCGGCGCGCTATCGATGCGCGGCGCGGGCATGGGCGGCGCTGGAAACATCAAGTCGCGCGCGCTCGAATCGTCGACCGTCGATCTCGCCGAGGAATTCTCGCAACTCATCATGACCCAGCGCGCCTACTCGGCATCCTCCAAGATCATCACGACGGCGGACGAGATGCTCGACGAGCTGATCAGGCTGAAGCGCTAATCGGGGAGATGAATGATCGTCCGTAGACGGCAGGATTGCGATGCACGTCGCTATCCTGCCGACGAGACGGGATCAAACGGCGGAGCGCCGCCGCAAGTGTGACCAACGTCCTTAATGGGTGTTCCAATTTTGCAGATTGTTTCCACGAAACCGCGCGGTTGGCCTGAGCGTCACCTTAAACGCCAGTGCGTAAGGTCGGGCCAGGACTAAAGCAGCATATGGAGTCAACCATGCTGAGCCAAACCGCTCACGGCGCGGCCGTCGTGGGACCCGACGGACGCACGATCACGCTCTCCGACCTCCCCTTGCCGGGGATCCAGCGGTGGGTCACGCGCCGCAAGGCGGAAGTCGTCGCGGCTGTCCATGGGGGACTGCTGTCGGCCGACGACGCCTGCGACCGCTACTCGCTGACGAAAGAGGAGTTCTCTGGCTGGGAGCGTCTCTATCAACGCCACGGCGTGAAGGGCCTTCGCACGACGCGTCTGCAGAACTACCGCTAGACTCGACCAGGCGCCGTCCCGGGGCAATTCGGGAGGGGCGGCGCGCCTGCTGTTCTTAAGGTTTCGCTAACAACTTCGTTCGCGAGTCTTAAGACGCCATTTACCACGCACTGGGAATTTCCTGCCTAGTCGCAAATCGCGGCGCAGGCAGTTTTTTCCGGGCGGGCATGGCCGACACCAAACCAGATGATCCCAAGGGACTGATCGGCCAGCTGGCCCGATCCGGCCGTATGCGCATTGCAGCGGCGCTTGTCGTCGTCGCCCTTGTGGGCGGTGGGCTGGGCGTCATCATGCTCCAGGGCGGCGAGAGCGGAAAGAAGCTCCTCTTCTCCGGACTAGACCTCGAGGAAGCCGCCGAGATCAGCGGCAAGCTCGATACGGCCGGCGTCTCCTACTCCATCGAGGGCGGCGGCTCAGCCATCTTCGTGGACGCCGCCAAGGTCGAAGACGCCCGGATGATGCTGTCCGAGCAGGGCCTGCCCACGCGCGGCTCGGTCGGCTGGGAAATCTTCGACAAGTCCGACGCGCTGGGCGAGACTCAGTTCGTCCTCAACATCAAGAAGATGCGGGCCATGGAGGGCGAGCTTGAACGCTCGATCGGCTCCTATGACATGGTCCAGTCGGCCAAGGTCCACCTGTCGATCCCGGACAGGCCGCTGTTCCAGCAGAATTCCGACAAGCCCAAGGCCGCCGTCGTCATCAAGCTGACCGGCAACATGATGCCGGGCGAGAAAGTCCGCGCGATCCGCAACCTGGTGTCCTCTCAGGTCCCCGGCCTCAGCGTCGACGCCGTGACGGTCACCAGCACGGACGGGCGGCTTCTGGCTGCCGCTTCCGACGAATCCGGCTCCGCTGCCGGCGGCGGCACGAATGGCGACGAACGCCGCTATTCCATGGAGGAAAGCTACCGGAAGAAGGTTCTCGATGTGATCGAGAACATCGCCGGTCCAGGCGCCGCCAAGGTGACGGTTTCCATCGACGCCGACTTCAACCGGGTCACCCAGAGCTCCGAAACCTTCGATCCGGACAGCCGCGTTGTCCGCTCCGAAACCACGGTCGAGGACAGCTCGTCGAACTCCGATCTCGCCCCGGGCGACGAAACGACCGTCGCCAACAACGTACCCACCGGCGCAGATCCCGCCGCAACTCCCCTTCCCACCAGCCAGTCGCAGACGAACCGCACCGAAGCCACGATCAACTACGAGATGGACAAGACCGTCCGCACCGAAGTGATCGAAGGTGGTGCAATCAAGCGGCTGTCCGTCGCCGTAGCCCTCGACCAGGTGCGGATCGCCGGCGTCGAGGGCGCGCCCGCCACCTGGCAGGATCGCGCGCCGGAAGAGATCGCGCGCGTCACGGCGCTGGTGAAATCCGCTGTCCTGTTCAACGAACAGCGCGGCGACGTGGTCACGGTCGAAAGCACCGCCTTCGCCCGGCCCGACACCTCGATGGATGGCGCAGCCGCACCGGGACCGTTCGATCTCGACAAGTTCGACCTCGTCCGCATCGGCGAAATCCTCGCGCTTGCACTGACGGCGCTTGCCCTAGTGTTCTTCGTCCTGCGCCCGCTGATCTCGGGGCTTTTCACGAAGCCGGAGCTGGAAAACCTGCCGCCGGAAATACAGGCGCTGAAGGGCGCCAAGCGCGCCAAGGCGATCGCGGCCCACCAGGCCCAGCAAATCATCGTGATGCAACAACGCATGGGCGGCGGCGAAACCACCATTCACCACAGCGGCGCGATGCCGGAAGGCAAGACCGTCAATTTCGAGCTGTCGACGCCCGACCGTCTCGACGCCGGCATTGATGTGGCCCGCATCTCCGGTCAGGTGAAAGCGTCGTCGATCAAGAAAATCTCCGAAGTCGTCGCCAGCCACCCCGATGAGTCGATCGCGATCATCCGGTCCTGGCTTGCTGAAGAGCCAACGGATCGCGCGGCATGAGCAAGAGCGCCGCCCTGCAGAAACAAACGGCCGATGCGCCGCCTGACGCCCCCGCTGCGCCTGCGCCCCCGCAGCGCGATGACGTCAGCGCCGATACCAACCGCCGCATTGTCGAGACGATAAGCACCGTCGCCGGAATGCATGGCTCGGAAAAGGCAGCGATCCTGCTGCTCGCTCTGGGTGAAGACGCCAAGCCCGTCTGGGACAAGCTGGACGATGACGAGCTGCGCGAGATTTCAGCTGCGATGTCGAATCTCGGCCCCGTCAGGGCGGAAACGGTTGAATACCTGATCAAGGATTTCGTGAACCGCCTGTCGGGCTCCGGCGCCGTCACCGGTTCCTACGATCAGACCCATCGCCTGCTGCTGCAGTTCCTGCCGCGCGAAAAAGTGGATGCGCTGATGGAGGAACTGCGCGGCCCTGCCGGCCGCACGATGTGGGACAAGCTTGCCAACGTGAACGAGCAGGTGCTCGCGAACTATCTCAAGAACGAATACCCGCAGACGGTTTCGGTCATCCTCTCCAAGATCAAGACAGAACACTCGGCGCGCGTCCTCACGGCCCTGCCTCCGGAATTCTCGCTGGAAGTGATCCAGCGCATGCTGCGCATGGAGCCGGTGCAGCGCGACATCCTGGAAAAGATTGAATCGACGCTGCGCAACGAGTTCATGACCAACCTGGCGCGCACGTCCAAGCGCGACAGCCATGAGCAGATGGCCTCGATCTTCAACAATTTCGACCGCCAGACCGAGGGGCGTTTCATGTCGCTCCTCGAAAACAACAACAAGGACGCGGCCGACAAGATCCGCTCGCTCATGTTCGTGTTCGAGGATCTCGCGAAGCTCGATCCAGGCGGCGTGCAGACGCTGCTGCGCAACATCGACAAGAACAAACTGGGCCTCGCGCTCAAGGGCGCCAATGACGAGATGCGCAATTTGTTCATGTCCAACATGTCCGAACGCGCGGCCAAGATCATGCGCGACGACATGGCCGCGATGGGGCCGGTCAAGCTGAAGGACGTCGAAGCCGCCCAGCAGGAAATGGTCGTGGTCGCCAAGGCGTTGGCCGACCGCGGCGAGATCATGCTCGCCGAGAGCGGCGGCCAGGACGAGTTGATCTATTGATGACCCAGACATCCCCCTTTCTGTTTGCCACCGAGTTCAGCGCCGACGGCGATGTGCTGTCCGGCCCTGCGCGCAAGTAT
This sequence comes from Alphaproteobacteria bacterium, assembly GCA_031419455.1. Taxonomy (GTDB): domain Bacteria; phylum Pseudomonadota; class Alphaproteobacteria; order Caulobacterales; family Hyphomonadaceae; genus UBA7672. The sequence goes on from JANOKS010000071.1 coordinate 22,878, forward strand.
TTCTCGCGCGAGGAAACCGACCAGCTGGCTGCCAAGGCGCGCGCCGAGGGCGAGTCCCGCGCCAAGCAGGCGACGGAAGCCAAGGGCTTCGCTTCGGTGGACCGAATCGTTGTCACGCTGGCGCCGGTCGCAGCCCAGCTCTCCGCCGTCGCCGAACAGCTGCGCGCGGAGGCAGCCGAACTCGCCATGATCGCGGCCAAGCGCATCGCCGGCGCAGCCCTCGACCGGCACGGCGAGGAGACCGCAGCAGCAGCCATCGCCGATGTGATCCGCCAGCTCAAGCTCAATCCCGCCATCACCGTGGCCATCGCGCCGGACTCGATCCCTGCTGTCGAGCGCCGCCTCGAACAGCTGCGCGCCAAGGGTGTCGGCGCCAGCGTCTCCTTCGCGCCCGATCCAAAAGCCAAGCCCGGCGACTGGCGCGTGGAATGGGCCGATGGCGCGAGCGGATTCAGCCGCGACGCCGTCGAAGCCGCCATCGACAAGATCATCACTTCCCGCCTGCAGGACCCTGTGGCCCCGCAGCTCGACCTTTTTTCCGCCGCGTAGGACATCATGAGCAGCAATGACCTGAACTTGCCGGATCTCGCCCAGGGCGGCGTCACCGCCCCGCGGAAAGCGAGCGTCCAGACTTCGGAGACCTTCGAGGCGCGCGACAAGATCGCGGCGGATCTCAAGCCTGTCTTCGATGTGCCGGTTTCCGTGCAGGCCGTGATCGGACGCACGACAATCGAAGTCTCGAAGCTTCTCGAACTTACCGAGGGCTCGGTGCTGGAACTCGACCGGCGCGTCGGCGAAGCCATCGATATCTATGTGAACTCGCGTCTGGTTGCGCGCGGAGAAGTGGTCGTCGTCGATGATCGCCTGGGCGTGACCATGACGGAAATCATCAAGAACTCGGACGCCTGAAGGAAAACCCATGCGTGTTCTGATCATCGGAAATCTCGCGGGACAACTTTCCGCCGCCACCAAGATCGCCTTCGACAGGGGCGCGAAAGTCCTGCACGCGCACGACGCCGCGACCGCGATGGAATTGCTGCGCACAGGCCGCGGCGCCGACATCGTGATGATCGACGTCCACGAGGACATCAAGGCCCTCGTCACGGCGATGAAGCAGGAGCGCATCGTGGCGCCGGTCGTCGCCTGCGGCATCGGGGCCACGCCCGACACCGCCGCCGCCGCGATCCGCGCGGGCGCGCGCGAATTCATTCCGCTGCCGCCCGATCCCGAACTGATAGCAGCAGTACTAGCCGCCGTAGCCGACGACGACCGTCCGCTCATCGCGCAGGATTCTGCGATGATCGAGATCAAGACGCTGGCGGACCAGATCGCGCCGTCCGACGCCTCGGTGCTGATCACCGGCGAGAGCGGCGTCGGCAAGGAAGTGATGGCGCGCTACCTGCACAAGCGATCGCGCCGCGCCGAAAAGCCGTACATTTCCATCAACTGCGCTGCAATTCCGGAAAACCTGCTCGAGAGCGAACTCTTCGGTCACGAGAAAGGCGCGTTCACCGGCGCGGTCGCTCGCCGCATCGGCAAGTTCGAGGAAGCCGACGGCGGCACGCTGCTGCTCGACGAGATATCGGAAATGGATATCCGTCTTCAAGCCAAGCTGCTGCGCGCCATCCAGGAGCGCGAGATCGATCGCGTCGGCGGCGCAAAGCCGGTGAAGGTCAATATCCGCATCATCGCGACATCGAACCGCATCCTGCAGGAAGCCGTCATGCGCGGCGAGTTCCGCAAGGACCTGCTCTACCGGCTCAACGTGATGAACCTGCACATCCCGCCGTTGCGGGAACGCCCGAACGATCTCTCCGCCCTCGCCGATTATTTTGTCGACAAGTATGCGACCGCCAATGGATTCGTCCGCACGCTGTCGGACGCTGCGCGCGAGCGAATCCAGTGTGCGTCCTGGCTCGGCAATGTCCGCGAGCTTGAGAACGCAATGCATCGCGCCGTGATCCTGGCCCGCACGACCGAAATCTCGGTCGATGACCTGCGGACGCCCGATGGCCGGCCGGTGCAGGCCAATGCCCTCGACGCCACGGCCGAACGCGCCGTCAACGCCGCCGAGATCGCCATTCGCGAGGCCAGCATTCGCGTCGGCCAGACCGTCGCAGAGGTGGAGCAGGACCTTATCCTGCAGACGCTAGATCACTGCCTCGGCAACCGCACGCACGCCGCGAACATTCTCGGCATCTCGATCCGCACGCTGCGCAACAAGCTGCGCGCCTATCAGGACGCCGGCATCGAAGTCGCCGCCCCGGGCGAAGTCCGGGCGGCTGGCTGATAGATGCTCGTGAAATGCTTCTCTCATCTTCAACCGAAGGGCGTTCGTCGCGCCCCTCTCCCCCTTGTGGGGAGAGGGTGGGGTGAGGGGGGCTTCTCCACCGGCGACATGATCGGGCAACTCACACGCGGAGCCGCCCCCCACTCCCTACCCTCTCCCCACAAGGGGGAGAGGGGGCTCGCGGCTCTTCCCGTGACCCAACTCAAATCTGGTGTCGCGTAGATGGCTCAGGCTGGCGCTCTGAACACTGGCAATTTCGACTGGAACGCGTTCACCAAGCTGTTCGCACGCGGCGAGTATGCGCTTGGGCTTGGCGTGATGGCGCTGGTGATGATGCTCATCATCCCGATCCCGCCCTTCCTGCTCGATTTCCTGCTCGCAATCTCGATCACGCTGTCGGTGCTGATCCTGATGACGGCGCTGCTGATCAAGAAGCCGCTTGAATTCTCGGCCTTTCCGACTGTCCTGCTACTCGCCACGCTTCTGCGGCTGGCGCTCAACATCGCGACCACTCGCCTGATCCTCGCGCATGGCCATGAAGGTCCGCAGGCGGCCGGCAACATCATCCAGGTCTTCGGCGGCTTCGTGATGGGCGGCAATTTCGTGATCGGCGTGGTGGTGTTCATCATCCTGATCATCGTCAACTTCGTGGTGGTGACAAAAGGCTCGGGCCGCATCGCGGAAGTCGCGGCGCGGTTCACCCTCGACGCCATGCCCGGCAAGCAGATGGCGATCGACGCTGATCTTTCCGCTGGCATGATCACAGAGGATGAAGCGCGCAAGCGCCGGAAGGAACTCGAAGGCGAAAGCAATTTCTTCGGCGCGATGGACGGCGCCTCGAAGTTCGTTCGCGGCGACGCGATGGCCGGCATCCTGATCACCTTCATCAACATCATTGGCGGCATGATCATCGGCGTGGCGCAGGAAGGCATCTCCTTCGAGGAGGCGGCGAATTCCTACACCTTGCTGACCGTCGGCGACGGCATCGTCTCGCAGATCCCCGCCCTCATCGTATCGATCGCGGCCGGCATGCTCGTCTCGAAGGCCGGCGTCGAGGGCGCGGCTGACAAGGCCATCGGCATCCAGCTGTTCACCAACCCGCAGGGACTCGCGATGGCCGCGCTGATGGCGGGCTTTGCCGGACTGCTGCCGGGCATGCCGATGATCCCGTTCTTCGCCCTCGCCGGCGCTGCGGGCTATGGCGCCTATCGCGGCTTCCAGAAGCAGCGCGACGTCGAAGCGGTAGAGGTCGCCGAAACGGCTGCGGCGCAACGCGCCAAGCCGATTCCAGAACCGCCGATCCAGGACTCGCTGGCCGTCGACGAGATCAAGATCGAGCTGGGCTTCGGCCTGCTCGGCTTCATCAACGAGACTTCAGGCAGGAAGCTAACGGACCAGGTCAAGGCCGTGCGCCGGCAGGTGGCGAGCGAGTTCGGCTTTGTCGTGCCGCAGGTTCGCATCATCGACAATCTGGAACTCGGCTCGGAGGACTATCGCATCCTCATCAAGGAAGTCGTCGCGGGCCGCGGCAAGCTGCGGCCGCAATTCCATCTGGCGATGGATGCGTCGGGGGCTGCGCCGCCGATTCCGGGCGAGAAGATCAACGAGCCGGTGTTTGGCCTGCCCGCCGTGTGGATCGACGACACGATGAAGGAAAACGCGACGATCCAGGGTTACACGGTGGTCGACGCGGCGACCGTGCTGACCACGCACTTCACCGAGCTGGTGAAGGAGAATATGGCAGAGCTCTTGTCGTTCGGATCGGTGAAGCAGCTGATCGAGGATCTGCCCAAACCGCAGTCCTCCCTCATCAACGACATCACGCCGCAGCAGATCACGGTGTCGGGCATCCAGCGCATCCTGCAGAATCTTCTGCGCGAGCGCATCTCGATCCGCGATTTTGGCACGATCCTGGAAGCCATCGCAGAGGCGACGTCGGCGTCCACCGACCTGCTCTCGGTCACCGAGCATGTTCGCACGCGCCTCGCCCGCCAGCTTTGCAACGCGCATCTTGATGCGTCGGGCGCGCTTCCGATCGTGGCGCTGTCGCCGAACTGGGAACAGGCGTTCGCAGAATCCCTCGTCGGCGCCGGCGCGGACCGGCAGCTGGCGCTGGAACCCTCGCGCCTGCACCAGTTCGTCGCGGACCTGCGCAACGCTTTCGAGCGCGCCAGCCAGAGCGGCGACTCGCCTGTGCTGCTCACATCGGCCGGCGTGCGTCCCTATGTGCGGTCGCTGGTGGAGCGGTTCAGGCCGCAGACCATCGTGATGTCGCAGAACGAAATCCATCCAAAGGCGCGGCTGCGTTCAGCCGGCGCCGTCTAGAGGAGCCCCGCCATGAAGATGAAGATGTTCGTGGGCCGGACCGAGGAGGAAGCCCTCGCAATGGCCCGGGCCGAGATGGGGCAGGACGCCGTTATCCTCTCGACGCGTGAGCGTGAAGACGATGGCATGTTCGAGGTGCGCGCGGCGATTGAGCGCAATTTCGGGCAGAAGTTTGCGGCGCCGAAGTTTGCCGAAGTGCGGCCGGTGTTCGACGAAACACGCAGCCTGCTCTCTTCAACATTGCGCTGGCATGGCGCGCCGGATGGTTTCGTCCATATGGTGTCGGAAGCGGGAAGCCGCATGGGCGCCGGGATGGAATCGCACGCGGCGCTGGCGGCGGGGATCGAGGGCGTGCTGACGTTCAATCCGCTGAATCCGCATCCGCAGAAATCGCTGATTCTGGTGGGGCCGCATGGCTCGGGCAAGACCACGGCGGCGGCCAAGATCGCGCGTTTTCTCTCGGACAAGAGGCATCCGATCGAGCCGGTGGCGGCCGACTTCGATGCGTCGGGACAGACGGCGCGGCTGGCCGCCTTAACCCTTAAGGTTTCGGTAACCTCAGCAATCTCGCCCGACCATCTGATGCGGCTGGTGCGCGATGCGGACGATCGCGGCCAGCGGCTGGTGATCGATTGCCCGTCGTTCAACCCGCTCGACGAGGCGGACATGAAGCGGTGCAGCGACTTGATTTCGCACATGAATGTGGAACCGGTCCTCGTGATCGGCGCCGATGGCCATCCGATGGAAATCGAGGACAACGCCCGCGCTTTTGCGCAGGCCGGATGCCGCCGAGTCATCCTTACCCGGATCGATGCGGTTCGGCGTCGCGGGGGAGCAATTGCAGCAATTTCTTCCGCGCGGTTAAGCATCGCTTCACTCGGTATGACGTCTAATGCCACCTGCGGGTTGGTGCCTGCTTCGTCTGAACGGATCGCGCGGTTGTTCATGACCGCCACGCAATCCCCGGAAGCAGACCGGCTCAAAGGAGCTGCGTGATGATGAACTTCGGTTCCAAGAAGTCGGAAGGGAAAGGCAGTCACCGCTCGCGCGTGACGCCTGCTTCCGTCATCGCGATCGCCTCGGGCAAGGGCGGGGTCGGGAAAACCTGGCTCTCCACCACGCTTGCCGCCTGCTTCGCGAAAATGGGTCGCCGCACGCTTCTGGTTGACGGCGATCTTGGACTTGCCAATGTCGACGTGCAGCTTGGCATCGCGCCTGAGACCGACCTTGCCGCCGTGATCGCGGGATGGGTCGAACTTGAAGACGCGGTCTGCAAGGTCAACGGCGGCGCAGGCTCGGAAATCGGATTCGACGTGCTGCCGGGCCGCTCCGGCTCGGGCGCGCTCGCGGGACTGCCGGCGGAAGAGGCTTCGCGCCTTGCCGCATCGCTGACCGCGCTGTCGCTGCAGTACGACACGGTGCTCGTCGATCTCGGCGCAGGCATCGAAGACAATGTGATGCGCCTCGCCCGCGCGTGCGACCGCTGCGTGGTCGTCGCCAATGACGAGCCGACCTCGATGACGGACGCCTACGCCTTCATCAAGGTGCTGCGTGGCTACGCGCCTAGCGTGCAGCCGTGGATCGCCATCAACATGGCCGACACGCGCGTTGCAGGACGCCGCACGTATGAGGCGCTTGCGCGCGCTTCGCAGACCTTCCTCGGATTCCGCCCGCCGCTCGCCGGCATCGTGCTGCGCGACCTCAAGGTGCGCGAGGCGATCCGCCAGCAGAAGACGATCGTGAGCATCGACCCGCAGGCACAAGCAGCCCTCGACGCCCAGCAGATCGCCGAAGCGCTGGTCCGCGGCGGCGCCGAAGGTGTCGAGGCGAAGTCGGCCTGATTTCCCTGTAGCGTACCTCCCCTCCTGTCCTCCCCGTTCTCGCGGGGAGGACCTTGTTGTTTGCGCCTAGCCCGGGAAGCGTGCGCGGTATTCGAGGACGCTGAGGCGGTAGGGATGTTCCGCCAGATGGGCGGCCTGCCGCGTGTCGGCAATGCGTTGCCGCTCGATGCGTTCGACCATGGCGAGGTGACGTTCCGCGATCGCGAGCCACCCGGCGGCCGCCTTCACGTCGCCGCGACGCGCCGCCCGCTCCGCGCGCCGGCTAGCCACAGCGTAGATCGGGCCGAGCGGCGTGACGCTGGCGTGGAGGTTGTAGGTGTCGGAGTTCATGGTTGTTGTTCCTGTGATGTGTTGATGGAAAGGGCTCATGCCCGGCTCTGAGTGATCCGCCTGTCTCAAACGCTGTCATTCCGGGCGACACGCACCGGCGCTCGCCGCCCCTGGGTTCCGGGTCTCCGCTGCGCTTCGCCCGGAATGACAGTAGAGGGGACACAGTCTCTCGTTCGGACTGGCGCTGGCCATCCGTGATGCTGTCGCTCTGGGTCTCCAAACAAATGGAGGGCCCGGGGACGCGGGATGCCCCGCGTGTTTTGGCGTCGCTGGTTGTCCAGCGCTACCGGTAGGAAAGAGAAGCGCGGATCCCGCGTCCCCGGCAGGTGTTGGTCGGCGGCCCGGGCGTGCAGCGGGGTATTTCACCCGTCCTGGCCCACGTGGCAGAAGCCGCCGGCGTGCGGGCCATGGATGTTCAGCCATGGTCCCCCGCGACATGAGGAAGGCAGCCGGGGATGTTGATGCCAACCGCCCCCGGCTCCTCACGAACTCCCGGTCTACTGGCATTGTTCGACCGGGCTCTTCACGCTCGCCTGCATCCACCCCGCGCCGTTGAACGGTGTACGGCCGCCCTCCATGCGGAATGGATGAGGGCATTCTACCTCAGGATTGAAAGTGGGGGACGCCCGTGTCCGGGATCGGCCGGTTTTGTCGGTGCAGCGTGTTGAAAAAGTTCAGGATACGCCGAAAAGTGGGCGTCCAGAATCGGCCGGTTCTGGAAGGCGTCACAAGAGCCTCTTCTCGCCCTCGACATGCAATTCATGGATGCCATACAGTCGACTGCAGCGGCGTCGCTGAACAGATCTTACGTGACCGGCCGGCGTTATCGCGACAGGGATGGCAATGGGCCATGGGGGCGGCGCGGCATGAAGAACCTCACGCAATACGCCGCCGAGTATCTCCTCATCGCCGCGGTAACGGTGACAAGCATCCTGGGATTCTGGGCCATCTATTTCGGGACTGGCGCTGATCCCCAACCTCATCACCACCTTCATGTGGCAACGGTGTTCATCTGGTTGGGCCTGTTGCTGTTCCAGCTCACAATGATCGGACAGCGCAGGTTTGCTACGCACCGAAAGGTGGGGCTGGTTGTCCTGATCATCGGCCCGCTGCTGGGCGCCACAACGGCCATGCTGTCTGTCCATTCCGCTCACAAGGGGATCGTCTCCGGAAACGGCGACTTTCTGATCGTGCAGAATGTGATGGTGACCCTGGAATTGGGATTGCTCGTTGTCCTGGCCTTTGTGCTGAAGAAGCACCGCAAACTGCATGCTTCGCTTCTCTTGAGCACCACCATCCTGTTCCTTGGGATCGCGCTGTTCTTTGCGCTGATCAGTTTCGTCCCGCAGTTCAGAATTGAAGGCCCGGAGACTTTCGACAGGTTTCAGACGGCCGGCATGACGGGTCAGGCGATCTGCCTTGCCGTTGGTTTCGCACTATTCATCAAGGACGTCAGAAACGGCTGGCCATTCCTGCTGGCCGGGTTTTTCCACACGCTGAACGAACTGATCAATGCGTCGCTGACCAGCGTCAACCTGATCGAACCGCTTACCGAATTTGTCGGTTCGTTGAGCCAGCCGTACACGTTTGCCGGAACCTTCATTGTCCTGTTCTCGCTACTTGCCGCCACCGGTCTGCAGGTCGCGCGGCGACCCAGCACAACCTGACCTGCGCTTGGGCAACGCTCGATGGCCGCTCGATCAAGCCGGCCCGGGATTACACGGCTGTATCTCGAACCCGTTGTGTGGCGCCCCCTGTCCTTCGAGGCGGCGACGCGCCGGGAGTTGGGCGTGAGGCGGAAGCACAAGCTGATGTGCTATGGTTGAACAGCGGGCGCGGGGAGGGAAAATTGTGGAACAGGTTTCGGGCTCCGGATCGCAACGGCAAGTCTGGATGGATGTCCGGTACGTCATCCTCACCTATGCAATCTCCTGGCTGATCTGGGTCCCGGGCGTCGTCTGGTGGGTCGGCTCCGGCAGCGAAGACCTGCCGTGGTGGTTGCTGGTTCTGGGACTCGTCGGCGCCTATGGACCGTCGATTGCTGCGCTGATCCTCACGCATAAGGACAAGGGCGCGCCCGGCGTGAGGCAACTGCTCGGCGGCCTCACAGTGTGGCGGGTTGCGCCAGGCTGGTGGGGTGTCGCGCTGTTCTGCTTTCCCGCAATGCTCGCGGCCGCTATCGCCATCTATCATTTCACGGGAGGCGTTCCTGGAGATTTTCAGCCAGGAGCCTGGTATTTCCTCGTTCCGATTGTGCTTGTGACGGCGCTGCCCTTCGGCCCATTGGGTGAAGAGTTGGGCTGGCGCGGCTACGCCTTGCCTCGCCTGCAGGCCCGGTACAGCGCACTGACCAGCAGCCTGATCATCGGCGTGGTCTGGACCTTCTGGCACGTCCCTTTGTTCTGGGTGCCCGGCGCCGCGCTGGGACCGTGGGAGACAGTGAGCATCGCGTCCGTATCAACCTATCTGGTGAGCACGATCGGCACCGCCATCATTTTCACATGGCTGTTCAACAATACGCGCGGCAGCGTCCTGCTCGCGATCGTGCTGCACATTACGACCAATGCGTCAGGCAGGATTCTCTTCGCCATGTTTCCGGACCTGACGGAAGACGCCCTGTCCAGCATCGTCGTTCTGGCGATCGTTATCAAATGGGCGGTGGTGGTTGCTCTTGTCGTGATCTTTGGCTGGCGAAAACTGTCACGACCGGTTCCGGGTTGAGGTATTTCGCGGCGCCACGCGACGGGTAGCTTTGGGCCGCACGGCTAAATGTCCAGCGGGAGCTTCACCGCACCTTCTCCTTCTCTTTTGGAGCGGAGACGAGACGCGTCCCGGCCTCGAACTTCGGCTTGGGCATGAGCCAGAAGCGGACAGTGTCAGCGCTTCGGCAGATGTCCGGAAGTCGCCGAATTGCGACCGTCGGCTTATGCCGAACCACTGCAATCGCTAAATGCGCGCTTCGCTGATGCAACATCGACCTGGTTGAAGGGTCGACGAATGCACCCCTGTTCACGACCGCGCGACCATGGCTCGTGTCCGGGCAGGCGTTGTGCAAGGATCACATCCAGCTCACGCATGGAACAGCAACATGATGCGCCTATCACTCCTCTGCACAGCCGCAGCCCTGATGTCTTGTGGTGGAGCCGCTTTTGCGCAGGCGGGCGACCCCATTCCTCGCACCACCGCAGGCAAGCCGGACTTTCAGGGGGTGTGGACGAACTCGTCAATCACGCGGCTCGAGCGCGTGCCCGAATTCAAGGATCTGGTGATTTCGGAAGCCGACGCGAAGCAGTGGGAGCGGGACGCGGCCAGTGTCGCGGCGGCGGACAACGCCCCGTCTGCAGCCGACAAGGGTGCGCCCGCCGTGGGCGATGATCCCGCAGGCTACAACAATTTCTGGATCGACCCCGGCAGGCAGGTCGGCTTGATCAACGGTACATACCGTTCTTCGTGGATCACCGATCCGCCGAACGGCAAGGTGCCGTACACGCCCGCCGGCCGGACAGCGATGATGAAGTCGGTCGGCACCTACAACATGTTCGACAATCCGGAGGAGCGCATCCCGATCGAGCGCTGCCTCATCGGCTTCGCCTCCACCGGCGGTCCGCCAATGCTGAACGCGCTCTACAACAACCACCAGCAGATCATCCAGACGCCCGACGCCATCGCGATCAACATCGAGATGGTTCACGACACGCGGATCATCCGCATGAATGGCGAGCACAATCCCGATGTCATGCGCCAGTATCTCGGCACCAGCGTCGGCAAGTGGGATGGCGATACGCTGGTCGTCGAAACCGTCGGCTTCAAGGCGATAGAATCCGTGCGCGTCGATTTCGGCCTGTTCGTCTACATCTCGCCTGACTCGAAAGTCACCGAGCGCTTCACGATGCAGGACAACGACACGATCTTCTACCAGTTCACCGTCGAGGATCCTGCAGTATATACCCAGCCATGGAAGGGCGAGCTCAACTTCCGCCGCTCGCCGGACCGGATCTACGAATACGCCTGCCATGAGGGGAACTATGCGGTTCCGAACATCCTCCTCGGCGCGCGCGAGCTGGAACGGGCTGGTCTTAAGCAGCCGGTCGTGAAGCGCGGGATTGGCCGCCTGGACCGTCCGGCACAGTAGAGATTGCGGCAGTTGGCGCCGCTCGCTTCCGTAACTCGCGGCAGTTTCTCGGCGGGAGGAGGAAGTGACTGGCACAAGCTGAACGACCGTTTTGGGCCATCACTGCCCGCGCAATCCGCTTGCTACGAATGGCCGGCTCGCTCAATAGCCGTCGCTCTCGGTGACTGGAGCGACTAAGCTGGAAATCGCACAACAGAGCCACTGCGCTCCGGGCTACACGGCTCAATCCCCAGCCGGTTGTTCATCGCACCTTCTCCTTCTCTTCGGAGCGGAGACGCGGCGCGTTTTGGCCTCGAACTTTGGTTTGGGCATGAGGCGGAAGCGCAGTGTCAGCGCTTCGGCAGACGTCCGGGAATCGCCGGAAGCGGTCAGTGTTCATCGCGAACGCGCCTCGGCCGGATGGCGACGGGCAAGATGGTCTGTTAATAGGGATACGGCCCACGGACCGGGGAACGAGCCTTCATGGCTGACATCTTCATTTCCTACTCGCGTGAGGACCGGCGTCGGGTCGATCCGCTGGTCAAAGCGCTGCGCCGGCACGGCTATTCAGTTTGGTGGGACAGGGACCTCGCAGGCGGTAGTCGATATCTCGAGGAGACCGAGGCTGAGCTGAAGGCCGCCAAGGCCGTGCTCGTCGTCTGGACGAAAACGTCGGTCGCGTCGCACTGGGTGGCAGACGAGGCTGGAGCAGCGCGAGACATGCGAAAGCTGGTGCCCGTCTCGCTCGACGGGATAATGCCACCGCTTGGTTTCCGCCAATTCCAGGTGATTGATTTCGCGGACTGGAAGCCCGCCAATGCAGCCAGGCTGGCCGAGCTGACCGCGGCGATCGCGCGACTCGTCTCGCCGCCGGGCGCAGCAAGCTCAACCAATGAGCCGCCGCCCGCACGTCAGCCCACCCGGCGCCGCACGATGGTGATCGGCGGGCTCGCCGCCGCCTGCGTTGCGATCGCGGCCACCGCCGGCGCCGTTGCTCTCTTTGGCGCCAGGCCGCAGCAGGCAACAGCATCGAGCTCAAACCAGGTCGCCTTTTTCGGCTTCACCGCCGGCCTCGACGGTCCGCTCGCCACGATCGCGGCAACGGCGAATGATGAGACAGTCACGACGCTGACAGCCATGCACCTGTCAACCGTCGCGCCGGGCGAAACGGTCGGCACATCGCCCGTCGAGCGCCTCAACCGTGCGAAAGCCCTCGGTGCTCGTTATGCAATAAGCGGCGACATCCAGGCTGATGGCCCTACGATCACCATTTCCGTTCGGCTGGAGCACGTACCGAGCCGCACCGCGTTGTGGTCCGAAACGCTGAAGGGCAGCGGCGATGAACCGCTCGGCGTCCAGGCCGCAGCGCTGGCGACTGACACGCTTGCTTGCTTCATTGAGCGAGCCGAAGGTCTGTCCGATCGGATCGTTGAACTTGGCGCACTGATTGCGCGAGCCTGCCGCGACCTTCGCAGCCCATCGCTCGACACCCTGCCCGTCGCCCGCGAACTGGCGCTGAAGGCGCCGGGCAGCGCGACCATTAACGGCACACTCGGCCTCACTATCCTGCTGGTGCTTGATGCTGCACCGGAAGCAGCGAAGCCGGGCCTGGTTGCCGAGGCGGAATCCGCCACACGGCTTGGCCTCAAACTTGATCCCGGCAACTCTTATTCGAACCTTGCGAACTACCAGCTCAGTGTCGCGAAACGCGAGCCTCTCGTGTCTCGCGAGCGGGCGTTACTGGCTGGCCTGAAGACCAAACCTTCCGACCCCACGCTCAACAATTTCTACGGTGTCTTCCTTCGCGGCGTAGGCTTGACCGAACAGGCCTTTCCTCATCTGTCTCTAGCCGTTGCCGGCGATCCGCTGTCGGCGCCCAAGCGCACGGGATACGCCACGGCGCTTGCATTGGCCGGCAGGAAAGCAGACGCGGAAGAGCAGTTCGGAATTGCCAGCAGACTAGTGTCCGCCAGTACTCCCCTGTGGCATTACCGGATGAGGTCCGCCCTGCTTGGCGACGTCGGCGATGTTGCCAGCCTGCTTGCCCATCCACCAGCATCAACGCCGTCGGAGAGCGTTCAGTGTTGGCGAGACATCGCGGCGGGATTGGCGAGCCGTAACAACGCCTCCCGCTTGCGAGCTGCGAACCGGGCAAGAGCATGCACTGATCGTGGAGCGCTTCCATCGGAGGCCACATATGGGGCGGTTTCGTTGCTCGGCGATGTCGATTCTGCCCTGGTGCTCGCCGCCAGGCCCGTACAAGGCTCGCTGGTTCAGGCTGGACATTTCACACCGCAGGCCGCTGCAATGCGTGCTGACCCGCGCTTCCTGTCGCTTGTCGAAAATAACGGCGTGCTTGCGTACTGGAAAGCCACCGGCGCCCGTCCCGATTTTTGCAAGATCGAAGATGTTCTGGTCTGCGCGGCGCTGCGAGAGGCCGGGACGCAGCGGTGACCGAAGCCTCAACGCTCGGTGAATAACCGCTGTGGGCCATCACTGCCCGCGCAGTGCTATTGTTGCGAATGGCCGGCTCGCTCAATACCCGTCGCTCTGGGTGACTGGAGCGACCAAGCTGGAAATCGCACAACAGAGTCACTGCGCTCCGGGCTACACGGCTCAATCCCCAGCCGGTTGTTCATCGCACCTTCTCCTTCTCTTTCGGAGCGGAGACGCGGCGCGTTTTGGCCTCGAACTTTGGTTTGGGCATGAGGCGGAAGCGGGTCTGGCACCAGGCCCAGCCGACGCCGACGTCGAGCAAGGCGTCGGAGCGGCCACACGGGCAGGCGAATTCCATCACGAAGATGACGCGGTAGGTCTCGCCAGCGATGAGGGGGACGGGTTCTCCCGTCACATGGTTCGGCGCTGCATTCACGCAGAGAACCAGATCGCCGGGGCCGACGGCATCGCTCATGGCTTTCATCCCATACGGTGAGCCAGAGGATAGCGTTGAGGCGGGAGGCGGCAAGCTTCTTTGCGCGGCGGTCAGCGGCGGTGATGGTGGCGGAAAGTTCGTGCGTTTGGGATCGGCTGGTTCTGGCGAGGCAGCCCGCACGCGTTGAGTCATCCGCCTCCTTCGCAGGCAGCCCCCTCCGTCACGCTTCGCGTGCCACCTCCCCCGCACTTCGTGCGGGGGAGGACTTCGACCTACATCGGGAAGTCCTCCCTCGACTGCGAAGCAGGCGGGGGAGGTGGCCGCGAAGCGGTCGGAGGGGGCTGCTTGCAAAGCAAGCGGATGTCGCGGGCGATCCTCGGCGCTACCGCCCTGCCCGGTTGATGGCGACTTCGTCGAGTTGGGCTTGTTCGCGGGTGGCGCGGTCGGTGGCGGCGCGGATTTCGGCCTGGTCGAGGAGTTGTTCGAATTTCGATTTCTCGATGTAGGCTTCGGACAGGCGTTGGCGGATTTCTTCCAATGCTTTTTCTTTCGCCGACATCTGGATCTTGAGTTCGTCGATCTGCCATTTCACGCGCAGGCGGTAGGCGGGCAGCATGGCGGCGAAGGTGGGATCGCGCGCGGCGCCGACGAGTTCGGCCTGCTCGCGGGCGCGGATGGAATCTTCGCGGGCGCGCAGTTCGGCGACTTCGACGCTGATTTTCGCGGCTTCGACGCCGAGTTCGTCGAGCTTGCGCTGGGCGACTTTCAGGAGTGTGCCGAGCGATTTCATCTAACGGCTCTCTTTGGAGCTATGGCTGGAAGAGATGCGGGCGGCGACAGGATTGCGCGCAGCTGGGCGTAGGCCTGTTCAGGGGTCGTGACTTCGTGCACGTCCTGCGAGAGGAAGGCTTCCAGCTGCGGCCAGAGGCGGACGGCTTCATCGACTTCGGCGTCTGCGCCCTTTGCGTAGGCGCCGATGCGGACGAGTTCTTCCATGTTGGAATAGAGCGCCATCAGGCGGCGCGCGTGGAGGGCGGTGGCCTTCTCATCCGGCGTCTGGAGCTGGTTCTGCAAGCGCGAGATCGATTTCAGTACATCCACCGCCGGGAAGCGGCCGCGCTCGGCGATCTGGCGCGACAGCGTGATGTGGCCGTCGAGCGTGCCGCGCACCGCGTCCGAGATTGGTTCGTTGTGATCGTCGCCATCGACCAGCACAGTGAAGAGGCCGGTGATCTGGCCTTGCGGTTCGCCTTCGGCGACGGTGACGCCTGGCCCTGCCCGCTCGAGCAGTTTCGGCAACTCGGCGAAGACGGAGGGCGTGTAGCCGCGGGTGGTGGGCGGTTCGCCGGCGGCGAGGCCGATCTCGCGCTGGGCCATGGCGAAGCGGGTGACCGAGTCGAGAAAGCAGACGACCTGTTTGCCCTGGTCGCGGAAATGTTCGGCGACGGCGAGCGTGAGCCAAGCGGCGCGGCGGCGGCGCGGGGCGGCTTCGTCCGATGTGGCGGTGACGATGACGGATTTTGCGAGACCGTCGGGGCCGAGCGTGTCCTCGATGAATTCGCGGACCTCCCTTCCCCGCTCACCAATGAGCCCGATGACGATGACGTCGGCATCGGCGCCGCGGGCGAGCATGGACATGATGGTGGACTTGCCGACGCCGGAGCCGGCGAACACGCCGAGGCGCTGGCCGCGGGCGCATGGCGCGAAGACGTCGATGGCTTTCACGCCGAGCGCCATCTTCTGGTCGACGCGGGCGCGTGACTGGGCGTTGGGGGCGACGGCGCGTACCGGGCGGGACCGGAGGCCGGCGGGCAACGGGCCCTTGCTGTCGAGCGGTTCGGCGAAGGCGTCGATCACGCGGCCGAGCCAGCCGTCACATGGACGAACCACATCGAGGCCGGAAACGAAGTGCACCGGCGCGCCGGGGCCGAGGCCATCGAGCTGGTCGCAGGCGAGGATGATGGCGCGATCGCCATCGAAGCCGACGAGCTCGCCGCGCGGGCCGTTTTCATGACCGAAACGAACGGAGGCGCCGAGGCGCAGGGCCTCGCGCGGGCCGGCCGCTTCGATGCGCAGGCCTTCGAGCGCGGTGACGCGGCCTTCGTGATTGCGGGGTTCGAGCGACTTGATGTCCCGGATGGCCGCGGCCAGCATGTTTTGACGCCTGACGTTAATTCCGGGCGGAAGCCTTCGGAAATGTCATCTGGCGCCGAATCCGGTTTCGGACCCGTTAACCACAAAAAACCCTGCCGATTCGTTCTTTTCCGACTCTTTCATCACAATGGAATCACGGTAACGTTCATGAATCTGCCCAGCCGGGCGGTAGGTACTCATTAACCTTTCACCGCCCTAATGCGATGGTTAAGACCGCCGCAAGGCAACCGCGATTCTGGAGAATGACATGCGGGTCCTTCTGATTGACGACGACGAACAGCTGACGCGCAGCATCGAACTGATGCTGAAAGGCGCGGGGTTCAACGTCTTCACGACCGACCTCGGGGAAGACGGCGTCGACCTCGGCAAGGTGTATGAGTACGACCTCATCATCCTGGATCTCGGCCTGCCCGACATCTCTGGCTATGAAGTTCTGAAGCAGCTTCGCATGTCGCGTGTGAACACGCCTGTGCTGATCCTGTCGGCGAACCCCGATATCGAAGCGAAGGTGAAGACGCTCGGCTACGGCGCCGACGACTATCTCACCAAGCCATTCAACAAGGACGAGCTGATCGCCCGCATCACGGCGATCGTGCGCCACTCGAAAGGCCACGCCGAGAGCGTGATCCGCACCGGCGACATCCTCGTGAACCTGGACGCCAAGACCGTCGAAGTGAACAGCAACCGCGTTCACCTCACCGGCAAGGAATACCAGATGTTCGAGCTGCTGTCCCTGCGCAAGGGGACGACGCTCACCAAGGAAATGTTCCTCAACCACCTCTATGGCGGGATGGACGAACCGGAACTGAAGATCATCGACGTGTTCATCTGCAAGCTTCGCAAGAAGCTGGCGCAGGCGACGGGCGGCAATCATTTCATCGAAACTGTCTGGGGGCGCGGCTACGTGCTGCGTGATCCGGATCCCCGCGCGGTAGCGGCCGTGGCTGACAAAGCCGCTTAAGCTCCGCCAAACCCGGGCTGACCAACATGAGAGAGGGCGGGCCGCGAGGTCCGCCTTTTCGTCTTTTGGGGGTTAGAGGTCTGGCGCGGCGCGCGCCTTGCGTGAGGGCGCGAGGCTGGACGAGCTTCCGACCTTGCGCATCTTCGCCTCTCGCTTTTCCAAGTGTGCGATCAGCAGGCGCAGGTTTTTCGTGTTCGACTTGAACGCCACGTCGAAGATGTCGCCCACGATCGGCAGCGCGCCGACGCCGACATCGACGCCCCAGTTGGTGTACATGCGCGCGAGCGTGAATTTCGAGACGCCGTGGCGTTTGGCTTCCTGAATGAGGTAGAGGCCGAGGGCGCCGCTGATCAGGTCGCCCACCACCGGCACGAGGCCGATGATGCTGTCGAGGCCGAAGCGGATGCCGGCGATCTCGAACTGGCGGTCGAGGAGTTGTTCGAGCTTGCGGAGGCGTTCGAGTGACTCGAAGGCGCCGGGGTATGGCTCGACGGTGGCGTGGGGCGTTTCCATCGCACGCACTACGCGGGGCGGGGGGAAAGGTTCAATACGGGGCGCCGCGTTCGTCCTTCCCTGCGCGAAGCGCGGGGGAGGTGGCGCGCAGCGACGGAGGGGGAGTCGGTGTGGGGACTCTCTCTGGCGGCCCCCTTGCCGCTTCCCCCATCCGACCCTTCGGGCCACCTTCCCCGTGAACGGGGAAGGACGGCCTACTTCCAAGCCGCCGACTGCTTCCGCGCGATGCGGATGAGGTCGCCCATGGAGTGGTCGACGTCGATGAGGTGGAGGCCCCAGTTCAGGTCGGGGCCGGTGGCGCGCATGATTTCGCCAGCGAGTTCGTCGGTGCGGGCGTCGGCGGGATCGGGTGTGACGGTCATTTCGAGATAGCTGTAGTCGCCCTTCTGCACGCACTTCGTGGAGATCAGGCCGGGGACTTTGACGAAGGGCGTCGCGATGCTCGGCGCCGGATTGGCCCAGGCGGGCTGGTTGGGACCGGCCGAGCCGTTGAGGAAGCCTTTCGTCAGAAAATAGTTGTCGGGGACGCCCTGCCCGCTCGCGAGGTTCGCCGGGTTGTTGCACGCGGCGACGTTGCCGCCACCGGCTTTGCCGAAGCGCGCGGTGTCTGGCGGCGGCAGCGTGTTGCGGAAGGAGACATAGTTGATCACGCAGCCGGTCTGGTCTTCGGCGCGGCAGAGCGGGATCTGCTTCAGCGTGCCGCCCGTGTCCTTGCCCGGCGGGACCATGACGCTCGACCCGAGCAGCATGGCGGAGACGAACTGCTTCTGCGCGGGCTTGCCTTCGATCTCGTTGGCGATGAGGCGCGCGAGGACGCCGGCGCCCTGGGAGTGGCCGATGAGGATCACGCCGCGGCCGTTGTTCTCGTTGGCCATGTACCAGTTCCAGGCGTCGAGCACGTCGTTGTAGCCGCCAACGCCGGCGGGGAGGCGCGCGCCTTCAGGCTGCGGGCCGCCGCTGGCGATGCGCAGCGCGGTGAGCGTGGTCTGGCGATAGACCGGCGCGAACTGGCGGCAGACGGCGCCGAAGCGGGCGAACTGCAGCTTGATGTCGTCGATCTCCATCTTGTCGACGGTCCAGTCGGACGCCCAGGTCTTGTCGTCGGAGACGGTGGGGTAGACGAAGAAGCAATCGACCTTCGGGTTCGACGCGGCGGCGAATTTCTCGATGGAGGTCTTGCCGTCCTTGGCGATGATGGTGGCGTCGAGATTGATCCTGCACTTGTCGTCGGCGAGGCCGGGACGGCAGAGCCAGAGCGACGGGTTGGCGAAATCGGCGTGCGCGATGTCGACTGCGGGCAAGGGCTGGGGCGCGAGTGTCGGGACGGGCGGCGGGGCGCTGGTGCAGCCGAACAGGGCGGCGGCCATGGCTGTGACTGCGAGTGTTGCGCGCATCATGTCTCTCCCGGGTTGCGGATCAGCGTCCGCTTGAGCGGCAGGTAAGGCGGAAGCGGGTCGCCGGGCAAGTGGCGGGGGATCACGCTTGGGAGACAAGTCCTCCCTCGCGCGCAGCGCGGGGGAGGTGTCCGCGAAGCGGACGGAGGGGGCTGTCTCAGCGTGGGGACTCCAAGAATCCCTCTGCTGAAACAGCCCCCTCCGTCTCGCGCGTGAAGAACGCGCGATCCACCTCCCCCGGCCTCCGGCCGGATGGAGGACTAAGCGGGACAGTTGCCCGCGATCGCTTCGCCGGCAAAAGCCTTTTTCACGAAGGGGGTCGAGTCCGCCAGCGAGCCGTTGACCGTGCCGGAGTGGTCGAGGTCGGGGTAGAGTTTGTGTTCGATCACGCTGCCGGCGGCGCAGGCGTCCTTGAAGAGGCGCTGCTGGCCGGGGGGCGGGACGTCGGCGTCCTTGCCGCCTGTGCCCATGAAGACGGGGCCTTTCGCCTTCAGCGTCGAGTACGCCATCAGCGGGAAGAATTTCGCGATGGCGGGCGTGGGGTCTTTCGTGAAGGCATTCGCCTGGTTCAGGCCTTCTGACTCAATCAGGTCCCACGTGCCGGGGAACAGGCACTGTGTACGCGTGCTTTCGATGACAGGACCAGCTTTTGGCGTGACGTAGTCGGCGATCTTGAATGCCGGGTCCGCCTGTTCGGCGAGGTACATGATGTAGAGCGAGTATGCGAAGACCCCGGAGACGGCGTTGGGATCGCGCGTCGCGGGCGCGGTGTCGTTGGTGAAGTAGGGTGTGCCGGTGGCGACGGTGCCGCGGATATCGAGTTCGGGCGCGTAGGTCGCCGCCTCCCCTGCTGTTGCGAAGGCTGCGCCGCCGCCCTGGCTCTGGCCGACGAGAACGACGGGTTTGCCGATGTTGAGCGCAGGGTCGCCCTGCACGGCGCGAATGGAATCGAGCACGGAGTAAGCCGCGGGGCGCGTCGCGAGATAGGGGTGGCCGCCGGGCGTGCCGAGTCCCTGATAGTCGGACGCCACGACAGCGTAGCCCTGGGTGAGCCAGTGGTTGAGATACTTCGTGTCACGTTCAGAGCGCGGGCGATTGGATGGCGCGCAGACATCGGCGACGCCGACCGTGCCGTGCGCCCATGCGATGAGCGGCCAGCCGCCTGCGGGGGGTTCGCCCTTTGGCAGGAAGAGCGTGCCGGAGACGGCGACCGGCGTCTTCGCATCGCCGAGGCCGTTGGTGGAAGAATAGAGAAGGCGCATGGCCTGCCCCGCTTCCGTGAGCGAGGTGTCGGCGGGTTGCGTCATGGTGCGGATCAGCTTGCCGGGCTGGGCGGGGATGGACGCGTCTGGCGTGTAGAAGGCATCGACGCCGCCATCGCCCTGCGCGGGATCGGCGGCGGGAGCGGCTGCTGTTTCAGGCCCGGGTTCAGGCGCCGGTTCAGGCGCGGGCGCGGGTTCACCGCAGGCGGCGAGCAACAGCGCCGTGGCGCCGCCCAGCATCAGCATCAACCGCTTCATGTCGCTATCTCCGGAATTCGTGTCTGCGGCGCACACTAGCGAACGGGAAACCCTGCTGGCCAGCGGAAAACAAGCACGCGGGGACAGCGTCGCGTGACGCGCGATCACGATGGCGTTGCTGCCGTCTGTGCGGAGGCGCTTCTCAGGCGCCGCCGGCGATAGCGGTCGAGCGGTATCTGGATCAGGTGGATCGCGATGACGGCGTGGACCAGGCTGAGCCCGAGCACGACCAGAAAGCCGGTCCACGACTCAAGAATGCGCGAGTGCCCGAAAATCTCGACGAACATGTAGTGGAAGAGATAGAGCGGGTAGGAGTACTCGCCGAGATAGCTGTCGAGGCGGCTGTTGCGCGTGAGGTGGAACAGCAGCGGCAGGCTGAGGAACACCGCTGTGCAATAGACCAGCGAGAGAAGGTAGGCGGGCTGCTCATAGACGGGCGGCCAGCCGAACAGCTGCACGAGCTGGTAGAAACCGAAGGTCAGCACGGCGGCGACCACGAGCGGCAGTGACAGGAGTACGACCCACGTCTTGCTCATTCTGCCCGACAATGTGAGGTGCTGCGTCCATCGGTGGGCCAGCATGCCGAGCAGGAAGTAAACAAGCTCGAACGGGAAGAAGCGTGCGTGCCAGGGCTCCGCATCGAGGCCCGCGACGTAGGCCGCAACCCGGGCGCCGGTGAGCACGAGCACGATCAGGATGAGCCAGTGCGAACGCAGCCGGATCAGCAGGGGACAGAGCGCGTAGAAATAGATTTCGAGGCTGAGCGTCCAGATCGTCGGCATCAGGAGGCTGAACGCGGCCTGGCCGCCATTGTGGTTGAAGAACATGCCGGCGTCGGCGCCGACCAGCGTGGTGGACGCCGCGGCGTACCAGGCCTTGAGCTCGACGCTTCCCGCCTCGCTCCAGACCGAGGCGAAGCCGCGCGATCCGTAGGTGCTGACGCCGAACATGGACGAGGCGATCCAGTAGTAGAGCGCAGCGCACGCCATCGCGAGCCAGAACACCGGAAAGATGCGCAGGGCGCGGCTGAGATAGAACGGCAATGTCCGGTATGTGCCGTTGCTTAGGATGAGCGACATGTAGAAGCCGCTGAGCATGAAAAAGGCTTCGACGGCGGTGAAGCTGCCGACGCCGATTGCGATGCCCGCATGCTCGGCGATCACGCCGATGGCGAGCAGCAATCTCAATGTGCCCATCGCGGACCCCTTTACGCCACGGCACAATACGCCACGGCGCAATTGACCCGGTCGGGGGCGCCAGAGTCAACGCTGGGTTGCGAGGTGAGGAGGCGTCCTTCCCTGCGCGAAGCGCGGGGGAGGTGGCGCGCGGCGACGGAGGGGGAGTCGGCCCGGGGATTCTCTCTGGCGATCCCCTTGCCGCGTCCCCCATCCGACCCTTCGGGCCACCTTCCCCGTAAACGGAGAAGGACGGGCGGCGGCATGCCACCTTCCCCGCAAGCGGGGAAGGACGTAGGGTATGCACATGCCAGCTGTGACCCGCATCGACCCCAAGACGATCTTCACGCCCGACGAGTGGTCGCGGGTGTCACGACAGTCGGTGTGGAAGGGCCCTGCCCTCGTGGCGTTTGCGTGGGCCGTGATCATCGGCGCGGGCGCGCTGTTCATCTATGCGCCCAACCCGGCGACGTATGTGCTGGCGGTGATGCTGATCGGCGCCCGGCAGCTGGGGCTGGCGATCCTTGAGCATGAAGCGGCGCATGGCACGCTGCATCCGAATGCGAAGCTGAATGACTGGATGGCGGAGTGGCTCTGCGGCGGGCCCGTGGGCGGGAGCCTTAAGCGCTATCGACCGTATCACCTGACGCACCACAAATACACCGAGCAGGCGGAAGATCCGGACCTTGTTCTGTCGCGGCCCTTCCCGGTGACGAAGGGATCGCTGACGCGGAAGTTCGTGCGCGATCTGACGGGGCAGACTTTCTACAAGCAGCGCATCGCGCCGTTCATCGCGCAGGTGGGCGGCAAGAAGCGGAAGCCGGCGCGTGTGCCGGACAGTCCGGGGCTGCGGTTCTGGACGGCGCAGCTGGCGATCATCATTGTGACGAGCGCGCTGGGATACTGGTGGGCGTGGGCGGCGCTGTGGATCGTGCCGATGGCGACGTGGTTCCCGCTGGTGACTCGGCTGCGCGCGATGGGCGAGCATGCGATGGTCAACACGCAGGAAGATCCGTTCACGCACGCGCGCACGACACTGGCCAATCCGATCGAGCGGCTGCTGATCGCGCCGTTCTGGGTGCACTATCACTGCGAGCACCACTGCTTCATGTATGTGCCGTGCTACAATCTCGAGAAGACGCACGAGCTGCTGATGGAGAAGGGTTTTCGCGAGCGGATGCGGATCACGCGCGGGTATGCCGAGGTGCTGAAGCGGTGCGGGTCGAAGGTTGAGGCGGTGGCGGCGTGAAGCCGCAAACTCCGCCCGCTTCGCAGGCAGCCCCCTCCGACCCTTCGGGCCACCTCCCCCGCCGCTTCGCGTCGAGGGAGGACTGAACCGCGACGGTCTGTCAGAACTGCAACAGCGCAGACAGCCCGAACGAGTCGATCTCGCCATCGTCGGGTTCGTAGCGGGTGTATTCGAGGCGGAGCTGGGTGAAGGGGATCGCGCTGAACTGCACGCCGGCGCCGTAGGCGAGGCCCGCGCCATCTTCCGACACCGAGCCGAGCGCGCCTGCGTCCGCCTCGATGGAGAGATCGGCATAGCCGACGCGGCCGAACAGGTCGCCGAGCAGCGGGACCGGCAGCCAGCCGACGGCGAACACGCCATACTCGCTGTCGAGGCCGACGCTGACAGGCACGCCGAGGACATCGACGTCGTCGTCCTGGATGCCGATGGCGAATTCGCCCTCGACGCCGAAGAACGGATTGGTCTTGAAGCCCGCGCGGCCGAGGATGGCGCCAAGGCTGATGTCTTCGCCGCCGGACTCGGCGGTGAAGATCGTTGCGCCGGCGCCGGCATAGACCTGGGCGGAAGCGGCGGGCGCAAGAAGTGCGGCGGCTCCGAGGCTGGTCGCGGCGGCAAGAAGCGTGCGTTTCATGTGAGGTCCCCGACATGGCGCCGCCGATTGCGGCTTCGGGGAATCTACCGGCAGTCGCGCGGACGGCAAGCGGCAATGGCGTGACATTGATGACAGGCTGTCATCCATCGGCTTCTGCTTCTGGGGCTTCTAGGGCGTCTGGCGAACCTTTTCGACGACATCCGCGATGGCGGTGAGAACCGCCTCCGGGTTGTCGCGCTGTATGTAATGTCCGGCGCCGGGGATGTGGCGCTGTTCACCTGACGTAGAGAGAGCAGCCATTTCGGCGTGCAGGCCTTCCCAGACCGACTTCATCGCGGCGCGGTCTTCGGCGGTGAAATCGGGCGGCATGTCCTTGTCATAGTCGCCGCGCGTGAGGACGATGACGGGCATCGCGCCGTACTGCCGGCGAGATGCAAGGAGCTGCTGGGTGGAGGCGCCGGGCATTTCCTCGATCTCGGATTTCGTTGCGCTCAGCGCTTCGGGATCGTTGCCGCCGCATTGTTGCGCGAAGGGATCGTCCGGGGCGACCGGTTTTTCGCGCAAGCGCGTGATGCATTGCAGCTCGGCCTGCGCCTTGAACATCTCGTCCTGCATCTTCTGCACTTTCGGAATGACGGCGTTGAAGCGCTCAAGCTGGCCATCACCGGAGGGGTCCACGAGGACGAGGCCCGCGGTCTTGTCCGCCCGGGTGTTTGCGAACTGGCGGACGTGATAGCTGCCGAGCGAGTGGCCGACGAGGATGTAGGGCGGCGGCAGGTTTGCGGCGGTGAGCATCGCGTCGATGTCGTCAGCGACGGCTGCCGTGTCGCGCGGCGTCGGCGCGGGGTCGCTGAGGCCACGCCCGGCGCGGTCGTAGGCGCAGACTTTTGTGTGGGCCTTCTCGGACGCGAGCCTGGCGATGTCGCCCCAGTCGCGCTTCATCGTGCCGCCGGCGCCGTAGTCGAGCAGGACGACGGGGCTGCCTTCGCCACTGCAGACGATGTGCATCTGACGGCCGTCGGGGAGCGTCACGAGCTGCTGTATGTCTGTCGAAGGTGCCGCGCCGGGCGTGAGGTTCACCCGCACCACTCCACCCGGTGCGGACCAGTCGCCAGACCATGACCCGTCGGGCTCGCGCTGAGCGACGTAGGAGACGCCAAATGCAGGCACGACAAAGGACAGAGTGTTCATGGCGCGCCGGATATTGCGCGTAGCGAACGCTTCACCGTCAGTCGTCACCACATAGCCGGCATCCGCACTTTCGGTCTCGTGCAGGTTAACGAGCGCAATGGTTTCAACAGCCAAGACATCTGTAGCCGGATCCCGAGACGGAGGTATCACCCAACCGTCCTGGAAACCACCGCGCTTGAGGCTTTCAGGATCGAAAGAGAGCGCCAACCATTCATCAGGATACTTTGCCTCTGGCGACGAAGGCGGAGGGCTGCATGCAGCCAGACCCAGCGTTGCAAGCAATACAGCGGAGATCGCCTTCATTCGTCCCTCCCTGGCTGATGCTGACAGACCATTATCAGCAGGCCGGGGCAATGGCGTTTGAACCGGAGGCGTGGCTGGCCTACCTATGCCGCATGGAATCGGACGACCCCAAAATCCCCGAGGATGCGCCGGACGACCTGCCTGAGGATGCGGTCGACGCCGACGACGACGTGGCGGACGACCTGCCGGAAGACGTCGAGATGGAGACGGAGGAGATTTCGTCTGGCGTCGAGATCGATTCCGCGGACGGGACGAAGAAGAAGCGGATGTCCGGCCCGGACATCATCCGCGACCAGGTGCGGCGCTTGCCGGGCAAGCCGGGCGTCTATCGCATGTACGGCGAGAACGGCGAGCTGCTCTATGTCGGCAAGGCGCGGAATCTGAAGGCGCGGGTGTCGAACTACGCCAAGATCGGCGGGCAGACGCAACGCATAGCGCGGATGATCTCGCTGACGCGGACGATGGAGTTCGTGGTCACGGCGAGCGAGACGGAAGCACTGCTGCTTGAAGCGAACCTGATCAAGAAGCTGAAGCCGCGCTTCAACATCATCCTGCGGGATGACAAATCATTCCCGCACATTCTGATCCGCGAGGATCATGAGGCGCCGCAGGCTTTGAAGCACCGTGGCGCCAAGCGCATCAAGGGGAAGTATTTCGGGCCGTTCGCGTCGGCGGGGGCGGTCGATCACACGCTGGACACGTTGCAGAAGGCGTTCCTGCTGCGGACGTGTACGGACAATATCTACGCGACACGGTCGCGACCCTGCATGCTGCACCAGATGGGGCGATGCTCCGCGCCGTGCACGGGGCTGATCCCCCTGGACGAATATCGCGAGCTGGTGCGCGAGGCGGAGCGGTTTCTCAATGGCGACGCCGAGACGCTGCAGGAACAGCTGGCGGCGCAGATGGAGCGTGCGGCGCAGAACACCGACTATGAGCGCGCGGCGGCGTTGCGGGATCGTATCCGCGCGCTGTCGGCCGTGCGCCAGAGCCAGAGCGTCAATCCCGATGGGCTTGTGGAGGCGGATGTGTTCGCCATTCACTCGGAGGCGGGCGCATCGGCCGTGCAGGCGTTCTTCTTCCGGGCGGGACAGAACTGGGGCGCGACGGTCTGGTATCCGAAGCACGATCGCGACGACACGCCGGAAGCGGTGCTGACCGCGTTCATCGCACAGTTCTATGACGACAAGCCTGTGCCGAAATTGATCCTCCTCAATCGCGAGATCGAGGAATGGGATTTGATGACCGACGCACTGGAGATGAAGGCCGAGCACAAGGTGGAGATCCGCACGCCGCAGCGCGGCGAGAAGCGCGGGATCGTGGCGCAGGCTTTTCTGAACGCGCGCGAGGCGCTGGGCCGCAAGCTGGCCGAGACGCAGAGCCAGCAGAAGATCTTCGCGGCGGTGCAGAAGGTCTTCGACCTGGCCGAGGCGCCGAAGCGCATCGAGGTGTACGACAACTCGCACATCATGGGCACGAACATGGTGGGCGGCATGGTGGTGGCGGGGCCGGACGGCTTCGAGAAGAACGCCTATCGCAAGTTCAACATCCGCGATGTCGATCTCGAGCCCGGTGATGACTACGGCATGATGCGCGAGGTGATGCGGCGCAGGTTTGCGCGGCTGAAGAAGGAGTGGGAGGAGTTGAATGCTCCCGCTGTCGAGGCGGTTGCAGATGGCGCGGAGGCTTCCCCCCTCCCCCTTGTGGGGAGGGGGGAAGGGGTGGGGGGCGGTTCAGCGAGTCCGGACGTTTCCGGTGAGAGCGCGCACGTTGAGCCGCCCCCCACCCCTACCCCTCCCCACAGGGGGGAGGGGGCGCTCCACATTGGCAGAATGTCAGGAGGCAAGAGGCCGGATGCGTGGCCGGACCTGGTGTTGATCGATGGGGGGCTGGGGCAATTGTCAGCGGCGCGTGAGGCCATCGAGGCTGTTGGCTTCAAGCCGGGCGAGTTGAACCTTGTCGCCATCGCGAAGGGGCCGGATCGGAATGCGGGGCGGGAGCAGTTCTTCCGGCCGGGGCGCGCGCCGTTCCAGCTGCCGCCGAACGACCCTGCCCTCTACTATCTGCAACGGCTGCGCGACGAGGCGCATCGCTGGGCGATTGGCGCTCACAGGGCAAAGAGATCGGCGGCGATCACGGGGCAGAATCCGCTGGACGAGATTGCGGGCGTGGGCGTGCGGCGGAAGAAGGCGCTGCTGCACAAGTTCGGCTCGGCCAAGGGCGTGAGTCGCGCAACGATCGCGGACTTGCAGACGGTGGAGGGCGTCAACGAAGCGCTGGCGCGGCGAATCTATGATTTCTTTCAGGGTGGGTGACGGGCGTGGCGGACGAGAGGGAAGCCCGGCGCGCCGACGCCACGCGCGTCTTGCTGGCGCCGCATGATCCGCGATGGGCGCGCATGGCGGAGGCTGAGGCGGCGCGACTGAAGGAAGCCCTCGGCGATGTTCTGGTGACAGTGCATCACATGGGATCGACGGCGATACCGGGGATCGCGGCGAAACCTGTCGTGGACCTAATGCCGACGGTGACCGGACTTGAAGCGCTGGAAGCCCGGCGCGTGGACGTGGAGGCGCTGGGCTATCTGTGGCGTGGGGAATTCGGGATTCCGGAGCGGCGTTATTGTGTGCTGGAGCGGGATGGCATGCGCGTGTTCCACACGCACTTCTTTGTCGAGGGCCACGCGAATATCGCGCGGCAATTGCTGTTCCGCGACTATCTCCGTGCGCATCGCGGCGAAGCGCTAGCCTATCAAGAGATCAAGCGCGAGGCGGCGGCGGCGCATCCATGGGATTCGCTGGCGTACAATGAGCACAAGTCGGCGTGGATACTGGCATGCCAGGAGCGGGCGAAGGCGTGGGCGGCTGAGCGCGAGGTTCAGTGAGCGGGCCCCCCGCCACATTCACGGCGCATTCATGGGCGATGCGGCAATTCAGCAGTATTCGCTCCGCGTTCGGGGGACTCATGCTTCGACCTGCTCTCCTTGCCCTCGTCGCCCTGTTGGCGGGCGCAGCGCCTGTGGTGGCGCAGACCGGGGCGAATGCGGCGGGGGTCAGCGGCGTGGCGCCGCGCTCGGCGGCGCCGAGGCCCGCGTCTGAATCGCCGGTGAGGGCAACTGTCACCGGCCAGCTGACCAACTTCACGCGCGGCTTCATGCAGGTGCAGACGCAGTACAGCGCCAACATCGTTTCCGAGACGCTGGCGGCGGCGATGCAGCGGTCGCGTGACACGGTGCGACCGGATTCGAAGCCGATCCCGGACGAAGTGAAGCGCGAGCTGATCCCGTTCTATCCGGCGGAGCTGCTGGAGAATGTGCGCTACACGATCGGCGATACCAGCCAGGCGGGGCTTGCCGGATTTGCGATCCGCAATGGGCGCGCGGCGGCGGTGACGCTGATCGATACGGTGGTGTTCAAGGACGAGAGCTATGTCTCGAGCCTGGCCCTGTGGGCGCACGAGATTCATCACGTGCAGCAATACACCGACTGGGGCCTCTCGACCTTCGCGGCGCGCTATGCATTCGGCTGGAACGAGGTCGAGGCGGAAGCCGGTGCGCGGGCGAAGGCGTATGTCGCGTGGTATCGCGAGCGCAAGGGACTGGACTAGACTTTCCATCGTCGCGAAATTGCCGGATGGTCCGCGCGTCACGCGGAGCCATGCATGCCTGAAGCGATCATCGAACCCGATCTGCCGATCATCGACCCGCACCATCATCTGTGGGATCGGCGGCCGGTGATGCACTTGATCCCGCCGCCGGTTCATCCCTTCGAGCACATCAGCTATCGCAAGGGGCATTACCTGCTGGACCAGCTGCTGGAGGACACCGGCAGCGGGCACAACATCGTGGCGACCGTCTATCTTGAATGCCGCTCGATGTATCGGGCGGACGGGCCGGCCGAGATGAAGTGCGTGGGCGAGACGGAGTTCGTCAACGGTGTGGCGGCGACGGCGGCCAGCGGGCTCTATGGCAAGACGCTGGCGTGCGCGGGGATCGTCTCGACGGCGGAGCTGTTGTTGGGCGCGGAGGTGGGGCGCGTGCTGGACGCGCACATCGCGGCAGGCGGCGCTCGGTTCAAGGGCATACGGCGTTCGACATCGTATGATGCGGATGCGGGCGTGCTGGGGCCGCTGAACCGCAATCCGCCGGGCGTGATGATGGAGCGGAAATTCCGCGAGGGCTTTGCGGAGCTGGGCAAGCGCGGGCTGTCGTTCGACGCGTGGATGATGGAGCCGCAATTGCCGGAGTTGGTCGATCTGGCGCGGCAGTTTCCGGAGACGCCGATCGTGCTGGACCATGTCGGCACGCCGCTGGGGATTGCGAGCTATGCAGGCAAGCTGCCGGAACGGTTCGGCGTGTGGCGGGAGAATATCCGCGCGCTGGCGAAATGCGAGAATGTGCATGTGAAGCTGGGCGGGCTGGCCATGCCGTTCTGCAATTTCCCGTCGATGCTGTCGGAGACACGCGCGCCTTCGGAGCAGCTGGCGAAGGAGTGGGGGCCGTATATCGAGACGTGCGTCGAGGCGTTCGGCGCGCGGCGCGCGATGTTCGAGAGCAACTTTCCGGTGGACGAGGTGAGCTGTGATTACCCGACGCTGTGGAATGCGCTGAAGCTGACGGCGGCGGGTGCGAGTGCGGATGAAAAGCGCGAGCTGTTCTTCGGGACGGCGAACAGGTTTTATCGGTTGGGGTTGTGATCGTCCTTCCCTGCTTGCGGGGAAGGTGGCGCGAAGCGACGGATGGGGGCGCCGCGAGGGGACTCATCGTGAGAATCCCCTTGCCGCCTGCCCCCATCCCGGCTTCGCCGTACTTCCCCCGCTTCGCAGGGGAAGATGTCTTCCCCTCGCCGCTGCGCGAGTCCATTCTGGCCGGACAGTATCAGCGGAGGCAGCCATGCATTTCGAGCTGTTGGAGGAGCACAAGCTTCTGCAGGACCTGGTCGCCCGGTTTGTGCGGGAGAACCTGACCCCGCTGGAGAACAAGGTTCTCGATCGCGATGCGAATGGGCAGGGCGCTTATCTCTCCCACGAGGAGCGCGATCGCATTGATGTGGCGTCACGCGAGATGGGGTTGTGGGGGCTGGATGCGCCGGAGGATGTCGGCGGGGCGGACCTGCCGGCGATCGCGATGGTGGGCGTCAATATCGAGATCGGGAAGACGTGCGTTCCCTACTACCTGCCGCCGGACTCGCCGAACCTGCGCATGCTGATGGCGACGGTGAACGAGGATCAGCGCGAGCGCTATCTGACGCCGTATGTTCAGAAGGGCACGGTGTCCGCCATCGGCATTTCGGAGCCGGGCGCGGGGGCCGATCCCGCCGCGATGATCACGCGTGCGGTGCGCGAGGGCGACGAGTGGGTGATCAACGGACGCAAGATCTGGATCAGCCGCGCGCAGGAGGCGGACTTCACCATCCTGATGGCGGTGACGGACAAGCAGAAGGGCGCGCGCGGGGGCATCTCGGCGTTTCTCGTTGACCGCGGGACGCCGGGGTTCAACGTTCTGCGGCGGATTCCGATGCTGGGCGGGCAGTTCACCTACGAAGTCGCGCTGGAGAATTGTCGTGTGCCGGCGGCGAACCTGCTGGGCGTGGAGGGACAGGGCTTTGCGCCGATGCAGGTGCGGCTCTCCACGCGGCGGCTGCAGATGGCGAGCTGGTCGATCGGCATGGCGCAGCGCGCGCTCGACATGATGCTGGAGTATGCGCCGCAGCGCGTGGTGTTCGGCGAGCCGCTGGCCAACCGGCAATCGGTGCAATGGTGGATTGCGGACGCCTGGACGCGGATCAAGGCGGCGACGCTGATGACGTATGAGACGGCGTGGAAGCTGGATCGCGGCGCCGATGTGCGGACGGATATCTCCGCGGTGAAGGCGTATGCGACGGAGATGGCGTACGAGGTGCTCGACCATGCGATGCAGATGCATGGCGCGATGGGCATGACGAAAGAGCTGCCGCTGTCGCTGATGTCCGGCCACCTGCGGACAATGCGGATTTATGATGGACCCACCGAGGTGCATAAGTGGGTGGTCGCGCGGAATCTGTTGGGGTTGAAGCGGTGAACGACAAAGCGCTAGCAGCTCGAATGCTGGGTGCTGCGATATCCTACCATGACGATGCCGAGTTCCTGAAGCAAAGTACGGAATCGGGCGGGGACGGGAGGATTCAACTCCAGATCTTATCAATCGAAATTGTGCTCAAGTGCGTACGGCTGCTTGATGTTGGCGTACGAAATACTCGGAAGGGTGGGCACGACTATGCCAGTATCTGGGCTGAACTATCGCCAACGACGCAGAGTTTTGTGCTCAGCGCGGCAAATGAACGAGCGCAAACAACTCTCGACACTCGTTCTGTTGCAAGCATCTTAAGCGACCTACAAAGAGTGTTTGAGCTCGCAAGATATCCTTACGACCTGCTCGCAAACGAGTCTGAGGTTGCGATCTTCAAACGAGGCCGCGAGTGGGAAGCAGTCGGCTCGCCATTGGATAAGGCGGACTTTCGTTTCCATCCAGAAGAAATGATGACTCTGTTTCACGGCTTAAGAACTTGGGCGGAGGACCGACTATCATGACCAACCCCACCAACAACATCCACATCTCCCGCGACGGCCACGTCGCCCGCGTCACCATCGACAAGCCGCCGATCAATGCGGTGAGCGTCGATCTGATGCGCGATCTGGCGGATGTGCTGGAGGGGCTGGACCGGGATGGCGTGACGCGGGCTGTCGTGTTGGCGACGGCGGGGAAGGTGTTCTGTTCGGGGGCTGATCTCACGAAACGGGCGGATGAGATCGGGATTGCGGCGAAGGATGAGGCGCGCGGTAATCCGCTGTATGATCAGGCGGTGCGGTTGTTCTCGGCGGAGTTGCCGATTGTTGTCGCGGTGCAGGGCGCGGCGATCGGGGCGGGGCTGGGGCTGGCGCTGGTAGGGGATTTTCGCGTGGCGGCGCCGGAGGCGCGGTTTGCGGCGAACTTTACCAAGCTGGGATTCCATCCGGGGTTTGGGCTGACCTACACCCTGCCCCGGCTGGTCGGTCGGCAGCATGCGGCGCGGATGTTTCTGACCGGCGATCGTTTCGATGCGGAGGCCGCGCTCGCACTGGGGCTGGTGGATGAGATCGCGCCGCTTGATCAGTTGCTGATGCGGGCGACGGCGCTGGCGGGGTCGATTGCGGAGAATGCGCCGCTGGCGGTGAGGTCGACGCGGAAGACGTTGCGCGGCGAGATGGCGGCGGGCGTGCGGGCGGCGAGCGATCATGAGTTCGTCGAGCAGCAGTGGCTGATGAAGACGGATGATTTTCGCGAGGGAGTGAAGGCGGTGGGGGAGCGGCGTGTGGGGGATTTCAGGGGGCGTTGAGACGCCGGTGAGCCCCGCGCTCGTGGTTCGACGGACGGCCCTTCGGGCCTGCTCACCATGAGCGCTACTCGACTGCCGGTTGCCAAGCGCTCATCCTGAGCAGCGACCGGAGGGAGCGTCCGTCGAAGGACGAGCGCGCGCTAGTTCAGCGCTTCAATCCCGCCGATGAACACCTTCACGGCGCGCTGCACGTGTTCGTGCACTTCCTGGTCGGTTGGCACGTAGGAGGGCATCAGCAGGGTGCGGAACTGGATGCGGGAGCGGAGCAGGTCGAAATAGATGGAGGCGGCCTGTTCGAAATTGGCGAGCGTGATCTCGCCGGCTTTCGCGCGGTCTTCGAGATAGCCGGCGAGGGATTTGCGGACGGCTTCGGGGGCGCGCTTGTTCCAGCCTTCGGCGAGTTCGGGGAATTTCTTCGCCTGGGCGACCATGAGGCGGAAGAAGTCCAGATTTTCGGGCTGGACCTGCTTGAACAGGAAATCCTCGCCGATGCGGGTGAGGCCCTCGCGCAGGGGGGCATGGGCGGCAAGCTCGATCTCCATCTGGGAGGTGAGTTCGCCGACGCGGCTGTCGATCATCGCCTCGAACAGGCCCTTCTTGCCGCCGAACTGGGAATAGAGCGTGGACAGCGAGCCGCCCGCTCGGCGGACGATCTCCGCCATGTTGGCCGCCTCATAGCCGTGATCGAGGAAGACTTCGCGGGCGGCTTTCAGGAAGGCGGCGCGGCGAAGCTCGGCCCGGCCGGTTTCAGGTTCAACGGTCTGGGAATCGCCAGTCTGGGTCAGGAGAGGGCCGGAATCGGATTGCGACATCTGGACAGGAATACTCGTTCTGCTCGGGCCTTGATACTCGCGCGTGCGCGGTTACATTTCAACCCAAACGTAACTACAATTACAGCAGGTGATGCAGCGCCTGCCCGACCGCACGCGCCACAGGACAAGCTAAATGGCCCTCAAGACGGTCAAGATCGAGCCGGGCGATGCCGCTTCGACCAGCCTACAGGCGTCGGTTGACCTCACCCCAACCAACGCAGACATGGTGGCCCCCTCTCCCCAGCGGCCCCGAAGATCGAGGGGATTTGTGCTGATCGGCCTGTTGGGGCTGGCGGTCGCCGCCGCCGCCTGGTTCGGGTTCGAGTGGTTCACCAATGGCCGGTTCAACATCTCGACCGACAACGCCCAACTGCGCTCCGACATCGCGCGGGTGACGCCCAAGATCGAGGGCTATGTGAAGACGGTCCACGTCGCCGAGAACCAGGCGGTGAAGCGCGGCGACCTGCTGATCGAGCTGGAAGCTGACGAATTCGAGACGCGGCTGGCGCATGCGCAGGCCGAACTCGCGCAGGCCGAAGCAGACGCCGCGCAAGCACAGGCGCGCATCGCCGTGCAGCGCGACACGCTGGCGGAAGCCCGCGCGGCGCGTGATGCGGCGGACGCAACCGCGGACCTGTCGTCGTCGGACGAAAAGCGCCTGGCCGAGCTTGCCGCGAAGGGCTGGTATCCGAAGGCCAAGCTCGAGCAGGCTGAGGCCGCGCGTCGGACGGCGGACGCACAGCTGTCACAGGCGACCGCCTCCATCACCGCCCAGCGCAGTCAGGTGACAAGCGTCGAGGCGGCTGCGCTGTCGGCGGAGGCGAAGGTCGCAGCGGCGCGCGCCGCCGTGGCTGGCGCGCAGCTGGAACTTGACCGCACGAAAATCCATGCGCCGATGAATGGCGTCGTGACCAAGAAGGACGTTGTCGAGGGCCAAATCCTGTCGCCGGGCAAGGTCGCGCTGTCGATCGTGTCGTCGGATGATGTCTGGGTGGTCGCGAACTTCAAGGAGACGCAGATCACCGAGATGCGCGAAGGCCAGTGCGTCAACGTGCATGTCGATGCGTTGCCCAACCTGCATGTCACAGGCAAGGTGCAGAGCCTGTCGCCTTCGACGGGCGGCACGTTCAGCCTTGTGCCGCAGGACACGGCCACGGGAAACTTCACCAAGATCGTGCAGCGCGTGCCGGTGAAGATCGTGCTGGACAAGGAAGCATTGTCGACAGGCCTGTTGCGTTCAGGCCTGCAGGTGACAGCGACCGTCTCCACCAAGCCTGACTGCAAGTAGAGATGAGCGCGACTGCCATCACAGCCCCGCCGGGAGCGTACACGCCCCCGGCAAAGGGTACGCGCGAAAGCCTGATGCTCAACATCGGGTTCTTCGCGATGGTGGTTGGCATGTTCATGGCGATCCTGGACATCCAGATCGTCGCCTCGTCCATCGCGCAGATCCAGGCCGGAATTTCGGCGTCGGCTGAAGAAGTCGCGTGGATCCAGACGAGCTATCTGATCGCCGAGGTGATCGGCATTCCGCTGTCGGGCCTGCTCAACCGCGCGCTGTCGATGCGGCGGCTGTTCGTATTCTCATGCGTGGGGTTCACAGGGGCGAGCGTGCTGTGCGCGTTTGCGTGGGACCTCAACAGCCTGATCGTCTTCCGCTGCATCCAGGGCTTCCTTGGCGCGGCGATGATCCCGACCACGATGGCGGCGGCGTTCACGCTGTTCGGACCCAACAGGTCGATGCTGCAGCAGGTGTCGGTCGGGATGGTGGCGACGCTGGCGCCGTCGATCGGGCCGACGCTGGGCGGCTGGCTGACCGAGAACATGAGCTGGCACTGGCTGTTCCTCGTCAACGTGATCCCGGGGATCATCGCGTCCTATCTCGTGTGGAAGCTGACGCCGAAACAGCCGATGCAGCTGGGGCTGATCAGGAATATCGACATCATCGGGCTTGCGGCGATGGCGCTGTTCCTCGGGTCGTTCGAGTATGTGTTCGAGGAAGGTCCTGCGGCCGGATGGCTGGAGGACGAGCATCTCTTCGCGTGGATGCTGCTGTGTTCGTTCGCGGCGGTGGTGTTTTTCTGGCGCGCCTTTACGCGGGCGAACCCTGTTGTCGATCTCACCATCTTCAAGGACAGGAATTTTGCTGTCGGATCGACTGTGGCGGTGGTCGTCGGCTTCGGCCTGTTCGGGTCGATCTACCTGACGCCGCTCTTCCTCGGCACGGTGCGCGGCTACAATGCGCTGCAGATCGGGCAGATCATGAGCGTGGGCGGCGTCGCCATGTTCATCGGGGGGCCGATCGCGGGCGCGCTGATCCGCAAGATCGATCCGCGCTATGTGCTGGTGATCGGATTGTCGCTGGCGGCGGTAGGGCTGTACTGGAACAGCTTCCTCACGGCGGAATCCTCGTTCGAGGAACTGTTCTGGCCGCAGGCGCTGCGCGGCCTCGGCCTCATCATGTCGATGATCCCGTCGAACTTCATCGCGCTGGGCACCCTGCCCGCGCACAAGATGCCGAACGCTGCGGGTCTGATAACCGTGTGCCGCAACCTTGGCGGGGCCGTGGGTCTGGCGGCGATCAACACGATGCGGCTCAACTATACCAACCTGCACAACCAGGAGATCTCCGCCGGGCTCGATCCGACACGGCCGGAGGTACAGGATTTTCTCATGCAGGCCGAGGCGAGCCTGCGCGCAGCGGGCAATCCCGATCCGGCCGCGGCGGCGCTGGGGCAGCTGGTGCGGCGGATGCAGGTTGAGTCGAACGTGATGACGTTCAACAACCTGTTCCTGGTGATGGCGATCTGTTTTGCGGTGATGCTGTGCCTCGCGCCGCTGTTGAGGCGGCCTGCGGTGGCGGGCGGCGGGGCGGTGGAGGCGCATTAGCATTCCGTCTTGTCTCAGGCAGAATCGGCGCTGCGCCGCACGAGAAACACGCCAATCCCTGGATAGCAAAGACGCCTGCCATGCGGCGTCCTAATGTAACAGCATAATCGTGTCGTAGGCTTCGTAGTCCAGCAGGCGCCAGGCTTGATCCTCGCGCGCCAACCACAACTTTTCCGTGCTTCGCAAATAGTTTGTGAGGCCCGACCCGATGGTCACTTCAATGCAACGCAGGTTCACTCGTTCCGCACATGCCGGCGCGTCTGAATCCGCGGCGCTGATGCTGGTAATGTCGCCAAAGATGTCGAAGGCGTTGGCAGGCGGCTGCCATTCATAGTCTCGTGGAGGATCCTGCTCAATCGCATATCCGAGATAGCTGCTCTCGCGGCGAATGCGGGCGGTGTTGTAGCCAAGCGCCACCCAGACTCCATCAGCCACGTCAGCTTCTGTGCCGTGGATTTCAAAGGTCCGGCCTTTGGCCGAAGCGCAAACTGCCGTCAGCTCCGCTCCGGCACGTGGCCGCTCGGCCCCAAACGCCACCGTTGCCAGCCTGAATCGCCGCACCTGCGTGAAACCGTCCCACGCATCCACAGCGCAAAGCGGCGAAGGGGCGGCTCTCTCAGGGGGCGCGGGGCGGCTGACACAAGCTGCCGCGAGCACTGCCGCAGCCCCAACTATGAGCGTCCGAGCTACAAACCTCGCGATCATCCAGAGCCCCCAGAGCGATTGCACCCTGACCTACCGCTGCGCGTGGTCAAGGCCAATTCACCAGATGTGAGCTCGGCCTCCAATGAGCCGCTGGACTGGGCCTTCGCTTGAAACCGCGAACGCCGCGCGGCCGCCCCTTGTGCGGGGAACCCGAAACCCTACCTCTTGCTCTGGATCAGAACCCGGCCAACAGGCGGGTGCATGATCCATCAGGATGCCGGTTTCGGGTCTCGGGACGTGCTTGCCGACTGCTTTTCACAAGGGTCAATTCATGGACTTCGAACGCTATACTGAGCGCGCACGCGCAGCCGTTCAGAGCGCCCAGACGAGCGCGCTTGCCAGCGGCCATCCGCAGATTTTTCCTGAACATCTGATCAAGGCGATGTTCGCGGACCGCGACCGGCTTGCGCTGAACCTCATCCGCGCGGCCGGGGGCAATCCGGAGCTGGCGCATTCCAGTATCGACAAACTGCTGGCCTCGCATCCGAAGAGCACGGGCGGCGCGCAGCCGGGGCTGAGCCAGGATCTCGCGCGGCTGTTCCAGCTGGCGGAGGAAGACGCCAAGGCGGCGGGTGACGACTATGTCACCGTCGAGCGCCTGCTGCTTTCCGCAACCAAGATGAAGACCAAGGCCGCCGATGCGCTGAACGCCGCCGGGGCTACGACCGGCGCGTTGGTGAAGGCCATCTCCGAGCTACGCAAGGGTCGAACGGCGGACACGGCGACGTCGGAAGAGAAGTATGAGGCGCTGAAGAAGTATGCGCGCGATCTCACCGAGGCGGCGCGGTCGGGCAAGCTCGATCCGGTGATCGGGCGCGATGAAGAGATCCGGCGCTGCATCCAGGTACTGAGCCGCCGGACCAAGAACAATCCTGTGCTGATCGGCGAGCCGGGGGTGGGCAAAACCGCCATTGCGGAAGGTCTCGCGATTCGCATCGTCAATGGCGACGTGCCGGACAGCCTGAAAGAGAAGAGCCTGATGGCGCTCGACATGGGATCGCTGATCGCGGGCGCGAAATTTCGTGGCGAGTTCGAGGAGCGGCTGAAGTCCGTGCTGCAGGAAGTTACGCAGGCAGAAGGCCAGGTGATCCTGTTCATCGATGAGATGCACACGCTGGTCGGCGCGGGCAAGGCAGAGGGCGCCATGGATGCGTCGAACCTGCTGAAGCCAGCGCTGGCGCGGGGCGAGCTGCACTGTGTGGGCGCGACGACACTCGAGGAATACCGCAAGCATGTGGAGAAGGACGCGGCGCTGGCGCGGCGTTTCCAGCCGGTGTTTGTCGGCGAGCCGAGCGTCGAGGACACGATCTCGATCCTGCGCGGGCTGAAGGAGAAGTACGAGGTTCACCACGGCATCCGGATTTCCGACGCCGCCATCGTGGCGTCGGCCACGCTGTCGAACCGCTACATCACGGATCGTTTCCTGCCGGACAAGGCCATCGACCTGATGGACGAGGCGGCGGCGCGGCTGCGCATGGCGGTGGAGTCGAAGCCGGAAGAGCTCGACGAGATCGACCGCCGCCTGATGCAGATTCGCATCGAGGCGGAAGCTCTCAAGAAGGAGAAGGACGACGCGTCCAAGGACCGGCTGAAGCGGCGCGAGGTCGAGATCAAGGAACTGCAGGCGAAGTCGGATGAAATCTCCGCCGCGTGGAAGGCCGAGAAGGGCCGCCTTGCGGGCGCGACCAATGCGAAGGAGCGGCTCGACAAGGCGCGCGCCGAACTGGCCGACGCCGAGCGCCGTTCCGACTGGGCGCGCGCGGGACAGATCAAGTATGGCGACATCCCGGCGCTGGAGAAGTTGATCTCGGAGTCCGAGAGCAAGACCGATACTTCCGTCGGCGCGAAGGCGCCGCTGGTGAAGGAAGAGGTGGACGCGGAGGCGATTGCCGCGGTTGTCTCGCGCTGGACGGGGATTCCCGTCGACAAGATGATGGAGGGCGAGCGCGAGAAGCTGCTCGGCATGGAAGACGGACTACGCAAGCGCGTGGTCGGCCAGGACGAGGCGTTGGAGATCGTCGCCAATGCGGTGCGCCGTGCGCGCGCTGGCCTGCAGGATCCGGGCCGGCCGATCGGCAGCTTCATCTTTGTTGGCCCTACGGGCGTCGGAAAGACCGAGCTGACCAAGGCGCTTGCCGAGTTCCTGTTTGATGATGAGCATGCGGTGCTGCGCCTGGACATGTCGGAATACATGGAGAAGCACGCGGTCAGCCGCATGATCGGCGCGCCTCCGGGCTATGTCGGTTATGAGGAAGGCGGCGCGCTGACCGAAGCTGTGCGGCGCAGGCCGTATCAGGTGATCCTGTTCGACGAGATCGAGAAGGCGCACCCGGACGTGTTCAACACGCTGCTGCAGGTGCTCGACGATGGGCGCCTGACCGATGGCCAGGGCCGCACGGTGAACTTCAACAACACCGTCATCATCATGACGTCGAACCTCGGCGCGCATGCGATTGCGGACGACAAGTCGGAAGGCGACATCTCGGGCCGCACGCGGGACGAGGTGATGGAAGCCATTCGCGCGCACTTCCGTCCGGAATTCCTGAACCGCATCGACGAGATCGTGTTCTTCAAGCGCCTCGGACGTGGCGAGATCGATCGCATTGTCGGCGTGCAGCTGAAGCGGCTGGAGAAAATCCTCGCCGATCGCCGCATGACCATCAGCGTGACGGACACGGCGATGCACTGGCTGGCGGAGCGCGGCTACGACCCCGTCTATGGCGCGCGTCCGTTGAAACGCGTGATCCAGAAGGAGCTGCAGGACCCCCTCGCCCGCCGCATTCTTGAGGGTCGCATCAAGGACGGCGATGCAATCCTCGTGACCGTCGATGGCGGCGCGCTGTCGCTGAACGGCGTCCCGGCGGACGTGAAGAAGACCGGGTTGAATTAGTCAGGTTGGTGTCAGCAACGGAGACGGGCGGTGGGGCGATCCTTAGCGCGTTCTCGCGCCACGCGAGTCATCGTTCCATTGCCCCAACGGCGCCGTGTCACCGAGGGGTCACACTTGATGACTGCTTCGTTCATTTCGGCGCGTATCGGTTGCAGCGTGTTGCAGCGGATGACGCGGGGGCCCAGCTTCCACCCACAAAGACCGCCCAGGGTGATGGGCGGCAGTGGGAGAGTTCAGAATGAATTGAGGGCATTGAAGTACGCCATCCTCGCGGGCGTCGCCGCAGCGCCGCTGCTGTTCGGCCAGGCGATCGCGCAACCGACGGCTAGCGATGAGGACATCGTCACCGGCACGCGCGTCGCTGATCGCACCGCGCTCGATACGGCCGTGGCCGTCGATGTGGTGGGCGCCGAGGAACTGCAAAAGGGCGGCGTGTCCGAGGTGAACCAGGCGCTGTCCGTCGCGCTGCCTTCGTTCAACTTCCCGCGCCCCGCGCTCAATGACGGCACCGACACGGTGCGCCCCGCCGCGCTGCGCGGCCTCGCGCCCGACCAGACGCTTGTGCTGGTGAACTCCAAGCGCCGCCATGCGGCCTCGCTCGTCAACGTCAACGGATCGATCGGGCGCGGCTCGTCCGCCGTCGACATGAACACCATCCCGTCGAACGCCATCTCCTCCGTCGAGGTGCGGCGCGTCGGCGCAGTATGGCTCGGACGCAATCGCCGGCGTCATCAACGTGCGTCTGCGCGAAGCTGCCGATGGCGGCGGCGCGTCGGCGTCCTATGGCTGGCGTGAATCGGAATACACCGTGCCGGTCACCCCTCCGGTTGCCGGCCTGCCGATCACGGTCGGCCCCGAGATTTCGCGCAGCGTGAGCGATGGCCAGGTGCTGACGCTCAGCGCGTGGAAAGGCCTGGCGCTCGGCCAGGAGGGCTTCGTCACCGTGACAGGCGAAGTGAAGATGCAGGAGCGCTCCGAGCGCGACGGCTTCGACACGCGGCAGAACTATCCGCTGGTCGGGACCGCCTTCGATCCGCGCGAGGCCACATTCGAACGCTTCAACGCATGGACGGGCGAGCCCAAGATCGACCAGTACACCGTGTTCGCCAATGCGGGATACGACCTTGCGGGCGGCGCGTCGTTGTATGGCTGGGGCAGCTATCAGTACCGCGACTCGACGTCGGCCGGCTTCTACCGCCGCGCCCTCGACGCGCGCAACGTGATCGAGATCTATCCCGATGGCTTCCTGCCGCTGATCAATCCGGAAGTGGAAGACGCCTCGGCCGCCGGCGGAATGCGCTTTGCTCTCGGCGACTGGGACATGGACGCCTCGCTCGTCTACGGCTCCAACAAGATGGACTTCACCATCACCAACACGCTGAACCGCTCGCTCGGGCCAGCCTCGAAGACCACATTTGACGCTGGCGGCTTCCAGTACCAGCAGGTTGTCGCGAACGTCTCCGGCGTGAAGCAGTACAATGTCGGCCTCGCCTCCCCGCTCAACGTGGCGGCTGGCGTCGAGGCGCGGCAGGAGTTCTACGACATCACTGCCGGCGAGCCGGACAGCTACCGCAATGGCGGCGTGCTGCTCGGCGGCGCACCGACCGCTTCGGGCAGCCAGGTGTTCCCGGGCTTCCGTCCCGCCAACGAGGTGGAGGCGGACCGCACGGCCATCGGCGTCTATGTCGATCTCGAAGCCAACGTCACCGATGCGTTGCTGGTTTCGGCTGCCGTTCGCGGCGAGTCCTATTCGGACTTCGGTGAGACGACCACCGGCAAGATCTCGGCGCGCTATGACTTCAGCGACGCCTTTGCGCTGCGCGGTTCGATCCAGAACGGCTTCCGTGCGCCGTCGCTGCAACAGCAGTACTTCGCAACGACCTCGACCAACTTCATCGGCGGCGTGCCGTTCGATGTGACGACTTTCCCGGTCAGCGATCCAATCGCG
Organism: Alphaproteobacteria bacterium; assembly: GCA_031419455.1. Classification (GTDB taxonomy): domain Bacteria; phylum Pseudomonadota; class Alphaproteobacteria; order Caulobacterales; family Hyphomonadaceae; genus UBA7672. The sequence continues at coordinate 64,292 of JANOKS010000071.1, forward strand.
ATCGCGCTCGGCGCCCAACCGCTCGAGGCGGAAGAGTCGGCCAACTACTCGCTCGGCGGCGTCATCCGCCTCGGCGGGCTCGACATCACGATCGACGCCTATCGCATCGACATCGACAACCGCATCGTGCTGTCGGAGAACCTGATCGCCCAGAACGTCCGTGACTACCTGCAGGCGCAGGGCTTCATCGGCGCAGGCGGCGGCCGCTTCTTCATCAACGGCGTGGATACGGAAACGCAGGGCGTCGACATCGTCGCAAACTACGCGTTCCCGGATACGTCGCTCGGCCAGTTCGACGTGACCTTCGGCGTCAACGTTTCCGAGACGGACGTAACCGCTGTGCCGGCGATCCCCGTGCTGTCGGCGCTCACCCCGGCGCCGGTGCTGTTCGGCCGCGCCAACACGCTGACCTTCGAGAAGGGCGCGCCCTCGGACAAGGAGACGCTGTCGGTCGACTGGACGATGGGCCAGTTCGGCGCGACGGTGCGGGCGATCCGCTACGGCGAAGTCACCCAGCCCGACAACAATGCGGCGCTCGACTTCACGATGGACCCCGCCGTGCTGCTCGACCTCGAAGGCCGCTGGTATGTCAACGACATGCTGACGCTCTCCGTTGGCGCCGACAACGTGCTGGACGAATACCCGGAACCGTTCCCCTTCATTCTCAACACGACGGGCAACACGCCGTTCTCGAACTACTCCCCCTACGGCTACTCAGGCCGCTTCGTGTACCTGAAGGCCGCGGTGAACTTCTAGGTTCATCCACGAACACAAACGGAAACGCGCCGCTGGAAACAGCGGCGCGTTTTTTTGTCTATGGCGACCCCACCAAAAAAACCCGCCCCGGTCTCCCGGGGCGGGCTCTTCTGTTCCGTCAGTCTCTTCCGCCTACGTCCCCTGCGGCTTGGTCAGCTTCACGGGCATGCTCATGCCGGGCCAGTCGGTTGGGGCGCCGTCTTTCTGGGCGGGGTCGAACACCATCTTCGCCACCGCGGCGGCGATCAGGTCGTTGTACTCAGGCGGCGTGCAGTTGGGCTGCACGTCTTTCGGCTTGCCATTGGCGCCGACCGTGTACTTTACATCGCACAGGCCTTCCTGATCGACCTTGGCGAGGGCGTTGGTTATGTCGCGTTCGCGCAGGCCATCGACCATGATCGGGGACTTCTCGCCGCGCGGATCGGGTCCCGCCGGGCCCGTGCCGTAGTTGAAGATCTGGCGCATCGGCAGCGAATCCAGGAATTCCTTCTCGAGGATTTCAGCGTCCCACACGCCTGTCTCGATCGTGCGCGACACGTAGGCCGCCATGTCGGCGTGCGTGCAGTCGACCGAGATGTCCTTCGCCCGGCCGTTGGCGCCGACGATGTACTGCGCCATGCACGTGCCGTTCGCCCTGAGGAGCGTATTGCCCTCCTTCATGGCGGAGACGTCGAACGGGGTCGTCTGTTTGGCCGGGCGGTCCGGCAGGTCTGTCTTCTGGGCCAATGCCGGCGCAGCAAGCGCCAGCGAAGCTGCAACTGCACACATCAATTTCAGCATCTCTTCCTCCGATGCGGCCCGCGTCCTAAACGACAGCGCCAGCCTTGCCGGCGGGACTATACCTGTCTCGCCCGCGGCGTCGAAAGAGGAAAAAGCCGTCGCTGCACAAGCCGGTAGCCGCAAGCGGCTTCACGCGTCCGTGAGCACGGAGCCCGCTGGTGCGCAAAGGACACAGTCCGGGGCTTCTTCCCACCCTCTTGTGCATGTGCGAATAGCCATGGTCGCGGTCGCGGCGCCGCGTGTTAGCGTAGACAGACATCAAGGACGGACATCGATCGGAATGAGCGCAATCCGCACCATAGGCGTCGTCGGCGCAGGCCAGATGGGCAACGGCATCGCGCACGTCTGCGCCCTGGCCGGGTTCGACGTGATGCTGAACGATGTTTCGGCCGACCGGCTGGAGGCCGGGATCAAGACGATCCAGCGCAACATGGAGCGCCAGGTCCACCGCCAGATGATTTCGGCTGATGCGCGCGATGCCGGGATGCGCCGTATCCGGACGACCACGTCGCTCGATGATTTCGCGCATGTCGATTTCGCCATCGAAGCCGCAACCGAGAAGGAGCCGGTCAAACGCGCGATCTTCGACGCCCTGTGCACGAAGATGCCGAAGACGGCGATGCTGGCGACCAACACCTCGTCGATCTCGATCACCCGTCTTGGCGCGGCGACGGATCGCCCCGAGCGGTTCATCGGCCTGCACTTCATGAACCCGGTGCCGCTGATGAAGCTGGTCGAGGTGATCCGCGGTCTCGCCACCGACCAGCAGACCTATGACGCCGCCGTCCACATCGTGGAGCGTCTGGGCAAGCATGTGACGAATGCGGAGGACTTCCCCGCCTTCATCGTCAACCGCGTGCTGATGCCGATGATCAACGAGGCGGTCTACACGCTGTATGAAGGCGTCGGCACGGTGGAGTCGATCGACACTGCTATGAAGCTCGGCGCGAACCATCCGATGGGGCCGCTGGAGCTGGCGGACTTCATCGGCCTCGATACGTGTCTCTCCATCATGCAGGTGCTGCACGATGGCCTTGCCGACACCAAGTACCGCCCCTGCCCGCTGCTGGTGAAGTATGTGGAGGCCGGCTGGGTCGGCAAGAAGGCCGGCCGCGGCTTCTACGACTATCGCGGCGACGTACCGGTTCCGACACGCTGAGCACCAGACGATGGCCGTTGCACTGATCACAGGCGCAAACCGCGGCATCGGCCTTGCGCTCGTGAAGGCCTTTGCCGGGCGACGGGACAAGGTCTTCGCCTGCGTGCGCGCCACTTCCGATCGTGAAGCGCTCGATGCGTTTGTCGCGACGTCGCCAAAATGGGTCGAGGTGATCGAGATGGATGTCTCGGACCCCGCCCAGATCGGTCGTGTGCGCCGCAGGCTGGAAGCCGAACCCATCGACGTGCTGATCAACAATGCCGGCATTGGGGGGCCAGAGCGCCAGTCCGCCACCAACATGGATTTCGATGGGCTGGAAGAGGCGTTCCGCGTCAACACGATGGCGCCGTTGCGCGTGGCGCTCGCCTTCCTGCCGAATGTGAAGGCAGCCAAGGGCCGGATCATCACCCTGTCGAGCCAGATGGGCGCGACGGGCGCGTCCTCCGACAGCCTCGCTTATCGCGTTTCCAAGCAGGCGGTGAACCGCCTGATGCGCGGCCTCGCCACCGAGCTGAAGCCGCAGGGCATTCCCGTGCTGATCGTGCACCCGGGCTGGGTCAAGACCGAGATGGGCGGCGATGGCGCGCAACTGACGAGCGATGAAAGCGCAGCCAACCTGCTCAAGCTGATCGACAAAATGGACGTCTCCTCCACCGGCCGCTTCCTCGCGTGGAACGGCAAGGAACTGGCGTGGTAGGCATGATGTGGGCGATCAGGCGCATCGGAGTATTGATCGCCGCCGTCGCACTCGCCGCTGCCTGCGCGACCGATCCGCCGAGCTGGACGCCGGGGATGACCCGCATCTCGATCTTGGCAGCGTCGTCGGAGCAGTGGACAGTCAATTATGTGCTGCCCGAGCCCGCGACCGAACTGGTGTTCGCGCGCCAGCCCGACGACAGCCGCATGAGGGACTGGAGACCCGGGCCGGGCTTCGAGATCGTCCGCGCGAACGATCTGGAGCGGCTGCGGCGCACGGACGGGGCGCCCTTCCGCGAAGCCTCTGCCGCTGTGCCGCCTGTCTATCGCGACCTGCCGATGGATTACGGGCCGTTCTCGCCCTTCGGTGATGGCGGCACGCTGGTGCATTCCGGGCGCTTCTTTGCCTGCCCTGCCGAATGCCGGGACGACGCGACGTGGCAGGTGATGCTGGAGGCGCCGGGCCGCAGCATTCTGGTGGATGGCAAGCGTCAGACCGATCGCGCGATATGGAACGACGACGGCAGCGGCCGCAATGTCTATGTCGGCGAGACTGCGCCCGTCGAAACGCCTGATTTCCTCGCCGTGATCGACACCGCATTGCCGGCCGCCATCCGCGCGCAGCTGTCCGAACAGTTTCCCGGATTCATGCATTTCTTCGCCGAACGACTCGGCGCGCTGGATGAGCGGCCCATGCTGTTCGCGTCCTACGATCTCAACCACCGCGATGGCTGGGGACGGCAGGGCGGCACGCTGCCGGGCCAGGTGTTTGTGCACTTCTACGGCCCGGTCTGGCCGGAGCGGATGGCGCAGCCGGGATTCGGCGACGACCTTGCCTGGCATTTCGCGCATGAGGCCGGACATCTCTATCAGGGCCAGATCTTCATCAATGGCGAAGGCGCATGGGTGCATGAAGGCGGCGCCGAGGCGCTTGCTGCGCTCGCGCTGCGTCTGCAGGGCAAGACGGCCGCCGCCGACGCGCAGGTTTCGGCATCGGCCGCAGCTTGTCGTGAGAAGCTACGTGGCCGCTCGATCAGCGCCGCATTGAGAGACGGCGAGCATGACGTCGCCTATGCCTGCGGCCTGCAGGTCAGTCTTGTCCTGGATTCGGAGGCGCGCCGTATCGCTCCATCGTCTGACGGCCTCTTCACAATCTGGAAGCGCTATCGTGAGCGCGTGAAGGAGAAGCAGCCGACCGAAGAGGATTTCCTGCTCGCCGTTTCCGACGTTGCGGGGGCGGGCGTCGCACGACGCATTCGCGCGCTGGTTCACACACCCTCGCCCGAAGGCGCGCCGTGGTAGGCCCGATCGTCCCGGGAGCGTCGGGCTCGCGGCGCATTGGACTCTACTGGGTCTATGTCGGGCTTCTGTCGATCGTCTCGATCTTCTGGCTCGCTGTCGTCTCGCCGATCATCCGGCCGACCCTGCCCACGAACCCTGCCCACCTGCTGTTCTGCATCTTCGCCGGTATCGCCATCGCCGACGCTGCGGCGCACGCGATCGACGACATTGCCGGCATCTGGAAGCCGCACGACCTAGGCGGCGCCATGACGCCGCGCAAGAAATTCAGCGCCGGCAAGCTGTTGCGCGACGACATTCGCGGCATGCTCTCGCATCTTACCGCCGTGCCGGTGATCGCGGCGATGGCCTACGCCTACACGCTCCTGCCCGCGCGGATCGAGGACAGGCTGTTCGGCGCGAGCGCGGGCCAGGGCGTCGTGGTGTGGAATTTCCTGTCGCAAAGCATCATGGGCGGCCTCGACGTGTTCGCGTTCTTCCTCAGCCAGGATGCGAAGACGACGCTGCAGCAGAACCTCAACCTCACCGAGCTTCAGCCGAAATCCTTCGAGGCAGGAGCGGTGCTGGCGGGCCTGAAGCTTTATGGGCTGCTGATGTTTGTATCGGTCTTGCGTGTGGTCGGTGCGCCGGTGGTGCTGTTCAGGACGTGGATGCAGAGCAAGAGGGGGCGGAAGAAGCGAGCATGATGTACGGAAGTCCGCCCGCGAAGCGAGCGGATGGTGCGACAGGCTCATCCCTTCAATTCAAATCCCGCATCGCCGCTGTCATCGTCGGGCCGATCTCGTCGTGGAGGACGAGGTCGGCGAGATCATCCAGCGCGGTCGGCTCGCGGTTCAGGATCACCAGCCTTGCGCCGTACTGCTTCGCCTTCACGGGAAAATGCGCAGCGGGTGTGACCACCAGCGATGAGCCCAGCACGAGGAAAAGGTCGCTCAGCTGCGTCTCCGCTTCGGCTTGCAGCATCGGTTCTTCGGGCATCTGCTGGCCGAACGAGATCGTGGCTGTCTTCACCAGCCCGCCGCAGTCCCGGCAGGTTGGTATCTCGCCGCGGTCGATGAAGACCGGGCGCAGCTCTTCCAACTCATGCCGCACGCCGCATTCAAGGCAGGTTGCATAGCTCGCATTGCCGTGCAGCTCGATCACCTTGCCGTCGGGCACGCCGGAGGCCTGATGAAGGTTGTCGACATTCTGGGTGATGACAGACGACGCCTTGCCGGCATGAACCAGCCGCGCCACGGCGGCATGCCCGGCATTGGGCGCCTTGCCGACCCAGCCGGCGGCGCCGGAAAACACACGGCCCCATGCCTCGCGGCGCTTGGCCTCCGAGCCGACGAACTCCTGGAAATAGATCGGCTTCATGCGGGACCAGACGCCGCCCGGCGAGCGGAAATCGGGAATCCCGGATTCCGTCGAGATGCCCGCGCCCGTGAACACCACGATGCGCCCGGCGTCGCGAAGGTATCGCGCGAGAATGTCAGCCGCTGAACCAGCCATGTCACAAGCATGCGCGAAAGCGCGCCACTGGCAAGCGCTGGCGTGATCCCGTCGCCGGACACGCCAAAAGAGAAGCGGCGCTGCGCTGGAGGGCGCTGCGCCGCAAGTCCATGATCGACGTGTCTTGTCTGCCGGGTGGGACGTCGAACCTGTTCCCGGTGATGGTCAGCGCCTTTGCTACTGGATGCGAACCGATTCGATGCCCTTCGCCTTGAGCATGGCCTGCACGCTGTCCTCGCCGATGAGGTGGCCGGCGCCGACGGCGATGAAGATCGAACCCTTGCCCTTCAGCATCTCCTCGATCTGGACGACCCAGTTGGCGTTGCGCTTCGGAAGCAGCGCGGCGTAGAGTTCTGGAGAGGCTGCGCGCATCTCGGTGACAAAGAGTTGCTCCATCGCCGCGATGTCGCCACGCGCCCACTGATCGACCATCCCGTCGAGCATGGTTCCAGCGTTCTCGTATTCCTCCATGGTCTCGCGCAGGTAGGTGAGTTCTTCGTCACGCTCCATGTTGGCGAAGACCTTGATCTGCGACTCAGGCGTTTCGAGACCGTTCGGCTTGACGCCGCGCGCGCCGAAGGCCGCCTCGATCTTGGAGTCGACGCCGGAAGCAGGATCATAGCCGGCGCGAACCATCGCCGACGTCGAGATGGTGAGCGCCGCAAACCACGGACGGAAGATGTTGAGCTGAGCGCCCGTCATTCCGGCGAGCTGTGCGGCCTCGTCCAGCGTCTTCATCTCTTCGGGCGTGAGGCTCGACGATAGCGGTGTTGCCGGCGCGAGGCCGAACTGGGTGATCAGCGGCATCATCTGGGGCGCCAGCTCTTCCGCGTTCGTCGTGGGCAGTTCAAGCCAGAGCTGCTCGGCTTCCTTGAGCGCTGCTTCCAGTTTTTCCGTCTTCCACTGCGTCTCCGGTTTCAGCAGGTGGACGGTGCCGAACAGGTAGATCGTAGAGTCGGCATCCTTCACGGCCCACATGGCGGGCTGCGCCAGTGCGGGTGCGCCGAGGACGGTCGCGGCAAGCATGGCGGTGGCGATGGTTCGGCGCAGGCCGCGTCCGATCGAGGCTGCGAGGGTTTTGGTCATGGTCATGGGATCTCTCCTGGGGAGGGTTGGGTGTGGAACAGTCGGTGATCGTTGGTGGTCGCTAGTCCTGAGCCGGTGCTAGTCGCCGGTCTCGGCGTCATCGGGCGAGAAGATCGCCTCGATGCTCAGTTGGAAAAGTCCGGCGATCGTGAAGGCCAGCGGAAGGGAAGGATCGTATCGGCCGGTCTCGATCGCATTGATGGTCTGGCGCGACACTTTGAGTTTTTCCGCTAGATCCGCCTGGCTCCAGGCACGCTGGGCTCTCAGGACGCGCAGCTGGTTCTTCATGCCGCCCGCCGTTTCGCGCGGGCGTCGCCGGCCATCTTTCCCGTGACAATCGAGGCGGTCACCATCTGCACGAGGGAGATCGTCACGAAGGCTGCGCCTGCGTCGAAGGCAGGCAGCAGCCCCTGCCCCTCCGCGATGGACCACACAAACGTGCCGATCGTGAACATCACCGCCGAGACGGCATAGGCGTTCACAACCTGGTGGCGCTGGAGTTCGTCGAGCTGGTTCCAGACCAGGATGTTGATGAAGACGCAGGCAGCCCCTGCAACGAGCGCAACGATGTTCGGCCCCAGCGTCGCGCCGTCGCCGGATTGCCGCGCAATTGCCAATGCGATGCATGCGACGCCCAGCGCTGCGAGACCTGCGCTGCTCAGGCCGAAGATCGCGCGCTCAGGCTTACGGATGTCCATCGCTTCAGGATCGATGTCCGGCTCGATATTGATGGCGTAGGCGGCTGGGGGACCGAAGGCTGCGATTGCCGCCACCATGATCGCCGTAGCGATCGATATGCCGCCCAGCGTCCAGAGCCCGACGTCGATCACCGAAGGCTCGGCAAGCGGCCCGTTGATCGCTTCGATCGCTGCGGGCACACCGACCAGCAGATCCATGCAGTAGCCGGTGAAGAACCCCGCCACGCCGCCAAGTAGTGCATAGATGATCCAGCGGATCATTTTCGTCCGGCCCTTGCCCAGCGCCTGGCCAAGAAGGACCGCGCTGACGATCAGCACCACGGGGAGCACGTGGACGGCGAGGCGGGCTACAAGGTCCGGCAGGCCGATCTCGGCGAGCCGCGCCAGCACCTTGGGTGTCGGCTGCCCCGTTGCCGAAAGCAGGACCGCGCCGATGCCGATGGTGATCACACCGGCCGACCTTCGCGGCGATTTTGAAGCTTCAGGTGACATGACAAACCCCTTTGTCGTTTGGTAAAGCGTATTTTACATGACGGCCCCAAGAAGTCAAGTGTGTTTTACAAGATATCGTGCGTGCTTGTCCTTTATCAGCTTATGAATTTGCGAAAACCGGCAAAAGGCCGGGCCGCTGAGCGCCGCATGCGGTTTGCCCCCGCCCGTTTCAGACACGCGACGCGCGAAGTTCCGATTCGCTTTTCGCAAAACGGCGGTGCAGGATTTCTTCACAGGGCTGAGCCTCCACAAGAGAGGCGGGTTGTGTGGGTCAGGTGGGATGAAGTTTCGCGACGTTCTCAACAGCGATCACCTTCTGCTGGTCGCCTGCCATGATTGCGGCGGCAAGACGCCGCTCGATCCTGCGCCCATCGCGCTGCGTGTGGGCGTGCAGACGGACATTGCGGCGGTGACGCCGGAGCTGCACTGCCCCGTCTGCGGCTCCGCCGACATCACGCTCGGCATCCACTCTCCCGTCGCATCGCGCGAGGGCGTTCCGCAGCTTGCGAAATAGGATGTCGATCGACGCGCGCTTGCGTGCGCGATTCCGCGGTCCTATCCCTGACCGACAACAAACAGGGAGATGCGCCATGGCCGACCTTATCGAGACAAAGCAGGACGGCGTCGCCATCCTCACGATGAACCGGCCCGAGGCGCGCAACGCGCTGTCGCAACCCATGCTCGGCGCGCTGCTCGAAGCGCTGCCGCGTCTGGCGGCGGATCCAGACGTGGGCGCGATCGTCATCACCGGTGCGGGCAATGCCTTCTGCGCCGGGGGCGACGTGAAGGGCTTTGCGGCGACTGAAGGCGGCGCAAACGGTGGCCGGTCGCCGGAGCAATCGGCGCACGCCCTGCGCCAGAGCATGGAAGTGTCGCGCTGGCTGCACGACATGCCGAAGATCACCATTGCGTCCATTCCCGGCGCAGCGGCAGGCGCGGGTCTCTCGATTGCGCTGGCGTGCGATTTCCGGATTGCGGCGCGCGGCGCGAAGATTACCACGGCCTTTGCGAAGGTCGGCCTGTCAGGCGATTTCGGCGGTACGTACTTCCTCACGCAACTCGTCGGCTCGGCGAAAGCGAAGGAGCTTTACCTGCTCTCCGACGTGATCCTCGCCGAAGAGGCCGAGCGCCTTGGCGTCGTGAACCGCGCGGTCGATCCGAAGGAGCTTGAGGCCGAGACGATGGCGCTCGCCAAACGCTTCGCCAATGGCGCGCGCATCACGCAGGGGCTGATGAAGCGTAACCTCAACATCGCCGAGAAGGGCGACATGCTGCTCTCCTTCGACACCGAGGCGCTGAACCATTCGCGCTCCGCTCAGACAGCGGACCATGCCGAAGCCGCAAAGGCATTCGTCGAGAAGCGCGCGCCCGTGTTCAAGGGCAGCTAGCAGCGTGTGAGTACGGCGCTCGAAACCACCGGACTCGGCAAGAGCTATGGCGCGGTCACCGCCGTGTCGGCGCTGGATCTCGCGATACCGAAGGGACTGGTCTACGGCGTGCTTGGGCCCAACGGTGCGGGCAAGAGCACGCTGCTGCGCATGGTGCTGGGCCTCGTGACGCCGAGCCGCGGCGGGTTCCGCCTGCTGGGCGAGAACAATGTGAATGCAACGGTCCTGCGCCGTGTCGGCGCGATGATCGAGGCGCCGTCGCTCTATCCGTTCCTGACCGCGCGCGACATGCTGCGGATGGCGGCGCGGATGTCGGGGTTTAAGGAGCAGGGCCGCGAAGATGCGGTGCTTGCCCGCGTCGGCCTGACGGATGCGGCAGACCGCAAGGCGCGCACATTCTCCATGGGCATGCGCCAGCGTCTCGCGCTTGGCGCCGCGCTGCTTGCACGACCTGAACTGCTCATCCTCGACGAGCCCACAAACGGACTCGATCCTGCAGGCATCCAGGAGATGCGGACACTTGTGCGCGAGCTTGTCGACAAGGACGGCGTGACGATCATCCTCTCCAGCCACCTGCTGGACGAGGTGGAGAAGGTCTGCGATCGCGTCGCTATCCTCAATCATGGCAAGCTGATCGCGGAGGGACGCGTCGCCGATCTTGTCTCGGGCCGCGGCGCGATCTTCATCGCGGCATCGCCGATCGAGAAAGCGCTGGCCATCGCCGGGCCACGCGCGCGTGCGCACGCCGGAGGCATGAGCGTGGACATTGCGCGCGAGGAAGCCCCTGCCCTCATCCGCGCGCTCGCTGCCGCAGGCGTCGATGTCTTCGAGGCGCGCTGGCTCACGCAAAGTCTGGAAGACGTATTTCTGTCCAGCACGGCCCCAGACGGCGCGAGCGCGCCATGATCGGCCAGGCTTTCGGCGCGGAACTCTTCAAGCTGTCGCGCAACCGCTGGTCGCTGTTCTGGGCGTTCGGCTTCATGCCTGTGTTCGCGATCGTCTCAGGCATCGTGGAGGAGACATCGGTCCGCGCCTATGTCGGCGACCTGCTGCCCTACGCCAACCCGATCCGCTACGCCTATGACGGCCTCGGCACGACGCAGTCCTCGATCTTTCAGGTGTTCGCCATCGTGGGCGCCGCCATCCTGTTCGCCGGCGAGTATCGCTGGGAAACATGGCGCTCCATCCTCCCGCGCAATGACCGCACCACCATAATGATTGCCAAGCTGCTGGTCTTCGCGATTGCCGTGGCGGCCAGCATTGTTGCATGCGGGCTCGGCCGCTGGCTCGTCGGGCTCTATGACGCGATGCTGACCGGACAGGCAGACTCATCAGCAAATCCCTTGCTCGGCCTGCTCACCGGCTTCAGCGCAGCTTTCCTGCAGCTCATGGTCACCGGGACCCTGGTGATGCTTGTGGCGGTGGTCTCCCGTTCGCTGATGGCGGCTGTTGTCGGACCTCTGGTTATCCTGGTGGCGGTCGACTTGTCGGCCATCCGCTTCCGGCTGGAGACGGGCGAGCTGTGGCTTGCGGCGCTGCCGAATTTCGCCGGCCGCGCCATGCGCGAACTCGGACTTGCGGTGATGGGAGAGCCCGACGCGATCGGCGTGCACCTCGCCGCGCCGGGCGCGATCGCCATGATGGCGTGGACCGCCTTGCTGGCGATCGCCGCCATTGTCGTGTTCCAGAGACAGGACCTGTCGCGCGAATAGCAGCGGCACGACGCGAGCGCGTTGCGGGGCGCGCCTCTTGCTATAGTTGGCGGACTACAACGATGCACGGCCGCGCTGCGAACGGTTCGCAGAAATGCGCGGCCCACTCGCGCAAGCGTGTTTCCTCCCGGCTGAGATTTCGCGTGAGCGCTCGCTCGCCGTCATTGGCGTTCACCAAACTGCGCGCTATGGATTCCCGCAAGACGTGCACCCGCATTGCGTGGCGTACGTGCGTCGCGGGTTAGAAACTGGGCGGAGGAACCGGAACGTCTTTTCCGGAAACACGCCCGCGGAGCTCCAAATGACAACCTACACACTCAACGTGAACGGGAAGACCCAGACGGTCGATGTGGACGGCGCAATGCCGCTCCTGTGGGTCCTGCGGGACAAGCTCGACCTGAAGGGCACGAAATTCGGCTGCGGCGTCGCGATGTGCGGCGCGTGCACCGTGCATCTCGACGGCGAGGTCGCGCGCGCGTGCGTGACGCCGGTGTCGTCGGTCGGCGCCAAGCGCGTCACCACGATCGAGGCGATTGGCGAGACGAAAACCGGACAGGCAGTCCAGAAGGCATGGCTCGACGTCGACGTCATGCAGTGCGGCTACTGCCAGGCGGGACAGGTGATGGCGGCGACCGCCCTCATCAACAAGAACCCCAAACCCAACGACAGGGACATCGACATTGCGATGCAGGGCAATGCCTGCCGCTGTGGCACCTATGTCCGCATCCGCGAGGCCATCAAGACGGCCGCGGGCGTCGATATCAAAGACACGCGGGAGGTCTGAGCCATGGCTGACGGCAACATCACCATCAACACATCGCGCCGCTTCTTCCTGCTCGCTGCAGGCAGCGGCCTCGTTCTCGCAGGCTGCGTGACCCCGTCCGACACGACGGACGGCGCACCTGCCATCGCCGCCGAAGCTGCGAAGCCGGCGGCCCCCGTCGTCGACATGAACACCTTCGTCGCGATCTCGCCCGATGGCACGATCCGCATCATCGCGAAGAACCCGGAGATCGGTCAGGGCATCAAGACGATGCTGCCCATGCTGGTCGCCGAAGAACTCGACGCCGACTGGTCCAGGGTCGTCATCGAGCAGGCCGATGCGGACGCCAAGTACACGGATCGGGCGTTCGGCGGCGGCCAGATCGCCGGCGGCTCCTTCGCCACGCCGCAGCACTGGATTCCACAGCGCCAGATCGGCGCGGCTGCGCGCCACATGCTGATCCAGGCAGCGGCCGCGCGCCTCGGCAAGCCGGTGGAGGAATTCACCACCGAGCCGTCGATGGTCGTCCACGCCGCCACGAACACGAGGATCGCCTATGGCGACCTCGTCAACGACGCCGCCAAGCTGACGCCGCCTGACCCGGCGACGCTGAAGATGAAGGACGCGAAGGATTATCGTCTCATCGGCAAGCCGATGCGCAACTGGGACTCGCCGAAGATCGTTCGCGGCGAGCCCATCTTCGGCATCGACGTCAAAGTCGATGGCATGAAGTACGCCTACTTCGAGAAATGCGCCGTGTTCGGCGGCAAGGTCGTCTCGGCCAATGTCGACGAGATCAAGGCCCTGCCCGGCATCGTCGATGCGTTCGTCGTGAAACAGGTCGGCAACCTCGCCACCAAGATGGGCCTGCTCGATGGCGTCGCCATCGTGGCGGACGATTGGTGGACCGCGAAGGAAGCCGGCAAGAAGCTGAAGATCACCTGGGACGAAGGCGTCTCGAAGGATGAATCGACCGCCCAGTACGACGCCAAGGCCGCCGAACTGGCCAAGGGCGCGCCGCAACAGAGCCTCTCCAAGCTCGGCGACGCAGCCGCTGCGCTCAAGGCCGCAGCAAAGACGGTGGAAGGCAGCTACACCTATCCCTTCCTCGTCCACGCGCCGATGGAGCCGATGAACTGCACGGCCCATGCAAAGGCGGATGGCACGGTGGAAGTCTGGGCGCCGACACAGCGTCCTGACATGGGCGCGAACGGCGCATTCGGCCTGATCCAGAGCGCGCTTGGCGTGGCGAAGGAGAAGATCACGATCCACATGATCCGCTGCGGCGGAGGCTTCGGCCGTCGTCTCGACAACGACTACGCCGTCGAGGCGGCCGTCATCTCGAAGCAGGCTGGCGGCATCCCGGTCAAGCTGATCTGGACACGTGAGCAGGACACGCAGCACGACCCCTATCGTCCGGGCGGCTACCACAACTTCAAGGCCGGCCTCGACAAGGACGGCAAGATGGTGGCGCTGACCAACCACTTCGTCACCTTCGGACGCCCCAACGACACGGGCGTGATGGCGATCCTTGCATCGGCCAACTCGCCGCCGCAGGAATTCCCCGCCAACTACATTCCGAACCACGCTTACGACCAGAGCATGATGATGGGCGGCATGCCCACCGGACCGCTCCGGGCGCCGACATCCAACGCCGTGTGCTTCGCCTACCAGTCGTTCATCGACGAGGTCGCGCACGCTGCGGCCAAGGACCCGCTGGCCTTCCGTCAGGAATTGCTCGCCATGCCTGCTCCGGCGGGCGTGACGCGCGCAGGCATGAACCCACAGCGCATGGCCGACGTTCTCCGCATCGTCGGCGAGCGTTCGGGCTGGGCCAGCCGCGGCAGCTTGCCGAAGGGCACGGGCATGGGCGTCGCGTTCTACTTCTCGCACCAGGGCTATTTCGCCCAGGTCGCAAAAGTGAAGGTCGAGCAGAACGGTTCGTGGCGCGTGCAGAAGGTCTGGTCGGTGGGCGACGTCGGCGCGACGATCATCAACCCGATCAACGCACACAACCAGGTGCAGGGCTCGATCGACGACGGCATCTCGGAATTGCACCAGAAGATCACCTTCGACAAAGGCCGGACGGTGCAGTCCAACTTCCAGGACATGCCGCTGCTGCGGATGGATTACGCGCCGCAGATCGACAGCCACTTCCACATCACCAGCGGCTCGCCGACCGGCCTCGGCGAACCAGCACTACCACCAGTCCTGCCCGCGGTGACCAACGCGATTTACGCCGCGACGGGCAAGCGCATCCGCACGCTTCCCGTGGCCCAGACTGAACTCCGCTGGACCTGATCCGCTCGCTTTCGGTCAAACTGCAGGCGGCCCGGAACCTCGTTCCGGGCCGTTCTGATTCCATCGCGCAATGAGCGGAAGAGTCCTGCTACCGCTTTCCGTTGCCGTAAGGTCAAAGGAACGCCCTTTATTGCTTCTCGCTCATTCCGGGGCCTGACATTGCCGCCTGTCGCGTTTGTGACCGGAAATCAGGCAGATTCGAACCCCGAATAGCCCCACCCGCGTTGACGATTTTTCGCGCCGCAGGGATATTGGAAATCTGGATTACATTGCGCCCAGCATTAGGGGCGTGAAGACCCGGAAACCGGGCCCCAGAGGGAGAGCTGGAATGAAACGTGTTCTGATGACGAGTGCGCTTGCCGCCGTGATCGCCCTCGCAGGCATCAGCGCGGTGGTGGCCGCCCCCGCCCCGACGACCGGCCTGGCGCCGGAACGCGCCGGCAACTTCCAGCTCACCGACACCACGCGCCTCGCGCATGAGTTGTTCTACTTCAAATACGCTCCCGCCATCGTCCTGATGTCCCAGACGAACGGCGGCAAGATTTCGCGTGAAGGCGCGGCCGCGCTGGCGAAAGTGCAGGCCAGCTACAAGGACAAGGGCGTCCTCTTCTACATGATCAACTCGACGCCGGG
Source organism: Alphaproteobacteria bacterium (assembly GCA_031419455.1). Lineage (GTDB taxonomy): Bacteria > Pseudomonadota > Alphaproteobacteria > Caulobacterales > Hyphomonadaceae > UBA7672. The sequence goes on from JANOKS010000071.1 coordinate 79,549, forward strand.
TCAGTCGCGCGAAGCGACCGCCGCCGAGGCAAAGTCGCAGAAGTTCGCCATGCCGGTCCTGATGGACGAGCTGCAGCTCGTCGGCGAGGATCTCGGCGTCCAGCGCGAAGGCGAAGTCTTCGTGATCGAGCCGAAGACCGGCTTCAAGGTCGCGTACCATGGCCCGGTCACCCAGGCCGCCAAGGCGATCGATGCGGTGCTGGCCGGCAAGCCCGTCGCCAATCCGCGCATCGACGTGAAAGGCGGCGCCGCCATTCCGTTCGCAGAGCGTGGCAAGGCCGCCGAGCACGCCAACATATCCTACGCCAAGGAAGTGGCGCCGATCATCCAGGCCAAGTGCGTCGCCTGCCACCAGGAAGGCGGCATCGCCCCGTTCAAGTTCGACAGCTACGAAGTCGTGAAGTCGTTTGCGCCGATGGTGCTCGAGTCGGTCATGTCCGAGCGCATGCCGCCCTACTTCGCCGATCCGCATATCGGCACGTTCCAGAACGACCACGCGCTCACCGCCGACCAGACCAAGACGCTGATCCACTGGGTGCGCGCTGGCGCCCCGCGCGGCACGGGTCCGGATCTGCTGAAGGAAACCGCCAGCGTCGCGCCGGATTGGCCCGAAGCCCTCGGCAAGCCCGACGTGATCGTCACGCTGCCCTCGTTCGACGTGCCCTCTGCCGGCACGGTCGAATACCAGAACATGCGCGTCGACAACCCGTTCAAGGAAGACACATGGCTGAAGGCGATCGCCGTGAAGCCGGGCGCTCGCTCCGTGCTCCACCACGTGACGTCGAACCACTCGCCGGATCGCGGCGCCAAGCCGGCGCGCATCCCGGGCGGTTCGGTCGGCTCCTACACGCCGGGCGCCGAGCCGCAGGTGATCGCGGCGGGCGCCGGCGCTCCAGTCCCGGCCGGCGGCAAGCTGTCGTACTCGATGCACTACACGACGACCGGCAAGTCGGCGACGGACCAGACCCAGATCGGCTACTACACGCTGAAAACGGCGCCTGAGTTCATCAAGCGCTCCACGGTCATCTCCGACTTCGCGCTGAAGATCCCGAAGGGCGAAGCCCGCCACAAGGAAATCGCCTATCTCGAATTCCCGGCCGACGCGTACCTCTACACGCTCTACCCGCACTCGCACTATCGCGGCTGGTCGGTCGAGCTGAAGCAGATCGCGCCGGACGGCAAGGAGACGATGCTCCTCAGCCTGCCGAAATACGACTTCAACTGGCAGCGCGACTACGATCCGGTGGAGCCGATCCACATCAAGGCCGGCACGAAGCTGGTCGCCAAGTGGATTTACGACAACTCCGAGCACAACAAGGCCAACCCGGACCCGACGATCAACGTCACCTGGGGCGAACAGTCCTTCGAGGAGATGATGTACTTCCGGGTCAACTATCGCTGGGCTGACGAGACCGTCTCCAACGTCCGCAACGACCTGCAGGCGAAGCTGATGGAATCCCGCACGATCGGCGCGCTCGACAACAACGCCGACAACAAGGTGCAGATCAACGAGCTCACCGGCACGATGGCGTCGGTGCAGGCCCGCTTCGCGGACCTCGACACCAACAAGGACGGCGGCCTCGACAAGAAAGAACTCGAAGCCGGCAACGTCTCCCGCGCCAGCGCCACCCGCGACCTGCGCGACGCCGACATCGACCTCTAGTCGATTTCGCAATCAGAACGGACAAGGCCCGCTCGCAGGAGCGGGCCTTTTCTTTTCTGGCGGCAAGCGACGCTGTTTTCCTCCTCCGATGCGGAGCATTGGGGGAGGTGGCGCGCGAAGCGCGACGGAGGAAACAGACCTCGCTTGCCCTCGCCGCACGTGCGCGTCACAACCCGCTGTGCTTATCCCTATCGCCTCCGCCGACGATCCGCGCATTGCGCCCTATCGCGCACTCAAGGACCGCGACCTCGATCGCGGCGCCGGGCGCTTCATCGTCGAAGGCACGATCGCGCTTGAACAGCTGATCCGCACCGGCCGCTTTCCGATCGACTCGCTCTTTCTTTCAGAGAAACGGACCGACGCCCTCGCACACCTGTTGCAGCAAGTCTCGCCCGTCACGCCCGTCTACACGGCGCCGCAAACGGTGATGGACGGTCTTGCGGGGTACCACCTCCACCGTGGCGTGCTCGCCCTCGCGCGTCGCGGCGACCAGCCGACGGCGCAGCAACTTCTCGCCAGCCTCCCGCCCGGCCCGCTGACACTGCTCGTCCTCATCGGCCTGTCGAACCACGACAATGTCGGCGGCTGCTTTCGCAACGCCGCGGCCTTTGGCGCGTCCGCCGTCCTGCTCGATGAAACCAGCTGCGACCCGCTCTACCGCAAGTCGATCCGCGTCTCCTCGGGCGCCGCTCTCACCCTGCCCTTCGCGCATGCCGGCGATGGCGCGTCGCTTCTGGCGGCGCTTCGCGATGCAGGCATTGACGCCTGGTCTCTTTCACCAAGCGCCGGTGAAGCCCTTGGCAAGCTCCTGCCGCCCGCTCGCCTTGCGCTCGTGCTTGGCGCCGAAGGCCCCGGCCTGCCCGCTGACCTGATGGCGCGCAGCCGCCGCGTCTCCATCCCGATGGCGGGCGCCATGGACAGCCTCAACGTCGCCACCGCAGGCGCCATTGCGCTTTCGCATGTCTTCGCAAGGCGCAGCCGTTAGCCCGCACCCCCTCCCCTCCGGAGCTCACGCCTGTTATGCAGGCAGCCGAACAGCGAGTGAGGTTGTCGTGCGCCGATTATTGATCGCCAGCATCATGCTTGCAGCCACCGCCTGCTCGCCGGCAGTGGAAGCGCCCGCCGAAGGCGCCGATGCCATCACGCCCCGCAACCCGTTCTTCGGAACGTGGGAACTGACGGCGGCCCGCGTCGCGCCCTGGTGGGACATGTCCGGCGAGGAGCCTGCGCCCGATCCCGCCTTCACGAAATTCACGCTGGCCGCGGACAAATCATCCGGCCCGCCGATCGTCACATGCAGCAAGCCAGCCTACAGCACCAACATCGTGCCGCCGCGCTCGCTGTTCCAGGGCAACCTGCCCGACCCGGCGAAGGACGCCGCCGCCCTCGGCATCACCGCGCTCGACATCACCCAGCTTACCTACAGCTGCGAGGACAACGCCGCCAGCGTCTCGCTCGACTTCCCGATGGTCGATGACGAGACCATCCTGCTCGGCCTCGACAACGTGGTCTACACGTTCAGGCGCACGGGAAGCTGAGCGGCGCTTGACGGTTCTGCGTCCGTCTATCATCGATAGGGCGAGCGCTGTGAGACGGCGCACAAGGGGAGACGTGTCATGGAAACACTTGTTCTTAGCCGCCGCGCCATGCTTCTCGCCGGCGCATCGCTCGCTGGCCTCGCCTCATGCGGTGAAGCAACTCCTGTCCCGGTCTCAAACGATCCGACCCTCGTATCGACCACGCTCGGCAAGCTGCGCGGCGTGCAGGCGGAGGACGGCGTGCTGGAATTCCTCGGTGTGCGTTACGCTCAGCCGCCTGTCGGCCAGCTGAGATTCCAGGCCCCCGTGAAACCGTCCATGCTCGCGGTCGAACAGGCGGCCGCCAGCTATGGCCAGGCTGCGGTCCAGATGCGCTCCGGCGCAGGCGCCGCGGCCTATCCGCCTCTGGTGCAGGCTGCGATGACCGAAGCCTTCAAGCCGCCCGAAGGCAACAAGGCGGAGGGCGATGAAGACTGCCTGATGCTCAACGTCTACGCGCAGAAGACAGGCGCCGAAGCAGGCGCCACGCGGCCGGTGATGGTGTGGCTGCACGGCGGAGGCTTCTCCTACGGGCAGGCAGGCCTCAACATCTATCGGGGCCACAACCTCGCGAAGAATCACGACGTTGTCTTCGTCGGCGTGAACCACCGCCTGAACATCTTTGGCTTCCTTGCGCTCGACTCGGCTGGCGTGCCCGGCTTCAGCGGGTCCGCCAATGCTGGCATGCTCGACATCGTGATGGCGCTCGAATGGGTGCGCGACAACATCGCCCAGTTCGGCGGCGACCCGAACAACGTGACCATCTTCGGTCAGTCCGGCGGCGGCGCGAAAGTTTCGACGCTCCTGTCGATGCCAGCCGCGAATGGCCTGTTCCACAAGGCGGTGATCCAGTCCGGGGCCGGACTGCGCGCGGGCACGAAGGAAGACGCCGCCGATACGGTCAGCGAATTCATCATCGGGCTCGGCATCTCGGCCTCCATCGCGGCTGAGCAGCTATCCACGATATCGACCGAGGATATCCTCTCCGTCGCGCGGGAAATGGGCGCCAACAGATTCCGTCCCTCGATCGACGACGTGAACATCCCCGCCCATCCCTTCGATCCTGCAGCGCCCGCCCAATCCGCCGGTATTCCGATCATGATCGGTTTCACCAAGGACGAGCAGACGCTCTACAATGTCGGCAATCCGGAATGGGTGAAAACCACCGACGCGCAGGTTCTCGAAGCCGCCAACCGCGCCATCCCCGGCAAGGGGAAGGAGATCGCAGCCGCCTTCAAGGCCGCGTATCCCGACTACGCTCCGCACCACCTGCTCATGCAGGTGACCGGCACATTCCGCTCGCTCTCGTCACACCACACGCTCGCAACGCGCAAGGCGGCGCAACCGGCCGGCGTCTACGCCTACATCTTCGCCCACGACATCCCGCCACAGGACTTCGTGCTGAAAGCCCCGCACACGGCCGAGATTCCCTACATCATGGACAACGTCGCCAACGCGCCGCTGTTCGCCGGCGCGACCGAAGACGACATGGCGATGGGAAGGCTGATGAGCGCGACATGGGTGCAGTTCGCAAGAACCGGTGATCCCAACGGCGCGCCCGGCCTGCCCCAGTGGCCAAAATTCGATGCCGCCAACCGCCCCACCATGTTCTTCCAGAAGGACAGCAAGGTGGTAGACGAGCCCTTCAAGGAGGTCTGGAACCTGATCCAGTCCAACCCGAACCCCAACGCCCCGCCGATCTAATCCCGGCATTAACCCCCCGCTAACCAAGAATCCTCCATTTGTTAACGTCTGGAGGCTTGGGGCCTTATGCGTGTCCTCGTTACAGGCGGTTGCGGATTCGTCGGGTCCGCCGTGGTGCGTCTCGCTGTCGAGCGTGGCGACCATGTGATGAACGTCGATCGCCGTGGACGCACGACGCCCACGCCTGCGCTTGTGCCCATCACCGCGCGCGAGGGCTATGCCCGCCTCGAAGCGGATGCATCCGACCGCGCGATGATGCGCGCCGTCATCAGACAGTTTGCGCCCGACACCGTAATCCACCTCGCCGCCACGCCGGATGCGCCGGGCGATGCGCTGATGGATGGCGAGATCGGCGGAGCTTACTCCGTGCTCGAAGCCTGCCGCGCGTATCGCGACGACCTTGGCGGCGAACAGAAACAGCGCTTCCGCATCGTGCATGCCGAACAGGCGGCGAACGACGTTTCAATTCGCCCCACACGCGTCCATGGCGCGCGCAGTGCAGCCGCCGCGCTGATGGACCGCTGGGCCCGCGCCTGCGACCTGCCGCTGGTCACCTGCGTCGCCGGCGAAGCCTTCGGGCCGTGGCAACCGCAAGCCTCGTTGATGGCGCGCCTCGTGACCCACCTGATGCACGATCGCGCCTTCGCCATACCTGATGGCGGCGAGATCGTTCGCGACTGGCTGCCGATACGCGATTTCGCCGCCGGCCTGCTCCGCGCCGCTGAAGCCGCGCCGCCACTGTCCCGCATCGATTTCTCCGTCGGCGCGGAGCGCCGCGACATCGACATCGCCGAATCCGTCTGTTCCCTGCTCGACGAGCGCACGCCGCGTCCCGATGGCCGCTGGATGGATCTCGTCAGCTGCCAGGGGCCGCCCGCACTCTCCTCCGGCCCGATGCTCGACCAGATGGACGCCGAGCAGGCCATCCGATGGCAGCCGCAGGGTTTCCATGCCGGGCTCGACCGTCTGCTCAGCTGGTCGCTCGCCAGCCGCGCTGCGGTACAGGCGCGCACGCACGCCGTCGCGGCGGAATAGCGCGCGCTCTCACGCCTCCTTGACCCCGCCTCGCCTTGCCACGCTGGGTCGCGGCGATACCCTGCCCCAAACAAGAAGACTGCTCCCGGGGAGGAGACCCAATGAACCATTTCCGTGCGTTCGCGCTCGCGGCCGTCATCGCCTGCGCCGCATCCGCATGCGCGCCGCGCCCCGGCGAGATCATGCCGGAGCACGCCTCGGCCGACGCCGGCGAGCATCCCGGCGAGGCGGTGTATCAGCAATGGTGCGCGTCCTGTCACGACAGCGGCCAGCAAAGCGGCGCGCCATCTCTCGCAGCCATCCGCCAGCTCAACCGTGCGACGGTGAAATACGCGCTCGAACTCGGCTACATGAAGATCCAGGCGAAGGATGTGCCGAAGGAAGAACTGGCCCAGCTCATCAACTGGCTGCCGACCTCGGAAGGCGACAATGACGCGTGGATCAGCGCCGCGCGCTGCCCGGTGAAGACACGCGAAGTCCGCCTCGATGGCGCACCGCGCATCTCCACCACATTCGGCGTCACCAACACGGCGAACCGCGCGCAGACGGCAGAAGAGACCGGCCTGACGCGCGAGCAGATGAAGACCCTCGACGTCGCATGGGTCGTCGCATTCCCGCAGACGCCCACCATGCGCTCTCAGCCGGTGATCGTCGGCGACACCATCTTCATCGCCGCCACCGACTCGGGCCGCCTCTACGCGCTCGACACCAATACCGGCTGCGTGAAGTGGCACTATGTCTCCGAGATGACGCTTCGTTCTTCGCTCACCTTTGCCGAAGCAACTGACAATTCTCCCGCCGCGATCATCATGGGCGACGCCGCCGGGTTCGTGCATGCGGTCGATGCGAAGACGGGCGCCAAGCTCTGGGTCTCCAACGCCCGTCTCAACGAGTACAACCGCATCACCGGCGCGCCTGTCGTGCACGACGGCAAGGTGATCACGCCGGTGTCCGCGATCGAGGTGAATTACGCCGGAGACGACAGCTATGAATGCTGCAAGGGCCAGGGCGCCCTGATCGCGTTCGATCTCGCCACGGGCAAGCAGCTCTGGACCGGCACGACGATGGAGCCCGCACAGCCGACCCGCCTCGGCCGCACCGGCACACAGCAATGGGGACCGTCCGGCGCCATCATCTGGTCCACGCCGGTGATCGATGCGAAGCGCAACGTGGCCTACGCCGGCACGGGCGAGAACGTTTCCTGGCCTGCGACCGAAACATCCGACGCCATCATTGCCTACGATCTCGACACCGGCGCGAAACGCTGGATCTTCCAGGCGACCAAGGCCGACATCTGGAACTATGCCTGCGGCCGCCGCGCCGCCAACTGCGACTGGCCCGGCGAATATCACAGCCCCGACCACGATTTCGGCGCCACCGCCATGCTGATCGAACGTAAGGACGGATCAGAGCTGGTCATCGCCGGCCAGAAGTCCGGCGTCGTCTGGGCGCTCAATCCAGACGATGGCGCGCTTGTCTGGTCGAACAAGGTCGGCCGCGGCTCGGCCAATGGCGGCGCACACTGGGGCCTCGCCTTCGACGGCGAGCTGATCTTCGCGCCGATGAATGATCCCAACCGCCCCGGCGCTCCCGGCGAGAACCCCGCCTTCGGCCCCGGCCTCCACGCACTCGATGCGATGACCGGCGAGATCAGATGGTCGTACAAACCCAACCAGCGCGACTGCGGCGCAGAAATGCCCGTCGCCAAAGCCTACGCACCCGCGCCGGAGTGGCGCATCCAGCCCATCTCCGCACCCGTGCTTCCGGCGCCGCGCGTCGCGCCCACACCGCCGCGTCCCACGACGCCCGCGGCTGCTGTCGCGCCAGCTGCATCGCCAGCCGCCGCACCCGCCGCGCCTCCGCAACGCCCCACGGCGCCGTGCCGCCTCGGCATGTCGCCTGCTCCGCTACTTGTCGACGGCGCCGTCGTCACCGGCACGACGCAGGGCATGCTGCGCATCTTCGACGGCGCGACCGGAGAGGTCCTGTTCGAATACATGACAAACCGTCCGTATGCGGACACTGTGAACGGCGTCGAAGGCCATGGCGGCGGCCTCGACTCGGCGCCCTACATCGCTGGCGACGGCACGCTGTTCGTGCAGTCCGGCTACGCGCGCTTCGGCGAGCCGCCGGGCAATGTGCTGATCGCGTTCAGGCCGAAGGGGCGTTGAACACACACGCGCTCGTCCTTCGACGGACGCTCCCTATGGTCGCTGCTCAGGATGAACGCTTGGTGCAGGCTGCCAGAGTAGCCCATGATGAGCAGGCGCGCAGCGCCGTCCGTCGAACCACGCGCGCGGGACTCACGCTGTTGCGACACCCTACTTCTCGAACGGATCCCGCATCAGAATCACGTCTTCCCGCTCGGGCGATGTGGAGAGCAACGCCACCGGCTTGCCCACCAACTCCTCCAGCCGCCGCACATATTTCACGGCCTCGCCCGGCAGCTGTGTCCATGAGCGTGCGCCGCGCGTTGAGCCTTTCCAGCCTTTCACGGTCTCATAGACCGGCTCGACATTTGCCTGGTCCGTCATGCCCGCCGGGAAGTGGTTGATCACGCGATCGCCCAGCTTGTAGTGCGTGCAGACCTTGATCTCGTCGAAGCCGTCCAGCACGTCGAGCTTCGTCAGCGCCAACCCCGTGACGCCAGAGACCGCGCACGCCTGCCGCACCATCACGGAATCGAACCAGCCACAGCGACGCGCGCGCCCCGTGTTGGTGCCGAACTCATGCCCAAGCGTGCCGAGCCGCTGGCCGATCTCATTGTCCTGCTCTGTCGGAAACGGCCCGCCGCCAACGCGCGTGGTGTAGGCCTTGGCGAGGCCCAGCACATAGTTGATGGCCCCCGGCCCCGTGCCCGATCCCGCCGCCGCCTGCCCTGAGACCACGTTGGACGACGTGACGAACGGATAGGTACCGTGGTCCACATCCAGCATCACGCCCTGCGCACCTTCAAACAGGATACGCCGGCCGAGGCGCACGGCCTGGTCGAGACGCTCCCATGCCGGTTGCGCGTAGGCGAGGATCTGCGGCGCGATTGCGAGCAGGTCTTTCTTCAGCTGCGCGCCATCCGGTTCCGGCAGGTTGAGGCCAAGCCGCAGCGGACGATGATGCGCGAGAAGACGATCAAGCTTCAGGTCCAGCGCCGCGGGATCGGCAAGGTCCGCCACGCGGATCGCGCGCCGCCCCGCCTTGTCTTCGTAGGCTGGCCCGATGCCCCGCCGCGTTGTGCCGATCTGCGCGCCCGCCGCCGCTTCCTCACGCGCCGCGTCGATGTCCTTGTGCCAGGGCAGGATGAGACACGCGTTGTCGGCGAGGATCAGATCGTCCGGCCCGAGATGCACGCCTGATTTCGCGATCGACTCGATCTCGTTGAGCAAGTGCCACGGATCGACCACCACCCCATTGCCGATAATGGAGAGCTTGCCGCCGCGCACCACGCCCGACGGCAGCAGGTTAAGCTTGAACACCTTTCCGTCGATCACCAGCGTGTGGCCGGCATTGTGGCCGCCCTGGAAGCGCACGATCACATCGGCCCGGCTGGAGAGCCAGTCAACGATCTTGCCCTTGCCCTCGTCGCCCCACTGGGCGCCGACCACTGCAACTCCGGTCATGGGCTTGGCTCCTGAATCCGCGGGCAAATGACACCGCACCCGCCCCCGACGCAAGGCCGAATCAACCTTTCGGTAACCTGCGGACTGCACGGTTTGCCGCATGGCAAAGCGCACCCGCACCAAATCGCATCCCCGCCGTTCCCGCGGCAGGTCCGGCTCAACCTCCCTCGTCGTCAGCGCCATTCTCGGCGTGCTGGCGGCCGCCTGGTATGTGTGGGGCGAGGATGTCGGCGTGCCGTTCCCTGCGCCATCCGGCGGCAGCGCCGAAACGTCTGCGCCGGAGACGCCTGAACCATCCGTCGCTGAAGCCAATCCGCCGCCCGCGCCGGATGGAGCCATCGTCGGCACGGCGTCCGTCATTGATGCGGATACGCTCGACATCCGCTCCGAACGCATCCGCCTCGTTGGCGTCGATGCGCCCGAGTCCGGCCAGAAGTGCAAGGACGCGAAAGGCGCGCTCGTGCGTTGCGGCGCCACAGCGGCCAACGCGCTCGATGCGTGGATCAACCGCAACCCCGTCACCTGCGTTTCCGAAGGCAAGGACCGCTACCAGCGCATCCTCGGCCAGTGTTCCGTCCGCGGGACAAGCATTCAGGACTGGCTCGTCCGCAACGGTCACGCCGTCGCCTATCGCGACTACTCGACCGAGTTTGTCCCCGCCGAAATCACCGCACGTGACGCCAAGGCGGGCATCTGGTCCGGCGAATTCGTGATGCCGTGGGACTGGCGCAAGGGCCAGCGGTTGGAGGGCGAGCCGGCCACAAAGAGTATGCAGAATTCCGGCGCAGGCACCCGCTGACCACAGGATCACTAGCTTCTTTCCTGACTCACTACAGCAGTCTCAACAGCAAGGCGTGCGATGGTGCTCACCCTCCTCCCCCTTGTGGGGAGGAGGTAGGAGGTGGGGGGCCTCTCAGCGTTTCGAGACGTTGACTTGTCTCCACCAGCGTACCTGCGGAGCCGCCCCCCTCACCCCACCCTCTCCCCACGAGGGGGAGAGGGGCGCCTGCTGTTCCACTTGCGCTCTCCGTCAGACGTCCTCGCGTTAGACACACTGGACTTGACCCGCACACGCCCTTGCCCCCAAGACTCCCCATGACCACCACAAGGCGCATCCTCGTCACCGGCGGCGCGCGACGCGTGGGCCGGCGTCTGTGCGAGCGGCTCTCCGCCGCCGGCCACGCCGTTGTCATCCACGCCAACCGTAATGCGACCGAAGCGCTTGAACTCTGCGAGCAACTGCGCGCCAGCAACCCGAACATCTGGACGTGCACCGCCGATCTCGCCGACCACGCCGCCGCCAGCGCCCTCGTGGGACAGGCAGCGCAACTCGCCGGCGGCCCGCTCAGCGCGCTCGTCAACTCGGCATCGGTCTTCGACTACGATACACCCGGCGCGATGAAGCCCGACGTGTTCGACCACGCCATGGCGGTCAACCTCCGTGCGCCCGCGCTGCTCTCCGAATGCCTGTTCCGCCAGGCCGACGCGAGCCACGACAATCTCATCGTCAACATGCTCGACCAGAAGCTCTGGAACATGAATCCGGACTTCTATTCCTACACGATGAGCAAGGCTGGGCTGCTCGCCGCCACCGACATGATGGCCCGCGCCTTCGCGCCAAAGGTGCGCGTCAACGCCATTGCCCCCGGCCTGCTTCTGCCGAGCTTCGACCAGAGCCAGGCCGAGTTTGAGATCGCCGCCAGCCGCAACCCGATGGGCCGCCCCATCGATCTCGACGATGTCGGCGCCGCGCTCGATTTCCTCCTGGCCACGCGCTCGCTCACCGGGCAGGTCATCCATGTCGACAACGGCCAGCGCCTGCAGTCCAGCGCACGCGACGTGATGTTCGACACGCGCCCCGGGGAAACGCCATGAGCTTCCCCGACTTCTACCTCATCCGTATCGGCGGGATCGAAACCTCTGCCTCGATCGGCATTCACGCCTTCGAGCAGGCCGCCCGCCAGCCCCTGCTCGTTTCCGTCACCCTGATGCTGAAGCCGCCGCCGCCCGCCGACACGATCGAGGGTGTGCAGGACTATGATTTCGTGCGTGAGGGCGTCCTCGCGCTGGTCAACGCCCGCCATTTCAACCTGCAGGAGACGCTCTGCGGGGAAATTCTCGATCTCTGCCTGCGTCAGCCCGGCGTGCGGGGGGCAGTTGTGCAGACCAACAAGCCCGACGTATACCCCGGCGTCGCGATCGTGGCCTGCCGCATGGGGCGGATGGGCCCGTCGCTGCCTAGCTTCCCCTGGTGGACGCTGGACGTCTGAGTTCCGGGTCATGTTCGAGATCAGCGCAACGGCCAGTTTCGAGGCCAGCCACTATATCGAGGCCGAAGCCGGCGGCGCCCACTATCGCCGCGTGCACGGCCACTCATTCCTCGTGACCGCCAGCGTCGCCTCCCCGGCGCCCGGCAAGGATGGTTGGGTGATGGACCTTGGCGCGCTGGAGGACCTGCTGAGGCGCGTCCTCTCCGGGCTCGACCACACCGTTCTCAACGACGTGCCAGGCCTTGAGAAGCCGACATTCGAGCATATCCTCCTCTGGATCGAGTCGCGGATGAAGGCCGAGGGCGTTTGCCCCTCCCGCGTTGAGATCGAGCGGCCTACATTACGACAGCGGGCGGTCTACACGCCCCGATAAGGAGCCCGACCCATGGCCAAGCCCAGCGAACCGAAAAAGCCTGCCCCCCAATCCACGGCAAAATCAAAAGGCGGCGAAACGCCGGTGAGTTCGAAAGAGACGCCCACGCCAGCGAAGTCGAAAACCGGCAACACGCCCGAAACCCGTCCGCCGGCCCAGGCCAAGGGCAAGGCGGCGCCATCGCCCAAGTCCGGCGCCAAACCGGGCGACCACACCGAGGCCACCGGCCACGATCACGCCAGCCAGTCCGAGCACGCCAAGGCGCTATGGCAGAAGCTGCACGGCACATCCGACCAGCGCACCAAGGGCGGCCCCCCCGGCGCCGGCGCGCCGAAGAAAGGCTTCGATCCGAAGCAGTTCAAGGGCGGCGGTAAATCCTTCGGTGGCGGCGCCGCCAGCCAGATGCTGCGCCGTACCCAGGGCAAGGGCGGTGGAGGAGGCGGTGGCGGCGGTGGTGGCGGCGGCGCCTGAGCGCCCTACTGCTCCGCATCCTCCAGCGCAGCGAGCCATTCTGCCTCAGCTGCATCGAGTTGCGCCTGCACTTTTGCGCGGGCTTTCAGCTTTGCCTCTGCATCCGCTTTGTGCGTGAACGTACCAGGATCGCCAAGGTCGCGGTCGAGCAGTTCGAGCGCGGCGCGCGCTTTCTCGACGTCCTTCTCGGCTATCTCGATGCGGTGCTTCTGCTTGAACGACATTTTTGGCGCGGGCTTCGGCTTGTCGTACCCACCAGCTGAGGACGCGCCAGACTTCTCCGCAGCGGCTGCAATCTCCGCGCGTGCGATGGCGTGCTGCTTGTCTTCGTTGGGGCGATCCGCGGCCAGCACCAGCGCCTTGTAGTCCGCAAGATCGCCGTCATAGACGCGCGCCTTGCCGTCCTTCACCAGCCACAACCGGTCCGCCGTCGCCTCTGCGAGATAAGTGTCGTGGGTGATGACCAGCAGCGCGCCATTGAACTCGTTCAGCGCATAGATCAGCGCCTCGCGGCTATCGATGTCGAGGTGCGAGGTCGGTTCGTCGAGAATGAGAATGTGCGGCTTCTTGTAGGTGGTCAGCCCCATCAGCAGGCGCACCTTCTCGCCGCCGGATAGCTTGTCGACCTTCGTCTCGCACTTTTCATGGCCGAAGCCGAACTGGGCCGCGAGCGAGCGGACCTGCGCCTGGCCGGCATTCGGAAGCAGATCCTTCACGTGATCGAGCACGGTCTCGCCGGCGCGTAGTTCGTCCAACTGGTCCTGGCTGAAATAGCCGATGCGCAGGTTCTTCGACGCGCGGCGCAGGCCCTGCAGCAGAGGCAGTTTCTGCGCGATTGACTTGACCAGCGTGGTCTTCCCCTGCCCGTTGGCGCCGACGATGGCGATACGGTCATCGAAATCGAGACGCAGACTGACACGGTCCAGCACAGGCTTGCCGGCAGCGTAGCCCATGTCGACCTTGTCGAGTTCGAGAATGGGGGACGCGAGTTCCTCGACCTCATAGAATTTGAACGGGATGGTGCGCTCGGCCAGCGGCACCGTGATGACCGTCATCTTCTCGAGCATCTTCATACGGCTTTGCGCCTGAGCAGCCTTGGATGCCTTTGCCTTGAAGCGGTCGATGAAAGACTGCATGTGGGCGCGCTGGACGTCCTGCTTTTCCTTCTGCGCCGCAAGGTGTTGCGTGCGTTCCGCGCGGCGTTGGAGGTAAGTGTCATAGCCGCCAGCGCTCAGCACCAGCTTGGTATTCTCCACCGCAAGGATGTGCGTCACCGAACGATTGAGCAGATCGCGATCATGGCTGACGATCACCACGGTGTTCGGATACTTGCGCAGATAGACTTCAAGCCAGGCCGCGCCTTCAAGATCCAGATAGTTCGTCGGCTCGTCCAGCATCAAAAGCTCGGGCCGCGCAAACAGCACGCCGCCGAGCGCTGCACGCATCCGCCAGCCACCGGAGAATTCCTTGCACGCGCGGCTGAGATCGTTCTGCGTGAAGCCGAGGCCGACGAGAATTTCCGCCGCCCGCGCCTCGCCCGACCACGCATCGATGTCGGCCAGCCGCATGTGGATCTCGCCGATCCGGTCCGGGTCCTCGCACGTGTCGGCCTCGCGCATCAGGCTGGCGCGTTCGGCATCGGCTTCAAGCACCACGTCCAGAAGCGTCTTGTCGTCGGCCGGCACTTCCTGCAGCACATAGCCCATCTTGGCGCCGCGATTAATCCGCACGGAACCATCGCCATTCTCGCCCTTGCCCAGCTCCTCGCGGATGATGCGCAGCAGGGTGGACTTGCCCGTGCCATTGCGGCCGACCAGCCCGACCTTCCAGCCATCCGCCACCTGCGCCGACGCCCCCTCGAACAGGGGCCGGCCATCGATCCGGAACGTCAGGTCATTGATCTGGAGCATGGCGGGGGAGGATTTCTTGGCGTCTTTTGCCGCCCGTATGACGGCTTGGCCGCGGTGCGTCAAACACTGAACCTGCGGCCATTCCGTCCGCTTCGCCGCCGGAAAAGCAAAAGGCCCGGCCGTTTCCAGCCGGGCCTTTCCTTGTTCACTGCGCCGAAGCGACTACGATTTCGAGATCGCGATCCACGTCTTGGCCAGCCAGGCCGCGCCATTGTCAGCCTTGATCGACTGCCAGGTCTTGACAGCGTCGGCTTTCTTGCCGCCCTTGAACTGGGCGACGCCGAGACGGAGCTTTACGAGATCGACCGTTCCCACAGGCATTTCGCCTTTGACGAGCGCCTTGTTGAACAGCTCGATCGCCTTGGTCGCGTTGCCGGCGGCGAGATAGCCTTCGGCCACGTTCGCATAGGGCTCGCCTCCAACGCGCGTCGCGGCGGTGGCTTCGCTCTTGGCCAGTTCGGTCGCCTTGTCCGCAGCGGCCTTCTTGGTCATTGAATCGACGATCGCCTTGTGCTTCGCGACGTTGGCATCGCCCGCCTTGACCAGCACAGCCCATGCGTTGGCGGCCTCGACCGCGATGCCGCGGTTGCGCGCCGCTTCCGCCATCGCGAACTGCTCGTCCGGCTTCAGCTTCACCTTGGCGGCTTCCATGGCGCGGAAGACGTCGAGCGACGCGTCGTTGGAGCGGTAGTTCGGCTCCTTCTTCGTGCGCTCGATCAGCATGCGCCAGTAGGTGTCGTTGCCCATCGACGGCGCGATGCGCTCGAGCGTCTTGTAGTACTCGTCCATCTTGTTCTGCCCGGCGAGGGCGTTGAGCAGGATGTTGTAATGGGTGGCCGTCGGTTTGCCGTTCGCGATGGCCTTGTTGATTGCGGACTGCGCGCCGGCGAAATTCTTGGCCTCGAGTTCCTTCTTGGCGACGAAAGCGTGCTCGGTCGATGTGCCGCCATAGGCCGCGATGTTGGCCTTGGTCTGCTGCAGCGCCTTGGCTGCATTGCCGGCGTCGGAATAGCGCCCGGCCAGCATCTGGTCGTAGTTCTTGGTCAGGCTGCCCGGCAGTCCGCCGGCGGCCTTGGCTTTCTCGATGGCGCTGATGCAGCCCTGATGGTTCTTGATGGAGCCGTCGCAGCTGGCGGCGACGCGGATCTGCTCGACCGCTCCACGCTGCTGGGCGCCCGAGGCGTGCGGCGCCGCGGCGTCTGCCTTGGCGAGCGCCTGGCTCCAGTTGCGTGAATTCATCGCGGCCTGGGCGGCCTGGATGTTCTCGACGAACTCCTTCTTCGCCGTGACCTTCTGCGCGTAAGCCGCAGGAGCCATTGCTACGCTGGCTGCGCCGAGCGCGCCGAGCAAGCCGAGGCCCAGTGCGGGCAGGCTGTTGCGCAGGGTTTTGCCGAACGTCTGCATGTTATTCCTCCACCTTCATTCCGATCTGCGTTCCGATCAGGCTATGGGCTCGATATAGCGGGCCACGCCCCATCCTCAACTCGATTCACGCAGCTTCAACTGCGTTAGGCGGCCCCCGGCCATCGGACGGGCACCGCCTGCAACTTCACCGGGCAGAATGCGGCGAGATCAAGTTCGCCGGATCACGCCCCAATCACTTTGCCGGGGGGCATCACGTTCCCCCGATCACGCCCATCTTCTTGAGGCCGTTGCGCTGTGCGGACGCCATCACGTGGGCGACCACGCCATACTGCGCCTGACGGTCCGGTTCGATGTGGATCTCGGGTTGAAGGTCGCCTTGCTTGACGCCCTCGATCTTCATGCGCTGGTCGAGCAGCTGACGGCTCACAGGCTCGCCCATCCACTGAATCTCGCCGCTGAAACTGATCATGATGCGGATCGGATCGGGCATGTCTTCCGGCGGGGGCGGCTGGTTCGGCGGCGGCGGCAGCGGTGTATCCAGCTTCACGGCGTGGCGCTGCGGCGGCAGCGTCACGATCAGCATTATCAGCAACACCAGCATCACGTCGATCAGCGGCGTGGTGTTGATTTCCGAGAGCGGCTCGCCTTCTTGGGCTTCGCCTACCTGCATCGACATCAGGAACTACTCCTATGTCCCTCCCCCATCAGGGGGAGGGAATTTACACGTCATCACTATCTGCGTATGGGCGCCTTGGTGATGAAGCCGACCTTCAGGATACCCGCCCGCTGGGCGATGTTGACCACCTTGCCGACTTCAAAGTAGGGCGTGGTGAGGTCTCCACGGATATGCACTTCGGGCTGCGGGTCGTCGCGCGCCACGACGGCGAGGCGCGAGGCCAGCTGGCTTTCAGTGATCTCCGACAGGTTCCAGAACACGGCGCCATCGGGACGGACGGAGAGGTTTATGTTCTCCTTCCGCGGGACGACGACCACGTTCCTTTCGTTCGGCAAGTCGACCGGAATGCTCGCGACGGCGACCGGGATGGTGATCAGGAAGATGATCAGCATCACGAGCATGATGTCGACGAGCGGGGTGGTGTTGATCGTCGAGTTGACGGGGGATTCCTCCTCCTCAACCAGCGATATGCCACCGCCTGAGCCTATGACTTCATCGGACATGTTCGGCTCTCCCTACGCGATACACTTAGGCCTTGGTCGACGAAGCCATCAGCTTGTCGACGTCGTAGGCGAAGTGACGGGCGGCATCCGAGATGTTCTTGTTCCGGCGGCCGAGCAGGTTGTAGAAGATAACCGCCGGGACGGCGACCGCGAGACCAATGGCGGTCATGATGAGAGCTTCACCGACAGGGCCGGCGACTTTCTCGATCGATGCGTCGCCCGAAGCGGTGATGCGGATCAGCGCCTGGACGATGCCCCACACCGTGCCGAACAGTCCGACGAACGGGCAGATGGCGCCGACCGTGGCCAGGAAGGCCATGCCGCCCTGCAGACGGAGGTTGACGCGCTCAAGTTCGATGCCGATCTGGTGCGACATGCGGTCGGAGCGCGTAATCCGCGCGCCGAGACCGGCCTGGGCCGAGTTGGCCTGGGCAATCGCGCCTTCGGCAACCGAACGGAACGCGTTGTTGCGGCCGAGCAGGTCGAGGCCTTCATCGAGCGTGTTGGCGTCCCAGAAGGCCGGGATCTTCTTCATGTGGGCCGACAGGATGAACTGGTCGACGGCCTTGGTGACCGCGATGTAGATCGAGCCCGCGAACATCAGGATCATCAGGACCAGCGTGGCCTTGGCAACGACGTCGCCTTCGTTCCAGACCGCCATGACCGAGAAGGCGTCCGCGACAGACTCGCCGGCTGCGCTCTCTTCACCTTCCGCCGCAGCGGGTTCAGCGGCCGGGGCGGCAGCCTCCGGAACAGCCGGGGCGGCTTCTTCCGTCGGCAGCATCGGCGGAGCATCCGTTGGCTGTTGCGCCATGGCTGTCATCGGCATGAACAGCATCGCAAGCGCGGCAAGCAACAGTCTTACCGGATTGGACTGCCGCTTCAGCCCGTCCCCAAGATACGCCATCTTCATAACCGTCTTCTCCTCATTCGGGTCACCCCGAGACCACTTGCAGCGGCGCGAAGCTATCCCTTCGTCCGCATCACCATAAACCCGTTTGAGCGCCAATCCCCCAGCGCGTCTGCTGACCAGCCGCCCTTGTTACTCCGGCAGCTTCCAGACCAGCGTCATCTCATAAGCCGGATAGGTCGGCGGACACCAGGCGACAGCCTTGCCGGCGCCATCCTTCGCGGGCGTGAAGCGCAGCTTCGCCATCCCCTTCACCGCCGCCTGATCGAGCGACTCCACGCCGCTGGACCTGATAACCTTCACTTGGCTCGCACGCCCATCGGCGCTCATGCACATGGACAACCTGACTTCGCCTTCCTGCTTCTTGCGGATGGCGGCGTCCGGGTACTCCTTGTTGAGCATCTCATCGAACCGGCGCTGGTCAGCCTTGGGCCTGACTGGCGGCAGCGGCGGCGCCGGCTTCGCGGCAGGCGGCTGCACCTTCACAGGCTCGGCAACCGCCTGAACCTGCCTCACCGCATTTTCCTGCGGCGGCGGCGTGTCGAACACGAAGTCCGGCAGGATCACCTGCGGCGGCGGCGGCGGGAGGTCGACATCGACTGGTGGTGGTGGTGGTTCGTCCTCGACCACCTCTTCGAGCTCTTCGATGATGACGACTTCGGATGCTTCGGGGACCTTGTTCTCGATCAGGCCGAGTCCGTTGGCGAGCGCATAGCCCGATCCGCCAAGGGCGACGATGACGCCGGCGAGGCCGATTGCGCGCGTCGTCGTGTTGTTCCGCTTTGTAGCGTAATACATGTCTCTCTCGCTCTCGACGCCCCGGTGCCTCAACCCCGGCATCTAGGCCTTGGTGGTGAGACTGGAAATTTATGCCTTCGTTTTGCCCCAAGCGCCAGTCTGACAGCGCCGTTTTTTGCAGAAGAGGTTGCGCGTTCTCGTCGCATTTCTGACGAATGCATCGAGCCGCAGGGGTCTTGGAAACGGCGCTGTTATTGTTATTCGCCGCGTTGCCGGGGGGAGCCGGCGACCCTTCTTTCGTGGGCATATGCCCTGCACGTCATGCCGCGTCAACGCGCAGTGGCGCCTCGCACTTCAACTTTCCGGGTTGGAAACTGACCAGTGCGTCAGCACCGCCCATTCTGGGGTCAGCGATTCGCCGCAGTCGCCGCTGCGTCCTCGCCCGGTCCGAGAACTTCTTCCACCGTCGGCGGGTCCTTGTCGGGGTCGGACAGAAGCCCCTCCCACTTGGCGATCACCGCACAGGCAATCGAGTTTCCGATCACGTTGGTGGCGGTCCGCCCCATGTCCATGAAGGCGTCTACCGCCAGCACCAGCGCGATCCACGCCGGATCCATGCCCATCGCCGGAAGCGTAGCGGAGATTACGACCAGCGAGGCGCGCGGAACCCCGGCAATCCCCTTCGACGTGATCATCAGCAGCAGGAGCATCCCGATCTGCTGGTCCCAGGTCAGCGGAATTCCCATCGCCTGCGCGATGAACATCACCGCGAAGGTGCAGTACATCATCGAGCCATCGAGGTTGAACGAATACCCCAGCGGCAGCACGAAGGAGACCACCCGGTTGGCGATGCCATGCCGCTCGAGCTGCTCCAGCAGGCGCGGATACGCCGCTTCCGAGCTTGCCGTCGCAAAGGCCAGCAGACCCGGCATCCGCACGTCCCAGATCAGCTTGAACACGCGCGGCCCGAGAATGAGGAAGCCGACAAAGATCAGCAGCGACCACAGGACAAACAGCGCCAGGAAGAACGTCCCCACCAGCCTGCCATAGTCGGCAATCACGCCCAGCCCCTGCAGCGACACTGTATAGGCAATCGCCCCAAACACCGCGAACGGCGCCGCCATCATGACGTAGCCCGTCACCTTCAGCATCAGGAACGCGCCCTGCTCCAGCAGGTCCGTCACTTTCGCGGTCTTGTGCCCCAGCGACTGCAGCGCCACGCCCAGGAACAGGGAGATCACCACGATCTGCAGGATCTCGTTCCGCGCCATCGCATCCACGATCGAGGTCGGGAACACATGCGTGATGAACTCGGCCAGCGAGAACGTGCCCGTCGACACCGACGAGACATCCGCCACCGCCGTCTCCAGCGTGACGGGGAAGTCCA
This sequence comes from Alphaproteobacteria bacterium, assembly GCA_031419455.1. Taxonomy (GTDB): domain Bacteria; phylum Pseudomonadota; class Alphaproteobacteria; order Caulobacterales; family Hyphomonadaceae; genus UBA7672. The sequence continues at coordinate 99,745 of JANOKS010000071.1, forward strand.
CCCCCGGCTTGAACAGGTTCACCATGATGAGGCCAAGGCCCAGCGACACCAGCGAGGCGGTGATGAACCACCCCATCGTGCGGGCGCCGATCCGCCCCACCGCCGCCCCGCCGCCCAGATGGGCGATGCCGACCGTCAGCGTGGTCAGGACAAGGGGCGCCACGATCATCTTGATAAGACGCAGGAAAATGTCCGACAGGATCTTGAAATAGCTCGCAATATCGCTCTGGCTCTTGCTCGGCGTCTTCTCGATTTCGAGCGCCGTCACCTGAGCATTCTTGTTCTTGTCCACCTGCGCGAAGGTGAGATCGTCTGTCCTGCCCGCCAGCGAGGCCGTGAATTCCGCGTCGCTCAGCGAGCCATCCCGGTTCGCGTCGAACGCTGCGACCCGCTCCGCCGCCGCCACCGCCCGTGCGCCCTGGTCGCCATAGACGAGCGCGCCCACCGCCGCACCCAGCACCATCGCGACAATCAGGCCGATGAAGATCAGACGTTGCATGCGGCAGGGGCTCCCGGGAACGATCTGCCTGCATAACACGCGAAATCGGGCTGACTACCCTTGCGCCGCGACAGCCAACCCGATCCATGCCAGCGTGCATCTATTCGCGCCAGCATGGCGCAGGAGACTGCGGATGGATGACGGCGCAATCGACCGCGAGGCGATGGGCAAGATGGCCAAGGCCCTCATCTTCATCAAAGGCGCCGCCGACCCCACCGCCATCGCTCTCAAGCTGGCCTCCGAATCCGGCAAACCCGCCGACATCAAGAAAGCCCGCGCCCTTTTCATCAAGCTGAAGCCGAGCGAGCGCAAAGGCGCCATGGCGATGATCTCGGACGATTAGGGGCGGTTATTCCAGCATCTCCTGCGCTGCGCTGCTCAGATGCGTCCGCGCGCCATCTTCGCCGCGCACCGCACACACCGCCGCCAGCCCCTGCGCGTCCGCCATCGCCAGCCCGGCATCCAGCCCCAGCGCGAACAGCGCCGTCGCCCAGCCATCCGCCTCCATCGCGCTGGCATGCAGAACAGCGACGCCCGACAGATCGCCCATCAGCGCCTGCCCCGTTCGCCCATCGAGAAGATGCGAGACGCCATCACGCCGGCGCACGAAATCGCCGCTTGTCGCCACGGCGAGATTGACCAGCGCCACATCGGTCCCCGACGGCTCACCCTCCGCATACGGACCATCACAAAGCTCAAGCTGCACCCACCAGGGCTGCGCATCGGGCTTCACGCCCTGCCCCACGAACTCACCGCCTATCTCCATCAGGAAACTCGGCGCGCCAAGGCGCCGCAACGCGTCCGCGCAGAGATCGACCGCATACCCTTTCGCGATCGACGAGAGATCGAGCGCCGCCCCGCCCGGCTGCCTGACGCGCAACCCGGCCATATCGAGCTCGATGCTGCGCCACCCCGCCTCTGCCGCTCGCCCGGCCAGCAATCCCGACCCGAACCCCGCCGCCTCGACGCTGGCTCCAAGCGCCGGATCATACGCGCCATCGGTGAGCGCCGCGATCTCCAGCGCGCGCTTCAGCACGAACGCGAACTCCGGCGGGATCACGCGCCATCCTGCCTCCGCCGCATTGAACCGCGAGAGATCGGAGCCGCGCTCCCACCCGCTCATCTGCCGGATCACCAGCGCGAAGCTCTCTTCAAGCGCCGCCGCAACGGCCGCTGTTTCCAGAGTCTCATGCGCAACAAACGACAGCGCCCATCCGGTGCCCATCGTCGCGCCCGACAGGCGCCGCACCGGCGCATCGATCCGCGAGGCGCGGACGTCCGCGGGCTTCAGGCCTTTGGGAATGAGGAGGCAAACATCCCGCTTCGTTTCAGTCACTGTCATTCCAGCAGAAGCGGCGCAGCCGCCCTTCGAGACGCCGCCTTCGGCGGCTTCTCAGGGTAAACTGGCTGGAACTCAGGGGCCGCAAACACCGCGCTCGCCGCCCCTAGGTTCCGGGTCTGCGCAACTTCGCTGCTTCGCCCGGAATGACAAGACATGGATTCAACCTAGCTCTGATCAGCCCGGCAGCACTTCCAGCACAGCCACATAAGTCGACTGCGATTTCAGCGTCTTGCCTTCCATCGTCGTGGTTCCCGAGGCCTCGGCTTCGAGCCAGTACATGCCGGCCGTTTCAAGCTTGATCTTCAGCGTGCCGTCCGCGCCCGTTTTCAGCTTCAGCTCGCCCGGCTCGTCGCGATAACGGTCGCCGCCCTGGATCACGAGCACCTCGATGTTCGCGGCCGGCTTGCCGTTGTCGGTCAGCGTGAACGTCACGTCCTCGCCAGAATAGAGATCGTTCGGATGCGTCGCGCCGCCAAGTTCGAGGCCCTTGCCCGTCGTCTTCAGCGGCGTCGGCGCGCCGTTTGTCACGAACGTCTCGACGCGGCGGCTGGTGGCCACGAGTTCAACGCCCGGCTTCTTGTCGATGCCCTGGGCTACATATTCCTGCATCGTGCCGCGCCAGCGCTTGGTCTCGGCGCCTTCCTTGTAGGATGCGTTCAGGCCCGAATTCGCCTGCGCGATGCGGTACGTGCCCTTCTGCTTCAGTTCGAGATCGAACGTGGTGCGATACTGGCCGACCGTCGCATTCACCGGCTTCACGCTGGAGCCATCGGGCGCGGTGATCGCGATCGCCTCGATCTGCATCGGGCGGTGATCCGGGAAAAACAGATTGTTCGAGATCGCGCCATCGATCGTCACCCACGCCTTGTCGCCAGAGACGACGGTGGCCGAGGGCAGGATCCAGGCGCGGTGGGCGTGGGCTACGCCGGCCGTCAGCGTGACGGCGGCGGCGGCGATGAGCAGGCGTTTGGCGAAGGTCATCTTGTCTCTCCCGGAGATCGTTGAATTACTTGGTCAGCTTCAGCGTGACGGCGCCGAGTTCTTCCTTGCCGGCGGCCGAGCCTTGCGCTTCGGCGCCGGGCGCCCATTTGAACGGAATCTCGACCAGTTCCTTGCCGCCGACTTCGCGGCTGGCTTCGACGATGATCTTGTAATCGCCCGCCGGCAGCAGCGCGATCGGGCCTTTGGCGGTGTCGAACCTGATGCTGTTCTTGCCCGGCGGCTTGGTCGGGCTGGAGACGCCGTCCATCGGAAGCTCGAGGCTGCGGCCGGACCTTCGCCACCACTGGCGGATGTCCTTCAGCCACTTCTCGCCTTCCTGATCCTTCAGGTCGGTGTCGTACCAGACCGACAGGTTCGCGGCGACCTTGCCGCTCGCATCCTCGATCCAGATGGCGATGTAGGGGCGATGATATTCGGCGACGTTGAGCTTCGGAATCTCGACGGAGAGTTCAAGCGTGCCGGCATGCGCCGCGCCCGCCATCGCGACTGGAACTGCAAGGATCAGGATATTACGCATCAATACGCGACCTCAGACATGAAGCAGGAAAACGGCGATCAGCGCCGGGACGATCAGCCCCGCGCCGACAATGAACCACGTCGGCGCCCGGCGGGGAGCGTGCATCCACAGCAGCACCAGTCCGGTGATGCAGAACAGGATGGCGGCAACCGAGAAGATGTCGAGGAACCAGAACCACACCGGGCCCGTGTTCCTGCCTTTGTGAAGATCGTTGAGCCACGAGACGGCGCCGCGATCGGTGTTCTCGTAGATCACATCGCCCGTCTCGCGGTCGATCGACAGCCACGCGTCCCCGCCCGGCTTGGGCATGCCGACATAGACTTCGCTCTCGGACCATTCGCCGGTCCGGCGTGAAACGGGAGCGCCGGTTTCCTTGGTGAGCCAGTCGGCGACTGGCGCGGGAAGAATGGTGCTCCCACCTTCTGCAGGCGCCTCGCCAAGCTGAACGAGAAGCTCCGGCGGCATCACCGCCGTCCGCTCGACCACCACCGGCTGGCCTTCGATCTGGCCCGCATGGTTCAGCGTGATGCCGGTGATCGCGAACAGCAGCATCCCGATCAGCGTCGCAGCGCCGGTGATCCAGTGCCAGACGCGCGCCTGGGTCATCCAGAACAGCCGGCGCACCTTGGCCTTGTGGGCCCTGGCCGCGGCCTTCTCGGCGGCCAGCCTTTCGGCGTCCCCGATCAGGCGTGTTGAGCTGTCCGAGCCTTCGGCCATCCCGCATCCCGGCGGCCGGTTTTTCGGCGCCATTCCCTATCGGCGCCCCAGCGGCTCCGTTCCGACCCGAACTTACGCGAACGACCCCCTAATTGCAACCCATTCTCATTTGCAGATAGACGCAAAAACGCAGTCGTGACCGGGTTTTCGGCAGACCACAACGCCGCGCCGCCCCTGCTCTTGAGGCTTGACGGCGGGCATGCATGGTGGCCGGAACACCTCCCTCTCCTGCAATCAAGAGACATCGATGGCGACCTTCTCCCCGCTGAAACTGGCCCTCATCGGCGCGACCGCGCTGGCCGGCTGCTCGACCATGGCACCGTCCGCTCCCGAGGGAGTCAGCGCCGAAGCCTGGGCGATCCACAACCGTCTCATGACGCTCGACACCCACCTCGACACGCCCGCCTTCTTCGACACCCTCCGTGGCTACGACATCATGGCGCGGCACGACGTGGAGCGGGACGGATCGCAGGTCGACTATCCGCGTATGGTCGAGGGCGGCCTCGATGGCGGCTTCTGGGTCATCTATATGGGCCAGGGCCCGCTGACGCCGGAAGGCTATCGCAATGTGCGGGACGCGGCGCTGATCCGCGCGATGTCGATCCACAAGATGGTCGCCGCGCACCCTGACAAGTTCGAACTCGCCCTCACCTCGGCCGACGCCGCCCGCATCCATGCGAGCGGCAAGAAAGTCGTCTACACCTCGATCGAGAACTCCTACGAGCTGGGCGAGGACCTTTCCCTGCTCGACACCTTCTACAAGCTCGGCGTGCGCATGGCCGGCCCGGTGCACAATGGCACCAACCAGCTCGCCGACTCGACCAACCCGGGCGCACTCGGCATGAAATGGGGCGGCCTCTCGCCGATGGGTCGCGACTATGTCAAGCGCGCCAACGAACTCGGCATCGTGCTCGATGGCAGTCATTCCTCGGACGCCGCCATCGACCAGATGATCGACCTCTCGGCGACGCCGATCATCCTCTCGCACCACGGCGCCGACCACCTCAATGAACATCCGCGCAACGCACCTGACGCGCTGCTGAAGAAGATGGCGGCGAAGGGCGGCGTGATCCACATGAACGCGCTCGGCTCCTTCATCAAGCCGCTGCCACAGACGAAGGAACGCACCGACGCGCTCGCTGCACTGCGCGCCAAATGGAGCAACGCCAACCAGCTTCCGGCGGATCGCTACGAACTCTATCTCGACGAGCTCAATGCCCTCGACCGCCAGTTCCCGGAGAACCGCGCGACCTTCGAGGACTACATGCAGCAGGTGCTCTACACGATCAAACTCGTGGGCGTGGACCATGTCGGCTTCGGCGCCGACTGGGATGGCGGCGGCGGCCTCGCCGGCTTCCGCGACATCACCGCCCTGCCCAAGATCACCGAGCGCCTGCTGAAGGAAGGCTACACCGAAGCCGACCTCGCCAAGATGTGGAGCGGCAACGTGGTGCGGTTGCTCAAGGCGGCGGAGGATTATCGGGACAGCGTGAAGAAGTGACGGAACGGCGGTGAGCCCGGCCTCGTCCTTCGAGACGCCGCTTCGCGGCCCTCAGGATGAGGCCTCACAACCAGCCAGCGCGTTGAGGAACCCTCATCCTGAGGGCCGCTGGGTACGACGCAGAAACAAGAAAACTCTGTCAGTAGCGGCGTCTCGAAGGACGAGGGCGCGCTCACAGTCGTTGCTACGACTCAGACAAACCCCGGCACCAGATCCTTCAGCATGAAGGCCGACGTCAGCAGCAGATAGACGCCGAACACGCGTTTCAGCTTCACCGGGTCGAGCCTGTGAGCGGCGGCGGCGCCCAGCGGCGCGGTCCAGATGCTCATCGCGACGATGGAGGCCAGCGCGATCAGATTGACGAAGCCTATCGATCCGGTCGGCAGGCCCGGCGCGCCGATCCCCGCGATCATACTGCCGATGGCGCCGGGTACGGCGATGATCGTGCCGAAGCCCGCCGCTGTCGCCACCGCGCGGTGCATGTTGACGCCGCTCATCGTCATGATCAGTACGGCCGGCGTTCCGCCGCCAATGCCGAGCAGCGACGAGAATGCGCCGAGGCCCGAGCCAAGCGCTGCACGCGCTGGCCCCTTCGGCATGTTCTCCTCAACCTTCGCCTTGCGGCCAAGAATCTGGAAGATGAATTGCAGACCGAGCGGGATCAGGAAAATACCGAACACGATCTTCAGCTGGCTACCATCGAGAAAGCTGGTCAACGCGACGCCGCCGATGACGCCGGCCACCACCCAGGGCAGCCACCCTTTCAGAATGTTCCAATCGACCGCCCCACGCTTCGCATGCGCCTGCACCGATCTCAGTGATGTAAAAAAGATGGTGGCGAGCGACGTTCCGATCGCCACATGCATGATGTGCTCGTCCCCGCCCTGATGCGGCAGCACGCTCAGTACGGCGGCAAGCGCCGGCACCACAACGAATCCGCCGCCGATGCCGAACATCCCCGCGACGAATCCGGCGAACAGCCCCGCCGCCAGCATGGACAGCACCAGCAGGCCGTACTGCTGGAACATGGCGCCGAACCAGTCGTGCTGAGTCGCGATCTCCGCCATGTCGTTCAACGCCACTGGATTGTTCCCGGAGCCCCGACTCGTCCACCGGGAATGAATGCGACTTCGCGCTTCGCCTCTGGCGCCGGCAAGACAGAGAGAGTGCTGAGGGCATGTTAAGCCGCGCGGCGCCCCCTATTGCAGCGCCCGCGCCCATCCGGCGCCCACGCGAGAGGAATGCGCGCCTCCCGCGTGGGACCGTCTGGTTAGAACGCGTACTTGATCTTCCCGTAGTAGAACCCGCCCTGCCAGTCGACGATCGAGTCGGAGCGATAAATCCGGCCGTTCGACGTCTCGCGCAGGCGGAACTCGCCTTCGTCCGGATACTCGTCGAACACGTTCCGTGCGCCGACGGCGAGCGTCAGATCGTCGGAGAACGCGTACTGTGCTTCAAGGTCAAACAGGACTTCGGACTGGAGTTCCTGAACTTCAAACACCGTGTTGCCGGCCGCCAGGTTGGCAGGCGTGCAGTTGTTGGGAACGCAGTTCGAGACGTTGTTCGGACCGTAGTAGTTCGCGCGGCCCATGAATGTCCACGGCCCGATCATGTGCGTGGCGGTAAACACGCCACGGGTTTTCGCCTGCCCGTGCTCGAAATCGTAGATCGACTCTGCATCGAACAGCGGCGTGCCGTTGGTGTTGGTGATATTTACCTTGGCGATCTGGTAGTCGTTGTAGTTCGCGCTGGCCGTGAAGTTCGTCATGCCGATCTCGCCCCAGTCAGCGTCGTAGCTGATCACGACATCGACGCCGAAGGTTTCGGAGTCGAAGGCGTTCTGGAAGAACGACACCTGGCCGATCGTGGCGGCGCCCGGAACGTTCGCCGCGAGAAGCGCTGTGCGAATGGCTGGCGTCACCGTGATCGGGCTGACCGCGTAGAACTGGTCGGCGATGTCGATCTTGTAGAGATCGACGGTGATGTCGAAGCCCGCAAAGGAGCCTGTGGCGCCGAGCGAGTAGTTGTCCGATTTCTCGGGCTGCAGCTCCCGTGCGCCAAGGAAAGCCGAGACCGGGTTGGACGCCGGGAAGAGGCCCTGCGCGATCGGTTCGCCGCCGCCGCCGAACACGGTGGAGACGTTGGTGGTGCCCAGCTGGCCCGGCGTCGGCGCGCGGAAGCCGGTGCCGATGGAGCCGCGGATGTTGAGATCCTCAAGCACCTTCCAGCGGCCGGCCAGCTTGTAGTCGAACGTTTCGCCGAAGTCCGAATAGTTCTCGAATCGCATGGCGAAGTCGACGAACAGGTAGTCCGTGATGTCGGATGCAAAGTCGACATAGGCGGCGTAGCTGTCGCGACTGGAGGCTTCCGAGAACGCCGGCGGATAGCCGGGGAAACCGTCTGAGCCGACTGCGTTCTGCGTGTAGACCGGATCGCTGGCCACGGCGCAGTTCAGCGTCGAACCGGTGGCGATGACCGCCAGACCAGCAGCGGTCGGGGTCCTGGCCCCTACCGCCGCCTCGTTGGAGCAGAAGTCGAACGGATCCTGCAGGCCGAACGGGCCGGCAATGTATGAGGCCTCATCGCCCGCCACGATCTCGTAGCCTTCGTCGCGATACTCAACGCCGAACCCGATATCGAGCGGAACGACAAACATTTCAGTGGGCACGGTGTAGACGAAGTCGGCGTTCACGCCCAACTCGTCGGACACCAGGTCGCCGGGGTGGAAGGTCGTCGGCGAGACGTTGCCCAGTGACGGGTTGATCGTGTTCCACAGCGAGTAATAGATCGTGTTCTTCCCGTATCGTCCCGAGAAGTCGTACAGGAAATTGTCCGCGAACTGGCCCCGGATGCCGCCTGTCAGCGAATAGTCAACGACGTTGCCGCCGAAGCGGGGCGTGCGCCCCGCAGGGTAGTTGTTCACGAACTGGAAGATCGAGCCATTCTGCAGACGGATGCGGTTCTGGTGGATGCCGGCAATCGGCGACCGATAGTTGAAATCGCCGTCGGCGGTCGAATTCGAGTAGTTGGCGAACGCGTAGAGCTCCATCGCGTCGGAGATGGTGTAGCCAGCGTTGATGAAACTGCGGAATGCCTCGGTTTCCGGTTGGCCCCAGATCTGGACGTTGGAGCTGTCGAAGTCTTCGCCAGAGCCGAACAGAAACGCGTATTGCGGGTTCGCCGCAAGAAATGTCGGCACGTCGAACGAGCTTTGTCCGCCAAAATTGCCGGGGTCGGCCGCTTGCGTGCGCCATTCCTGGCCGCGATGGGTTGGCTGGGCGCTGGTGCCTTCGACGCTGATGTTGATGAAGCCGGCATCGCCGATGGCAAAGCCGATATTGCCTGCAATCATCAGGTCCTCGCCGTCGTCCTCATAGTATGAGCCGGCCTGGAAGGTGATCTCGCCGCCTTCGGGAGCGTCCTTCAGGATGAAGTTGATTACGCCTGCAATAGCATCAGAACCATACTGCGCCGCGGCGCCGTCGCGCAGGACCTCGATGGTCTTGAGGGCGGATGCCGGAATGGTCGAGACGTCAGGCCCCTGCGTGCCTGAGCCGCCGGTCGCCACCAGAGCGGCGCGGTGGCGCCGCTTCGAGTTCACCAGAACCAGCGTCTTGTCGGATGACAGGCCGCGGAGGGAGGCGGGCCGAATGAATGTCGCGCCATCCGAAATCGGTTGGCGGGCGGTTGTGAACGACGGGACCAGCGTTCTCAGCACGTCCTGGGTGTCGGTGAACGAAATGTCCTCGATTGCCTCTTCGGAAAGTACGTCCACCGGCACCGGCGAGTCTGCAACGCTGCGGCCTGCCGTGCGTGTTCCGGTGACGACGATGACGTCGCTCTTGTCGGGCTGCTGGTCGTCCGCCGCAGTATCAGGCGCGCTCTGCGCCCACGCGGCGCCGCCCCCCATCAGGATGGCGCCCGCGAAGGCCGCCCTGATCATGCCCGTATAGAGAAGTTTGGTTTTCATTCTGCTGGTCCCCGTGTGTCTCGAAATCTCCTCTGTTTCCGTCCCGGTCGTTTCTTGTTGTCCTGATGAGGTCATCCGGGCCTGCACGGGGGAAGGCGAACCCGACCGGCCAAGCGCTAAATCGTGGCGGTGTCAGAATGTCAGGCGCCGCGATTCCGCGCGCACAACGCAGGTCAGGGCGGAGCTGCGCGCACAGCCGCCCGATGCGAATTTTCCTTATCGCGTTGGGGCATTATGACAGCTTTGAATCACGGGACCATGGCGCGCGATACGATCGGCGCGTTGGCCCGCGATTCAGCACCTCACATGGTGATCGCTTGGGCGTGATTGCTCAATGTGCCGCCACGACACCCCCGCGCGCTGCGTCCGCTACGCGCATATGCGCAATTCATGCGCGCGTTTGCCTGAAGGTCGATCAGGATTCTGGGCGCCGCACGAAGTCGAGGCGCAGCCTGCTGGACGCGTGGGCGATAGGCGCGCCGCCATGTATGCGCTTTCCACGCAGCCTCGCTGCGCATAGCCTGCGCTGACAGGTGGAGACTTGATGATGACGCGCGCAATGGCCTTCCGAACCCTCTTATGTCTTGCAGCGCTCGCGGCGACTGCGCCCGCTGCTCTTGCACAGAGCTACCAGCCGCCGCGCACGCCCGATGGCCGGCCGGACCTCCACGGCATGTGGACGAATTCAAGCATCACGACGCTTGAGCGCAATAACGCCGCCCTGCCTCTCGTCCTCAGTCCCGAGCAGGTGACAGGCATGGAAGGACAGCGGCTGCAGCAGGAAGTCTCGCAGAACAGCCGCACCAACCCCAATGAAGGCGCGCCCGCGGCAGGCGGCGCAATCGGCGGCTACAATGCCTTCTGGCTGGATCGCGGGATGAAGGTCGGCGTGGTCAACGGCCAGGCGCGCTCGTCCTGGATCACCGAACCGGCGAACGGCAAGATGCCGATCTCGGACGCCGGCCGGAAGCGCATCGCCGAGATCATGAAGACACGGAATGAGGACGGGCCGGAAGGCATGAACCCGGCCGACCGCTGCCTAGTCGGCTCGCGCGGCTCGGGTGGGCCGCCCATGCTGAACAACATCTACAACAACACATACCAGATCGTGCAGACGACCGACCATGTGATGATCGATGTCGAGATGATGCACGACGCGCGCATCGTGCGATTGAACCAGGCCCACAAGCCCACGCCCGTCTCGCAATGGCTGGGCGATAGCGTCGGCCGATGGGAAGGCGACACGCTGGTCGTGGTGACGAAGAACTGGAACCGCTGGCACGGCGACTACGAGCCGGTCTTCCTGTCCGAGCGGGCGACAGTCACCGAGCGCTTCACCCGCACAGGCGCAGACGAACTCACCTACGCCTTCGAGATCGACGATCCGGGGTTCTACACGCAGACCTGGAAGGGCGAGATGATCTTCAACACATCAATCGGCCCGGTCTACGAATTCGCCTGCCACGAAGGAAACCACGCGCTGCATGGGATTCTTCAGGGCGCGCGGATTCTGGAGGCGCGGGAGAAATAGGAGGGGAACTCGTCCTTCCCCGTTTACGGGGAAAGTGGCCCGAAGGGCCGGATGGGGGACGCGGCGAGGGGATTGCTGGAGAGTTCCCCCTCGTGGACTCCCCCTCCGGCGCTGCGCGCCACCTCCCCCGCGCTACGCGCAGGTGAGGACGGGTCCTTACTTCACATACGCCCGCACGACGCCTTCCAGAAACTGCTGGCTCTCGTACAGCGACTTCACGCGCAGCTTTTCGTTGAGGCCGTGCGCGTTGGTCTCGCCGCTTTTGGCGAACATGCCGCTGAGCCCATACGTGGGAACGCCTGCGTTCATCAGGAAACGACCATCGGTGGCGCCTGCCGTCATCAGCGGCGCGATCGGAACTTCCGGCCAGATCTTTGCGGCCTGCGCCTTGACCGGGCCCATGATCTCGTCGGTCAGCGGCGGCGCGGACGAGCCGTCGCGGCGGCGGACGATGGCGACCTTCACCTCGGGATCGTTGATCGCGCCTTCGAGGGTTTCCTTGACCTGCTCGGGCGTCGTGCCCTGCATCACGCGGCAGGACAGCGTCACCGTCGCGCGTTGCGGCAGGGCGTTGGGCGCATGTCCCGCCTCGAGCTGCGTCGCGACACAGGTCGTGTGAAGCGCCGCGTTATAGCTCGGATCGGCCATCAGAACACGCAATGCAGCCGGATCATCCGGATAGCGCGCGAGGATCGACATCGCCGCGCCCACGCCGCCGCCGAGGATTGGCCCGGTGATGCGGAAATACTCACGGACGACCGGCGTCAGCTGGATCGGGAAGGACAGTTTCGAGACTTTGTCCGCGGCCGCCACGACGCGATAGATCGCATTGTCCGGCGTCGGCCGCGACGAGTGACCGCCCGGGTTGGTGACTTCCAGCGTGTAGACCTGGTGGATCTTCTCGCCGGCTTGAACCTGCACGACCAGCGGCCGGCCATCATCGGACAGCAGCCCGCCTGCACCTTCATTGAGGGCGAAGGCGACATCGAACAGGTTGCGGTGGTTGGTGAGGATGTAGTCGATGCCGTTGACGCGGTTGGACGTTTCTTCCCCGCAGGTCAGCGCCATCACCACGTCGCGCGACGGGCGGAAGTTCGCCTCCCGCTTGAAGCGGGTCATCAATTCGAGCCAGACAGCAGCCTGGCCTTTCATGTCGGCGGTTCCGCGGCCGAAGAAGAAGCCGTTCTCCTCGATCAGCGTGAAGGGATCGCGCTCCCAGTCCTCGCGGCGGGCATCGACCACGTCGATATGGCCCATCAGGAGCACGCCCTTCTTCGTGGCGCGGGATGACCGCAGCGTTGCGACCAGGTTGCCGTCATCGGGACGGTTGGGCGGGATGATCACCTGCAGGTCGCCCGGCGCAAACCCCGCCGCCAGCAGCCGCGTCTCGGCCGCGCGCACGACCTTCGTGCACGAGCCGGTGGTGGGCGAGGAATCGATCTCGACCATCTCCTCGAATATTTCGCGCAGCGCCGCGCGATTCGCCTCGGAGGTCTGGGCCGCGGCCGGGAAACAGACAACAGCGGACAGCATCGCCGCAAAAGCCAGTGACGTCTTGCGCACATCAGTCTCCGCTCTGTGGCCATCGGCCCGAAGGCGCCTGTGTGGCGCATTCACGACCGGCGCACAATGCGCCTGCCGGTCAGATGCACACCTGCCGATCAGATGCCGACGCCATACTTGGCGAGGCGCTCCTGATACCGGCGAACGGAATCATGAATCGCCTCGACCGCCGCCCTTACGGCCGGATTGTCGAAATTCGGAGTCGAGCGGATGCGGCCCTTGTCGTCGGCGTAGAGCAGGCCCTTCTCGATCATCTGCTTGACCTTTCGCCGCACAGTCTCACGCGGGATGTCGAGCCTGCCCGCGACCTGCAGCATGGTGATGGAGCCGCGGAGTTCCTCCGGCGCGCGCTCGACCGTTGAGAGCTCCCTCACCTTGTCGGGATCGGCCAGCACCGGGCGCATCGTGGCTTCGCCAACGCAGAGATAGATGGCGATGCTTTCGAGATCGGACTGCACGAAATCGCGCACGGAATGAATCACGTCGAGCAGCAGCTCGAGGGACGCATATGTCTTTGGCCGCAGGTCTTCCGGTATGGACATGAAACGACTCGATACGCGATCATGGTTAGGCGGGAAAGTGCGTCACGCAATGCAGGGGCTCGTCAGGCCCAGCAGACGCCCGTGAGCATGCCGCCCGAGTCAACCAGCATCCGTGCACCCGAACCATCGAGCGACGCTACGCCAATCTCGCCGCCAAGCGATGTGTACGCCATGCGCCCGCGCGGGAGGTCGAGAGCGACGCCGATCGCTTCCCTGAGGCCACGCACAAGAATTTGCCGGTCGAGGCGCGTTGCAGGATCGAAACCTGCTGTGGGATCCATTGGCGCACGCGACACGGTGTTGTCGCCCCGGTCGGTCCAGTAGAGCGTGCGCGAGTCGAGGTCGAGATCGAGATCGATCGGCTCGGGGAGGCGCGAGAACAGGGTGACCATGTCGCGGCGATTGGCCGGCGTGGACGCGCGCGGCATTGCCATGTCAATGCGCCGGATCAGGCCCTGCCCGGCATTGTCGCCGCCCTTCTGGGTGAAGTAGAGATGGCCCCGCTCCGGATCGAGCGCGAGGCCGACACACCAGCGCGACTGGTCGCCCGCGTCCTGCGCCGGGGCGCCAGTGACGACCAGCGTCTCGATGTTCGAGCCGTCGAGATTACAGCGCTGCACCGCCATCCCCTCGCGGTCTGACCAGTAGAGCTTGGCTGAGGCCTCATCGATCTTGAGCTGCTTGGGCGTGAAGGTTCCGCCGGGCGTCACGATGGTCGTCACCTTGGAGCCGTCGCGCTCGCAACGCATGATGTAGCCGTCATCCTGGTCGGCGCGGCCCATGTTCGTCCAGTAGATCTGGCCGGTCGCGGCGTGCACCGCGATGCCATCGTTGACGCCGGTGGGGCGCGAACCGTCCTTCGGTGCGTCATCGACCAGCGTCACCGGCGAACCGCCCTCGGCGTCCAGCATCAGCACCTTCGCCTGCGCCAGATAGAAGAGTTTCGGCGCCGGACCCGCAGGTGCAGCCATGCCGCTCAGGCTCTCGCAGCCTGCAAGCCCGAACGCTCCGCCAAGTCCGGCCACCACCTGCCTGCGGTTCAACGATGTCATGCGTCCCTCGCCTCTTGGTGGCGCGAGACTAGAGCTTGGCTCGTAGGGTTGATAGAGCGAAGCGAAATCCACCGTTCCCGCCGCTTCGGTGGATTTCGCTTCGCTCTATCCACCCTACGTTCCCGCCGCCCAGCTGATGCCGAATCCGCTGACCTTTGGTTGCGCCGCGCGTATCGCCGGCAGGTCGGACGAAGGCTGCACGCCATCGCCGACAATCTCGGGCGGCAGCGAGTCAGCGCCCGGCGACAGGCGCACCGTGGTCGCGCAGCCGTTTGCCTCGCCGAGCTTTCCACCGTTCCAGTCGGCGACAAAGCCGCCATAGTCCCACTGGAAGCCCATCACGTCGAACGCTGCGCCATTGGCCGCCTGCACGGCTTCGATGCCATCGCCAATCTTCACCCCGCCCGGCCCGGTCCATTGCGACTCGGGGCTGCTGACCATCACGGCGGAAAGGTCGGTACGTTCCTCTTCATTGCGGAACACCACCTCGATCCGCCGCGCGGGATCCTTGGGGTAGATCGCGGTCACATTCATCTGAGCGCCTTCGGGCCCGGCGATCGTTTCGGGAATCACATTCTCCCGGCCGAATACCGCAGCCAGCGTCGCCGGGGTCGCCGCGCGCGTGAAGGGTGCGCCGCAGCCGAGCACGAACGAGGCCTCCGCCGTCCCCGCCTCCGAAACGTTCGCGATCGCAGACGCTGTCGCCTCGCCGCCGTCCGCCGCCGGCGCAACGTCACTTTCTCCTCCGCAGGAGGCAATGAGGAGTCCTCCGCAGACGAGGCTGGCCGTCAGGAAAGCGCGCATTGTGGCTCCGCTGGGTAACTCGGGGGCAGACTGGGGCGGCAATCCCATGGGCGCAAGGCCGCAGGGGCAGCCGGAAAATCTGTTCCGGATACTGAATTTTTGTCCACGCAGAGGCGAGCGCGCTTGACCCGTCGCCCTGCTCACGCAGAACGTGGCCGCAATGTCGCGTGCCATCGTTCGTCCATCCGGCGAAGTCATCGACCGCCCCCAGCGCGGCGGCCTCCTCATTTGGGCGCTGGCCGCAATCGTCGGCGCGCTCATTGCCCTCGCGGTCGTTCTGTTCATCGGAATCATATCCTACGTGCAGTGGATTGCATTCGGCGCCGTCCCCGGCCGCCTGGCTTCCCGCCTTGTGGACCTGCCATGGTGGAGCCGGCTGATCGCGCCGCTGGTCGGCGGGTCGATCATCGCGCTGCTGCTGCGGTTGGGCATGGCGCTTGGCTGGGGATCGGCGCCGCGCGCCTATGGCCTTCAGGACGTGGTTCAGCATCGCCGCCTGCGCGGCACGATTCGCGCGAGCACACTGACGCTCCGCGACGGATTCCTGTCGATCCTCATCGCCATCGTTTCGCTTGGGTGGGGCGGCAGCGCTGGACGCGAGGAGCCCGCAGCCCACCTTGGCGCGACCATCGCAGTGCTGCACGGCCGCCTGCTGGGTCTCAATGTTGCGTCCCGGCGGATGCTCGTCGGCATGGGTGTCGCGGCGGCCATTGCGGCTGTGATGCACACGCCGATCGCCGGCGTATTTCTGGCGCGCGAACTGATCCTGCGCCGCCAGCGTATTTCGTCGCTGGGGCCGGTTGCTGTCGCCGCCGTGGCTGGATGGCTTGTCTCGGTGTGGCTGCTCGACGGACGCGCACTGATCTCAGTGCCGCCGGTCGGAAACGTTCCGGCGACTGTGCATCTTGCGGCGCTGGTCGGACTGCCGGTGCTGATCGGCTTCGCCTATCTGTGCAGCCTGACCTGGACGCGTGCTCCGGTGCTGGTCGCATCCGCGGCAGGGGGCATCGGCCTTCCACTCTGGCTGCTGCCGGTGATCGGCGGAGTGATGCTGGGCGTGATCGCGATGGCGTTCCCCCAGGTGCTCGGCACAGGGTTTGAGCCATTGGGCGCGGGACTGAGCGGGAATTACGGACCCGGCCTCATGCCCGTGCTGGCCTTCGCCAAGATCGCCGCAGCCGCCGTGACGTTCGGCTTCCGCTGGGGTGGCGGCGCCATCGCCCCAGCCATGTTTGTCGGCGCGATGGCGGGATCATCGCTTGCCGTGCTGGCGGGCGTCGTGCTCGGCCTGCCGGCGCCGCAGGCTTACATGGGACTCGTCGGCATGGCTGTGTGCGTCGCCGTGCTGCTTGATGCGCCGATGGCCGCGGCCATCCTCGTGCTCGAACTCTCCGGCTCGACGGCTGCTGGCGCGTCCAGCCTGTTCTGCTGCTACCTCGCCTGCATGGTGGCGCGGCGGCTGTCGCCGCCCAAGGCCGAGGAAACCGGCCAGACCTTGCGCTGGCGCTGAGCGCCAGGGTCTCCTATCCTGCTGCTTGGGGCGAGGCGGCGACACAGGGGCGACATCTGGAAAGCGACACCACCACGCAGACGCGCACCCGCACTGCCGCGCCATGGGCGCTTGGCGTGTTCGCCGTGCTGCTCGTCCTGTTCTTCTTCCGCGCGGCGCCGCTGGAACTCGACAGCGTGCGACAGGCCAATGCGACGGACCAGTTCGACACGCAGCGCGCCATCGAACGCCTGGGCCGCGTTCTCGACGGCACACCGCACCCTGTTGATTCCGGCGCGCTGGATGAGACACGCGCACGACTGCTGCAGGAAATCCGGACGCTGGGTTATTCGCCGGAACTTCGCGCTCACAATGTGTGCCAGTCGATGTCGGGAAATGCGGCGCGCTGCGCTTTCGTGCAGAACGTCTTCTTCGCTGCAGGACCGACGGATGGTCCCGCTCTCGTTCTGTCGGCGCACTATGACAGCGTGGACGCCAGCCCCGGCTTTGGCGACGATGGCATCGGCCTCGCCGTGTGGCTGGAGGTCGCGCATCACCTGAAGCGGCAGGCGCCGTCGCAGCGTGTCGTTTTTCTGCTGACCGATGGCGAGGAAACCGGCCTGCTCGGCGCACAGGCCTTTGTTGACAACCAGGACGACTATCCATTCACGGTGGGCCGCATCATCAATCTCGAAGCGCGGGGCGTGCGCGGCCCGGCGATGATGTTCGAGACCGGCCATCCCAACGCGAGTCTCGTCTCCGACTGGTCGAAGAGCGGCGCGCGGCCTTTCGCCAATTCGATGATGACCGCCGTCTACGAGCTCCTGCCCAATTCGACAGACCTCACCGTGCACCTCAATGCAGGGTTCAACGGCGTCAACATCGCGATCTCGGACGGGCTCGACTTCTACCACACCAATCGCGACGACCTCGCCATGCTCGACCGCGCCAGCGTGCAGCACATGGGCGACCAGGCGCTCGGCGCTACGCGCGCTTTCCTCGCCAGCGACTGGAGCAAAGATCAAAGCGCGGGCGAGATCGCCTATTCCGATATCGGCTCGCGCCTGTTCGTGTCGTTGCCGCAGGTGTTCGCGCTTGTGCTGCTGGGCTTATGCTTCGGTGTGGCCGTGATGCTCAACATCCGCCCGACGCGCGACGGCGGCTGGCAGAAGCTGGATGTGCGGGCGCTTGCGCTGCCGCCAATCCTGATTGCGGCGTCTGGCCTCGCCGCGTTCGTGTTGCAGCAAGCGATCTCGCTCATCCGTCCCGACACGGCCTTCTGGGTTGCGCATCCGCAGGCGTTCAACATGGCGGTCTTCGCGCTGACGCTTCTGTTGTCTTCCGTTGCACTTGGATGGGTGGCGCCGAAATCATCTCGCGAGACGCTCTATGCCTCCGGCTGGTTCTGGTTCCTGATCGTCGGGATGGGGCTGAGCTTCGCCCTCGCCGGTTTCGCCATGATCTTCCTGATCCCCGGCGTCGTCTTCGTGCTGGCGGGCGGCGCGGCGTGGCTGTTCCCGCGTTACCAGCTGATCGCCTACGGCGTGGCGAGTACGTTCCTGATCCTGATGTTCTTCCCGCTCATTCACCTGCTGGACGTGACCATGGGGCTGGGCATGGCGGCAATGTTCGGCGTGGTCGAGGCGATGGTGCTGGCGCCGCTGCTGGGCATGGTCGGCGGGCTGCTGGCCGGTCGGCTGAAAGTCGTCGTCCCGCTCGGCACCATTGCGCTGGTCGCGATCGTCATCACCGCGCTGGTTCCCGCCTACAGTGTCGAGCGTCCACTGCCGCTCAATTTTACGGCGCACTATGACGTCGACACACGACAAGCTGCTGTCTTCGCCGGCGCCCGATCCGGCGCGCTGCCCGAAGCCGTGCGCTCGCAGCTGACAATCGGCGAGAATCCCTCCCCGCCGGGCGCAGCGCAAAACCTTGCCAGCAAGGTCATCGCTTTTGTTCCGCCCGGCCCGGCGATTGCAACAGTGCTGAACGACACCACTGCGGACGACGGCAAGCGCACTATCCGTCTTCAGTTCGCGGCTCCTGACGCCAGGCAGGTGCGCCTGCGCATCCCTGCTGCGGCGAACCCCATTTCAGTCGCATTTGGCGGCGCGGGCTACGACTTCGGCCTGACGTCATCAGACAAGCCCGCCGAGACATACGTGATCGACATCGTCGGCCGCGCCGCGAATGGCGCGACGGTGGACGTCACGCTCGCGCCTCGTCCTGAAGGCAGCGAGGCAACGCCGCTGACATGGCTCGTGCAAGGCTACTGGACGCGGTTGCCGGAGGACGCAAAGAGCCTTGCCGGCGCCCGCCCCGACACCGCCGTCGTGATCCAGGATGGCGACGTATCAGTGACGACGAAACAGCTTCCGCTCTGACGCCTTACGTTTTCGTTGCGGCTCCGAACACCCGCAATCGCTGTGCAAAACTGACGCGACTAACCACTCGCTAACCATTCGCGCGCGACACCTGAGGCTTGGCGGTATAACCTCCGCCAGCTTCCCGACTGACCCAAAAAACTGCGAGATGAGGTAGAGACATGTCCGGCAAAGATCCACTGGTCGTGGCCGAGATCGCCCGCATCATCGCAAGAGAACTGAATGTCGGCGAAGGACAGGTGGCCGCCGCGATCCAGCTGCTGGACGAAGGCGCATCGGTTCCCTTCATCGCGCGCTATCGCAAGGAGCGCACGGGCGGGCTGGACGACACGCAACTGCGCACGCTGGCCGAGCGGCTCGAATATCTCACCATCCTGAATGACCGGCGCGAAGTCGTGCTGCGTTCCATCGGCGAACAGGGCAAGCTGACGCCGGAACTGGAGAAGCAGATCCGCGCCGCGACCACCAAGGTCGAACTGGAAGACCTTTACGCACCCTACCGGCCCAAGCGCCGCACCAAGGCCAGCGTCGCGCGCGAGGCAGGACTTGAGCCGCTGGCTGATCGCCTGCTGGCCAATCCCGCGCTCGATCCGGTGGCGGAGGCGCTCGCCTATGTTTCTTCCGAGAAGGGTGTGGAGACCGCGGACTCAGCGCTCGAAGGTGCACGCAGCATCCTGATCGAGCGGATGGCGGAAGCGCCCGCGCTGGTCGGCCAGCTTCGCGAGAAAGTGTGGAGCGGCGGCAAGCTCACCACCGGCGTGGTGAAGGGCAAGGAGACCGAGGGCGCCAAGTTCTCCGACTATTTCGCGTTCAACGAGAACATCGCCAACATGCCCTCCCACCGCGCGCTCGCCCTGCTGCGCGGCGAGAAGGAAGGTATTCTCAAGGTCGATCTCGACCTGCCGCACGACGAGAAGGCGCGCCATCCAGCGGTGACCACCATCATGTCCGCGTTCAACATCCAGGAGCGCGGGCGCCCGGCGGACAAATGGCTGGCGGAAACCGCGCGGCTGGCATGGAAGCAGCGCCTTGCGCCATCCTCGCACAGCGATCTGGTGGAGCGTCTCAAGGAGCGCTCTGACACCGACGCCATACGTGTGTTCTCGCACAACATGAAGGCGCTGCTGCTGGCGGCGCCGGCCGGGCCGAAAGTGGTGATGGGCGTGGACCCGGGCATCCGCACCGGCTGCAAGATCGCGGTCGTCGATGCGACGGGCAAGCTGCTGGAGACGGCTACCATCTATCCGCACGAGCCGAAGAAGGACTGGAGCGGCTCGCTTGTCACGCTGGCGCAGCTGGCCAAGCGGCACAGTGTTGAACTGGTGTCGGTCGGCAACGGCACAGCGAGCCGCGAGACGGACAAGCTGGTGGCTGAGCTCTCGTCCAAGATGCCGGAACTGAATCTCACGCGCGTGACGGTCTCGGAGGCCGGCGCGTCAGTCTATTCGGCGTCCGCATTCGCCGCGAAGGAATTTCCCGATCTCGACGTGAGCCTGCGCGGCGCCGTTTCGATTGCGCGCCGGCTGCAGGACCCGCTGGCTGAGCTGGTGAAGATCGAGCCCAAGGCCATCGGCGTCGGCCAGTACCAGCACGATGTCGACCAGAACGCCCTCGCCCGCTCGCTCGACGGCGTGGTCGAGGATTGCGTCAACGCTGTCGGCGTCGATGTGAATACCGCGTCCGCCGCGCTGCTTGCGCGCGTGTCGGGTCTCAACTCTGCGGTCGCGGCGAACATCGTGACCTATCGCGATGAGCACGGAGCGTTTGCAACGCGCACGCAACTGAAGAAAGTTCCGCGCATGGGACCGAAGGCGTTTGAGCAGGCGGCAGGCTTCCTGCGCATCATGGACGGCAAGAACCCGCTGGATGCATCCGCTGTTCACCCGGAGGCTTATCCGGTGGCCGAGCGCATCGCGGAGAAATCTGGCCGTCCGCTCAAGGCGCTGATCGGCGACAAGGCGTTTCTCTCCATGCTGCAACCGGAAGCCTTCGCCAACGAACAGTTCGGCGTGCCGACCGTCACCGACATTCTCGCCGAGCTGATCAAGCCCGGCCGCGACCCGCGTCCGGAATTCAGGACGGCCACTTTCGCGGAAGGTGTGGAGAAGATTTCGGACCTCAAGGTCGGCATGAAACTCGAAGGCACCGTCACCAACGTCACCGCCTTCGGCGCGTTCGTTGACATCGGCGTGCATCAGGACGGCCTCGTCCACATTTCGGAACTTGCCGACACGTTCGTGAAGGACCCGCACGCCGTCATCAAGGCTGGCGACGTCGTGAATGTCCGCGTCAAGGAAATCGACGCCGATCGCAAACGCATCGCCCTCACGATGAAGCGCGAGGTCGCCGGCACGCAAGGCGCGCACGGCAGTCAGGCGCCGTCACAGGGCAAGGACAAGGGCGGCAGGCCTGCGCCGCAAAACTTCTCCGCAGGACCGGCCAAACCGTCGGAGGACTCCAATCCGTTCGCGGCGCTGAAGAACCTGAAACTGAACTGAGCTCAGTGCCGCTGGATGATGCCGTCCACCTTGCGCCATGCCGCTGGCGTGAGCGGCTCGCCAGAAGCGACACGGACGGAGTGGATCACCGCGTCGATCTCGCGGCGCCAGAAGTCGAGAAATTTTTCAAGCCGCGGAAACTTCGGGGACTCGTCCAGCGTCTGCCACATGAAGGTTTGCAGCAGTGTTGGATGTTTTGGCATGTAGTACAGCACCTCGGCGGTCAGCAGCGTCGCGCCATTCAGGCGGCGCTCGAAGTCGCCATGCTCGCGTCCAGTTATCAACTTCCCACACTTGGCATTGTTCACGGCTGCACAGGCTCCTCTGCAACGCACGACCAGCGTGCGCGTCAACCGTTAACGGTCAACTTCGGTCAACCGTTGCAACTGCAGTTTGGCAGTCGAAGGTCGCGCCTGCTGCTGGCTGTCAGGCCGAGAGCCCGGCTTCGGCCTTTATGCGCTCGGCCTGCTGCTGCCATGTGCGCGCGACCGTCTTGCGGCCTGCGCGCAACTGGATATCGGCGAGGCCCTTGGCGGCTTGATAAGCCGCAACCTGATCCCCGCTGCGGAGCGAGGCGACAAGCTTGAGCCTAAGTTTTGCCTGCGCGACGCCAGCGGTTGCGGAAACAGGCGCGTAGGCAGTTGGCGCGCTAGGCGTGGCGGCGCTCTTGCCAACAGCGCCGGACGTTTTCGCAGTCGCAGGCTTCGCCTTGTTTTTCTTGCCGCCGAACAGGAAGGAAAACAGTCCCATCGATGTCGCCCCTGAAATTCGACGCGACACTACCCATCGCTTCGCAACAGGCAGCGTGCTGACAGCCTGCAAGCATTGGAAAACGCATCGGCGCCCGATTCGTGACCACGCCGCGCCTGCATGTCGATCAGTTGCTGACGCCCAGGGCGGCGACAGGGGGAGTTGCTCAGCCGGCGACGACTGGCGTTCGCAGGTACACCCTGCCATCATCCTCCGGCTTCGGCAGCGCGCCGCCGCGAATGTTGACCTGAAGCGACGGGAGGATCAGGCGCGGCGCAGCGAGCGACTTGTCTCGCGCCGTGCGTATCCGGACGAATGCCTCTTCGGTGACGCCGCCGCCGACGTGAATATTGGACGCGCGCTGCTCCGCTACGGTCGTCCGCCACACCGGCTTGTCCCGGCCGGCGGGGAGATAGTCGTGGCCAACGAAAATGCGCGTTTCAGGCGGCAGGGCGAGAATGCGGTGGATCGAGCGATAAAGCCTTGCAGCGTCGCCTCCCGGAAAATCCGCCCGCGCAGTGCCATAGTCCGGCATAAACAGCGTATCGCCCACGAAAGCCGCATCGCCGACGACGTAGGTGACGCAAGCGGGCGTGTGCCCAGGCGTGTGCATCACGCGCGCTTCGGTATGGCCGATCCGGAAAACCTCGCCGTCTGCGAACAGATGATCGAACACCGAAGCTTCCGTTTCCGCTTCAGGCGCGCCGAACAGAGCGCGGAACTGGGTCTGGACTTCGGTGATCCGTGCGCCGATGCCGATCTTCGCGCCTGTCTTGCGGCGGATATGGTCGGCGGCCGAAAGATGATCGGCGTGCGCGTGCGTTTCCAGCACCCACACGATTCTGAGGCCCAGCGCTTCGGCCCTCGCGAGCATCCTGTCCGCGGATGCGGTGGACAGCTTGCCCGTCGCGGGGTCGAAATCCATCACGGGATCGATGACAGCAGCCTGGCGTGTTTCCGAATCCGACACGAGGAAGGACGCGGTCGACGTCGCGGCATCAAAGAAGGCTTCAATTTCAGTCATTTCCGGCTCCACGCCATCGGTTCAGCGATGTTCATATATTAGCTATTGCTATATTAGCAAGTGCTGTTATATACACGGCATGATGGACCTGAAGACATTCTCCCTCGCAGACTTTGAAGCCAGCGCCGGCAAGGCGGCCGGATTGCTCCGAACGCTCGGCAACGAGAAGCGGCTGATGATCCTGTGCCAGCTCGGCGATGGCGAACTGCCCGCTGGCGCGCTGCAGGAGCCGCTTGGCCTCTCTCAGTCCGCGCTGTCACAGCACCTCGCGGTGTTGCGCGAGGCCGGTGTCGTCGAAACACGGCGCGAGGCTCAGACAATCTATTACCGGATCGCAGATCCCGCTGCGGTTAAGGTGATCGAGACGCTGGCCGCGATCTTCTGTCCCGAGAAACCCAGACCTGTACGCAAGAAAAGATAGTGAGCAGCCCTACCATGACAAGCCTTACCCCCATCGACGCACAATCGCTCGCGCGCCGCCTCAAGGCCGGCGAGCTGACGCTCATCGATATCAGGGAGCCGGACGAGTTTGCCCGCGAGCATATCGCAGGCGCAATCTCACTGCCGTTGTCGCGCCTGGAAGCCGGGCATGTGGCCCTGCGCGGCGTAACGTCAGTGGCCTTCACCTGCCGGACGGGCATGCGGACGGATTCCAACTGCGGTCGCCTTGCCGCCCATGTCGGCGAGCCTGCCTTCGTGCTGGCGGGCGGGCTCGACGGCTGGAAGAAGGCCGGCCTCGCAACCAACGCCGATCGCAAGGCGCCGATCGAGATCATGCGCCAGGTGCAGATCACGGCGGGCGGCATCGTGGTGACCGGCGCAGTCCTCGCCGCGACGGTCAATCCAGCCTTCGTGTGGCTGTCCGCCTTTATCGGCGCCGGCCTCGTCTTTGCAGGATCGACCGGCTGGTGCGGCATGGCGAAGCTGCTGTCTGCAATGCCGTGGAACCGCAGGACAGCATAGGCGACGCCACATGCCATTCGATCCCGCCATCGCTGTCGTGCTTGGAGGCGCCGTCGTCGGCTTCCTCCTTGCCGTATTCGGCGGCGGCGGGTCGGTGCTCGCCGCACCCGTGCTGCTGTATCTCGGCGGCGTGACGGATGCGCACGTGGCGGTCGGCACGGCGAGCGCGGCGGTCGCCGCCAATGCAGCCTTCAACCTGATCGGGCACTGGCGCGGCGGGCGCATCAAATGGCCATGCGCCACAGGCTTTGCCGTCGCCGGCCTGTTCGGCTCGTTCGCGGGCTCAAGCCTCGCCAAGCTGATCAGCGGCCAGCAACTGCTTCTCGCCTTCGCCTTCGCCATGGCGGCGATCGGCCTCTCCATGTTCCGCAAGCCGAAAAGCGAGGGCGATCCGGACGTGCAGCTCAGCCTGAAGCTGGTTGCACGCCTTGCGCCGATGGGCCTGCTGACCGGACTGGCCGCAGGCTTCTTCGGCATCGGCGGCGGCTTCCTGATCGTGCCGGGCCTGATGCTCGCCACTGGCATGACGATGGCGAACGCTGCCGCCTCATCCCTCCTGTCGGTTGCCCTCTTCGGCGCCGCGACCTCGTTCAACTACGCCCTCACCGGCCAGGTCGACTGGACTCTCGCCGGCCTGCTCCTGCTTGGCGGCGCGGTGGGCGGCGTTGTGGGGCTGTTTGCCGCCAAACGCCTCGCGGGCCATTCACGGCTCGCGCGCAGCCTGTTCGCGGGGATGATCATTGTCGTCGCCGGGTACGTCGCGTGGCGGTCGCTGGGCGGGTGAGAACAAACCGTAAATCAACGCGCTACAGCGCTGGCCTTGCTTAAAGGGAAAACCCCAGCCAGATCAGCGCGGAATGAGCGATTCACGCGATCCATCTGACATTCCGTTTCCGGATGACGACCTGCCGGCGCGCGAGCCGGGGTCGGACGACGACATCCCCCTGCCGGAGGAGCGTTTCGAGGCTGCGCCGGAAATGGAAGACACGCGCCCGATCTCGCAGCGGGCGGCGGCGGCGCGGCCGCATCGGGCGGCGGATGCGAACGCCGACTATTTCAAGGGCCTCAATCCGCAGCAGCGCGATGCGGTGATGGCGACTGAGGGGCCGCTGCTGGTGCTGGCTGGCGCGGGCACGGGCAAGACGCGGGTGTTGACGACGCGGGTGGCGCATATTCTTGCGCTGAAAAAAGCGTGGCCGAGCCAGATGCTGGTGGTCACCTTCACCAACAAGGCGGCGCGGGAGATGCGCGAGCGGACGCTGCGGTTGATCGGGGACGAGAGCGAGGGGCTGCGGTGGTTCGGTACGTTCCATTCCGTCTCGGCGCAGATCCTGCGGCGGCATACGGAACTGGCGAAGCTGAAATCCGGTTTCACGGTGCTGGATACGGATGATCAACTTCGGCTGATCAAGCAGATCCTGGAAGCGGAAGGCATCGACCAGAAACGCTGGACGCCACGCTATCTCGCCAGCCTCATCGACGGCTGGAAGAACCGCGCGATCTGGCCGGAGAAGCTGCCGCCGGGCGAGGCGCGGCAGTTTGCCGAGGGC